>DAIQPT010000033.1:0-13656 GCA_036787185.1 Acidimicrobiales bacterium | reverse complement strand
CTGGCCGCGGTAACGGTGGACAAGTCTGCGGGTCGCGGATCGGGGAGCAACCGCTCCATGCTCCGTCGACTGCTGGGCCGTCGCACCTCTTCGAGCGAGAGCTAGACGCACGCCCTTGTGGCGTGACCGGTAGCGTGGCTGCATGGTAACTACCGTTATTTCTGGCGACCCCATCGACCCCGTCGAACAGTTTCGTTCACTGCCGCTACCCACGTGGGAGCGCCGAGGTGACTATCAGGACATCTTCTTCGAGGTGGCCGAAGGCATTGCTCGCATCACCATCAACCGCCCGGAACGCCGTAACGCCTTTCGCCCGCAAACGTTGTTTGAGCTTTCCGACGCGTTTGAAGAAGCCCGCGATGACACGTCCGTTGGGGTCATCATCCTGACGGGCGCAGGCGCCGACGCGTTCTGCTCCGGCGGTGACCAAAAAATTCGTGGTGATGACGGCTACATCGGCGATGACGCTGTCGCCAAGAAGGGTGTGGGGCGACTCAACGTTCTCGACCTGCAGATCCAGATTCGTCGGCTTCCGAAGCCCGTAATCGCCCAGATCGCCGGCTACGCCATTGGTGGTGGCCACATTCTGCACCTCGTGTGCGACTTGTCCATCGCGGCCGACAACGCCCGATTCGGGCAAACAGGACCACGCGTGGGCTCATTTGATGGCGGCTACGGCTCGTCACTCCTGGCTAACACCATTGGCCTCAAGCGTGCGAAGGAAGTGTGGTTCTTGTGCCGTCAGTACAACGCCGCTCAGGCCTACGACTGGGGTCTCGTCAACACGGTGGTGCCACTCGATGACCTCGAGCGCGAAACCGTGGCGTGGTGCCGCCAGATCCTGACGTTGTCACCCCTGGCGCTGCGCATGCTCAAGGCTGGCTTCAACGCGGCCGAAGACGGGCTGGCCGGCATCCAGCAGTTGGCCGGCGACGCCACGATGTTGTTCTACATGTCCGAAGAGGGGCAGGAGGGCCGCAACGCCTTCGTCGAGCACCGCGCCCCCGACTTCTCACGATTCCCGAAGCGGCCGTAGTGTCGACGCCAACGCCGGGTCCACTGCAGCGATGGGTGCTGGCGGCACGTCCGCGAACCTTGCCCGCAGCCATCGTGCCGGTCGCGATTGGCGCGGCGGTGGTTCGCCCTGCGTCGCTCAACTGGCTGAATACGATGCTGTGCGTTGTGGTCGCCCTGCTGCTCCAGATTGGCACGAATTACGCGAACGACTACTCGGACGGCATTCGTGGGACAGACGAACAGCGGGTCGGTCCCTTTCGACTGACGGCGTCTCGTTTGGTGCCCGCTCGAGCGGTCAAAGCGGCGGCATTTGGCACCTTCGCCCTGGCGGGAGTTGCCGGCTTGCTGTTGGCGTCTCGCACCTCGTGGTGGCTCGCGGCGCTGGGTGTGACGGCGGTGGCCGCCGGGTGGTTCTACACCGGAGGTCCGAAGCCCTATGGCTACCTCGGACTCGGTGAGCTCTTTGTCATGATCTACTTCGGCTTCGTTGCGGTGCTGGGGACGACTTACGCCCAGCACGAGCACCTCTCGGGTCGGGCGTGGTGGTGGGGTCTCAGTGCGGGGGCAATGGCCTGCGCATTGCTGGAGGCCAACAACCTCCGTGACATCGACGGGGATCAGATCTCCGGCAAGCGCACGCTGGCCGCCCGCTTGGGCCGTGAGCGAGCCTCCTATCTCTACGCCTTCTTCGTTGTCGCCACGTTGGTTGGTGCACTGCTCGGTGGCGCGCCGTTGGCGGCGCTCATCGCCATCGTCCTCTACGCCGGGCCGCTGCGTATTGCTTTTTCACCCCGCAAGGGCCGTGAACTCCTGCCGCTTCTCAAGCTGTCGGCCCGTGCCCAGCTGGCCGTTGGAGCCGTTGCGGTCTTGTCACTGCTGATATGGCACTAGGCCAAAAAGTCCACCACTAACCCGGCGACGACGTCGGGTCGTTCCATGTGGAGTGCGTGGCCCGCTCCTTCGACGACGTGAAGGGTGGCATTCGGAAGTCGCTCGGCGAGTGCGTGGCTCTCGCGGACAAACTTTTCGTCGTTGGCGCCGCAGAGCACCAGCGTCGGCATGGTGAGCGTCGCGACGGCGTCACCGAGGTACGCCTGAGTTCCTGTGCCCGCGAGTTCCAGCGATCGAGCGAGCCCTTCGGCGTCATGGCTGCGTTCGTGGTGGTCACGGCGGGGGAGTCCGGCAAAGAGCGGCTGAGCCAGCCACTCGTCCAAGAAGGCCTCGGTACCGATGTTGCGAATGTGAGTCGCGAGGGCTTCGTCACGACCTCGTCGCTGGGCGCGCTCGTCGCCGTCAGCAATACCAAGGGTGGTGCTGAGTAGCACCAAGCGCTCGACGTGATCGGGACGGGCGAGGGCGACGTGCAGGGCGGTGCGTCCCCCAAAGGAGTACCCACCAACAAATCGCGGTGTTGTAAGGAACTGGTCGGCCAAGTGCTGGCCACTCTCGCCGAGACTGGCCGACTCGTGGGCCGCCCCACCGTGCCCTGGCAAATCGGGGGTCACCAAAGTCAGACTTCCTGCCAGAATGGAGCGGAAACGTTCTGCGGCGTGCTGGGTTTGCGTGAACCCGTGGAGCCACAGCAACGTGGGACCGACATCGGGTCGGTCGGAAACAGGGAGTGACATCAACCATGAGCGTAGCGAACCCCAGTCGCGTGCAAGCGACCTTCTGCGCCACCCTGGTTGACGAATGGATTCGCGCTGGACTTCAGGACGTCGTCATCTGCCCCGGGTCACGTTCAACCCCTCTGGTCTTGGCCATCGCCGCGCGTGAGGAGATCACCTGCCATGTCCGCATCGACGAACGGTCGGCCGCGTTCTACGCCTTGGGACGTGCGCTCGCGACGCGCCGCCCGGTCGCCATCGTGGTCACCAGTGGCACTGCGGCGGCCGAGCTCCATGCCGCGGTTGCCGAGGCTGATCTGAGCGGTGTGCCGTTGGTGGTTGTCACCGCCGACCGCCCACCGGAACTGCACGACGTGGGCGCACCACAGACCATGAATCAGGCCGGTCTCTTCGGTCGGTCGGTACGTGCCTTCATCGAACCCGGTGTCGCCCGCGAGGATGCGGCAGCGTCGTGGCGACCCATGGCCGCTCGCGCGTGGCGTGTCGCCCGTGGCCTCGACGAGAATGGTGCTGGTCCGGTGCACCTGAATCTGGCGTTCATTGAACCACTGGTCGCCGAACCTCTGCCGACACCTCCCGCCCGCGACGATGGCGAGATGTGGACCTTCGCACCGGACGTCCCGCAGGCCCGCTCCGCGATTGACATCGCGGGGAGCAAAGTGCTCTGCGTCGTCGGAAGCGGTGTTTCGGCGCAATTGGTAATGGAACTCTGGGGACTCGACTGGGTCGTCATCGGTGACGCGACTGCGCCGCACACCCTCCCGTATGCGGACCCCATGCTGCGTAGCGACCGTGACGCCACCCGGTTCCGTCCCGACGTGGTGGTTCGCATTGGCGGGCTACCGGCGTCCAAGGTGCTGGCCAGTCGCCTGCGTGAATGGGGTGCGCGAGTCATTGCCTACACCGGCGCTGGCTTTGTGGCTGACCCCGACGGACTGATCAGTGACCGCCTCCCGGGGCTGCCCGACAGCCGCTCACCCCAGCTCCGAGGCGACAGCGCGTTTGTCAGCGACTGGGCGGGTGCCTCGCGGCGCATTGGCGAGGAGCTCGCCAAAATCGACGCTGGCTCGTTTGACGAAATTTCCGTGGCGCGCACCGTCGTGGAAGCGACCGTGAACCACGGAGTGCCGTTGACTATTGGCTCATCCATGCCAATTCGTGACGTTGAGTGGTGGTCGCCGTCGCGGGTAAAGCCGGTGTACGCCAATCGGGGAGTGAACGGTATTGATGGGGTGGTCTCGACTGCGCTCGGCGTGGCGAGTGGCCAGTCGGCTCTCGCCCTGATCGGTGACGTGACTTTCCTGCACGACGTCTCAGCACTTGTTGATGGCGCGGCGCCGGACACCAGTCTCGTCCTCGTCGTGGTGGACAATCGTGGCGGCGGTATTTTCAATTTCCTGCCCCAGGCCTCTGCGCTGCCGACCGATCGATTTGACGCCCTCTACGCCACGGTGCGCACGCACGACATCGCGGCCGTCGCGCAGTCGTTCGGGCATCACGCGGAACACGTTGCGTCCGGTGCCGCCTTGCGGGCCGCGATTGCCGCGGGCCTCGACCGTGCGGGCCTCTCGGTGATAGTGGCTGACGTTCCGTCGCGACAGGCCAACGTGGCACGCCACGAGACCATGGTGGCCGCGGTGGAGACGTGGTTGTCATGATCGGCGCGCTCCCGTCCTCACTCCTCGCGGCATTCCCACTGGCGTTCGCCGCGGGCCTCGTGTCGTTCCTGTCACCCTGTGTGCTGCCGCTGTTGCCCGGCTACCTGGCCTTCTTGAGTGGCGCCACGGGGGCCTCGGTGGCGCGCGGCGGACGTGGCCGCGCGGTGCTGGGTTCGTTGGCATTCGTTCTGGGCTTCTCGCTGATCTTTGTGTCATTCGGTGCCCTCTTTGGTTTTCTCGGCGCCAAGATCAGCCAGCACCAGCGCCCACTTCAAATCATCTTCGGGCTCATGACTATCGCCCTGGGCTGCTTCTTCGCCGGATGGTGGCCGGCGCGCTGGCTCCAGCGCGAACGACGTAGTCACCGCCTTCCCAAGGCGACCGTGATTGGGGCCGCATTCCTCGGGGCTCTCTTCGCGCTGGGGTGGACGCCGTGCATTGGCCCGACGCTCGGCGCAATTTTGGGCTTGGCGTCGTCATCCTCGGGAGCGACAGCCCTCCGAGGTTCAATCCTGACCTTCGTCTACTGCCTCGGGCTCGGCCTGCCGTTCGTCGTTGCCGCGGTGGCCTCGGAATCCGTTATGCGGGCCTCAACGTGGCTGCGTCGGCACGCGAAGGTCGTGGGCATTATCGGCGGTCTGCTGCTCATCGCGATTGGCGTGGCCGAAGTCACCGGTTGGTGGGCCTCGTGGGTGCTGTGGCTCAAGATCCACGGACCGAGCTATTCGGGCTAGTCCGAGCCGTTCGAGCGCGGCCTCCTAGACTTTGGGCATGACATTGCGCAGCGACTGGGAGTTTCGTGGACTGGTGCACCAGGCCACCGACAATGAGGTGCTCGATCGCCTTGGTGCGGGTGGCGTCACTGCCTACATCGGCTTTGACCCGACTGCCCCTTCGCTGCACCTGGGAAGCCTCCTGCAGCTCTGCAATCTGCGTCGACTTCAGATGGCGGGTAACCGCCCCATCGCGCTGGCCGGCGGCGGCACCGGACTCATCGGTGATCCCAGTTTCAAGGCCTCCGAGCGCCCCTTGCTGACGATTGAGCAGCTCGAGGCCAACGTGGCCGGCATCCGCGAACAACTCACGCGCTTTCTCGACTTCACCCCGGCCGCCGGTGCCTCGCAGGCCCTGCTGCTCAATAACGCCGATTGGCTCACCACAATTTCGATGACCGACTTCCTCCGCGATGTCGGCAAGTACTTCACCGTTAACCAGATGGTGGCCAAGGACTCGGTGAAGAGTCGCCTCGATCGTGACGACGTGGGCCTCTCGTTTACTGAGTTCACCTACATGCTGCTGCAGGCCTACGACTTCCTTCGTCTCAATATCGACCACGGCTGCACCCTGCAGCTTGGTGGTTCGGACCAGTGGGGCAACATCACCATGGGCACCGAACTCATTCGCAAGGTGACCGGCGGATCGGGCGCTGGTCTGACCTCACCGCTGCTGCTGCGCGCCGACGGACAGAAGTTCGGGAAGTCCGAAGGGGGCAATCAGAAGGTGTGGCTGGATGCCAACCTGACGCCGCCCTTCGCGCTGCACCAGTTCCTGTTGAACGCCGACGACCAGACAGTGCCCACATTGTTGCGCTTCTTCACCTTCCTCGACCACGACACGATTCGTGAACTCGACATCGCCACGCAGGAGGCGCCACAGGAACGTCGGGCCCAGCGCGCTCTGGCCAATGAAGTGGTGGCCCTGGTGCACGGGCGTGACGCGCAGGTGGCCGCCGAGCGCGCCGGCGAAGCGTTGTTTAGCGAATCCATTGCCGAACTCGACGAGGCGATGCTCCTCACGGTCATGGCCGACGCCCCTTCGTCGACGTGGTCGCGCCAGGAACTCCTCGACGGGGCCGACGCCGCAACGGTGCTCGTGACCTGCGGTCTGGCGAAGTCGAAGGGGGAGGCCCGTCGGTTCCTGGAACAGGGCGGCGTCTACCTCAACAATCGTCGCGTCGAAGCCGACGCCGCGATCACCCTCGACCATGCCCTCCACGGCAAGTACCTGGTGCTGCGCCGCGGACGTCGCGAACTGCACCTCATCGTCGCCGCGTGATCCGCCGCGTTGCCCTCGTGCTGGTGGCCGGTGTGCTGCTCGCGTCGTGTGGCACACAATCGCCGACGGCGGCGACGCGACAGTGGCGCTCGCAGAGTGGCTTCCTCAGTTCAGCAAAGAGTCTGGTTGGCGACGTCACCTCGTCCACCAAGGCCCTGCGCACGGTCGGCGAATCGGTGGCCAACCTCCACACGGTGTGTGGGGTCCTCCTCGTCGAAACCGAGGCGGCCAACTCGTCGCTGCCGACACCCGACGCGCAGTTGAATCACTTGCTCGCGACGGCCTACAACGAGCTCGGGGAGGGCGCCAACGCCTGCTACACCGCCGGATCATCGTTGCCGGCCCGCGCGCGAGCCATTGGCTACCTTGAGATGGGCACCGCCTCGCTTTACGAAGCGGCCGCTCGGCTCAGTGCCGTTGCGGGCAACTAGTCCTGCGCCGGTGGACGAAGGTCGATTTCGAGCCGCAAAATACCGTCCTCGAGCGTTGCGACCGCGTCACCGATCATGGCGTAGTCCTGGAAGTCCAGTCGGGCCGCCTCCATAAAGCGCTGCCGCTCTGGTCCTTCAACGGGTGGGACACCGCGTCGGCGTACCGCGTCGGCTCGTTCCTGAAATCGCTGAATCATGTCCTGGGGGTCAAAGGCGGCGCTCATGCCTCCCAGCGTACGTCCTGATAGGGCGGGGAGTGGGTAGTATGGAAGTCCGGCTCAGGCGAACTGAGCCTGGACCGCCGCCAGTAATGGCCTGCGGTCAGTGAGGAGTTGCCGTGAAAAAGGGTCGCCACCGTCGTTTTGTCGAAGCTCGTGAATTGAAGCGCACCACCGGTCCCCGCGCGACCACCTGCGTGGAGTGTGGCGCCGCCCCCGAAGACGTCCACGCCGAGTGGTGTCTGGTGGAAGAAGACCGGTACGACGAAATTCTCGGTTCACTGCCTCGCAC
Organism: Acidimicrobiales bacterium; assembly: GCA_036787185.1. Lineage (GTDB taxonomy): Bacteria > Actinomycetota > Acidimicrobiia > Acidimicrobiales > RAAP-2 > RAAP-2. The sequence goes on along the minus strand of DAIQPT010000033.1, from coordinate 6,357 downwards.
TGTCTTCTCCGAGGAAGACCCGCTCGCGGCAGAGTAGTTAGCGGCGGCGCAGAACGGGGTGCGGGAGCGCCGTACCCTGGCGCGTCTTGCTGTCGCAGTAGGCCAAAATCTGCTGGTATGCCGACTCGTTGGTCATGGCAATCAACTCTTCGCGCATGGAATCAACGACGCGCGTTGCCCCGGTAAAGGCCCCGTCGTCCTGGGTGCACCACCAGTGGAACTCTGAGCCACCTTCGCCCCAGTCATTGCGGTCCCACTGAGCAATGCGCGTCACGATGTCGCCATTAGCCAGTTCGATTTCTTCCTTGCGCAAGGGGACCTGCCAGCACACTTCGGGCTTGAGCGGGATGAAGCTCTCGCCCGTGTCGAGCGAGAGAACGTGCAGCGCGCATCCGGCACCGCGGGCAAAGTCGGGGCGGTTGAGGAAGATGCAGGCGTCGTCGACCATCTTGGTGACGATGTCACCCTCCTTGTTCACCTTGGTGGTGCCCTTCTTGCCCTTGTCGCGGAACTGCCACTGATCCTTGGTGAGTCGTGTGGCGGCGAGTTCAACGCGCTGGCGATCCTCTTCTCCCGTGAAGTGAGCGCCGTAGCTGCAGCACCCCTGCACCAGTTCGGGTGCGGGACCGGTCAGGACACCCTGGCACCCATTGCCGAAGATGCAGTTCCAGTTGCTGAGCAGGAAGGTGATGTCGACCAACCACGAGGCGCCATCGTCGTCAACGAAGCTCATCCATTCGTGCGTGTCGAGGGAGGGATTTGTCACGGCACGAACTTAGTTGGTTGGCTCAGTGGCGTGCGCCCCTAAACTGAAGCCATGACCGACTCCACATTTGACGTCCTTTCGCTCACTGACGAAGCCCGCAACATCGTCCTCGACGCCATGGCCGGCGAGCAGCCGAACGAGGGACTCGGTCTCTTTATTGAAGTCACCGGCACCCAGGGCAACGGCTACGCCTACGACCTGTACTTCTCCGATGTTGCTGACGCTCCCGAAGGTGCCGTGATTGGCCGTGACGGCGACGTGACCATCGTCATTCCGGCCGCCAGCATTGACCGCCTCAAGGGCAGTCGCCTCGAATTCGCCAGTGCCGGCGGTGGTGGCCTGGTCCTCGTGAACCCCAACCACCCGACGCCGCAGGAGATGAACCCCGGCGTGCCCGCAGAGATTCTCGCGCTCGGTATCGAGAGTGAACTGGCCCGACGGGCCGTGGCAGTCCTCGACGAGCAGGTCAATCCGTCGATCGCCTCACACGGTGGCCGCGCCGACCTCGTGGCCCTCGACACCGAAAGCAACGTGGCCTACATCAAGATGTCCGGCGGCTGCCAGGGCTGCTCGATGAGCCGTCTGACCTTGACGCAGGGTATCGAAACCGCGCTTCGTGACGCGATTCCCGAACTGACCGACGTCCGCGATGTCACCGACCACGCGTCGGGTGTCAACCCCTTCTACGCTGACGCGCACTAGAGGCTGATTCGCCAAAGACCTAGAATTGGTCTATGTTGCGATTCCTCACTGCCGGCGAGAGCCACGGGCCATCCCTGACCGTCATCGTTGAAGGGTTGCCCGCGGGTCTGCCCATCACTGAGGAAGCCATTGCCGACCAGCTGGCTCGTCGTCGCCTGGGGTACGGACGCGGACCCCGTATGCGCTTTGAACGCGACGTCTTGCGTCTGACCGGCGGTATTCGTCACGGTCGGACCCTTGGCTCGCCGGTAGCGATCGAAATCCTCAACTCGGAATGGCCCAAGTGGGAGCAGGAGATGTCCGCGGCGCCCGGCACGCCGAGCGACAAGTTGACGACCCCTCGCCCGGGACACGCTGACCTCGTCGGCATGCAGAAGTACGCGTTCGACGACGCTCGAGACGTGCTGGAGCGGGCGAGTGCTCGCGAAACGGCCGCCCGTGTCGTGGCCGGTGCGCTCGCGAAGGCCCTGCTCGCCGAAATCGGCGTCTCAATCGTGTCGCACGTGGTGCGTGTTGGTGCGGCGGCATCGCCGGCCGACCGTCGTCCCGGACCCGACGAACTTGGGCTCGTTGACGAAAACGAAGTGCGGTGCTTTGACGAGGCCGCTACTGAGGCCATGATCGAGGAGATCAAAGCCGCCGCCAAAGACGGCGACTCGCTCGGTGGCATTGTCGAAGTCATCGCCTACGGCGTGCCCGTGGGACTCGGCAGTCACGTGCACTGGGACCGTAAGCTTGACGGCTTAATTGCCGCCGCCTTGATGAGCATCCAGGCCGTGAAGGCCGTGGAAATTGGTGACGGCATGGCGCAGGCCGCGCAGCGTGGATCGGTGGCACACGACGCCATTTTCGCTGATGCCTCAAACGCCGGTGGCTACGCCCGTCGCAGTGACCACGCCGGCGGTCTCGAGGGTGGCATGACGTCGGGTGCGCCCGTCATCGCGCGGGTCGCCATGAAGCCCCTCGCCACGCTGAATCGACCAGTCCTCGAAACCGTGGACGTCTCAACGGGCGACGCCACGGTGTCGTTCAAGGAACGCACCGACGTGACGGCGGTGCCGGCGCTGGGTGTCGTGACTGAAGCCATGCTGGCTCTGGTCCTGGCCAATGAAGCGGTGCGGAAGTTCGGCGGCGACTCTCTCGAAGAGTTCGTGCGCAATCACGACACCTACCTGGCCAACCTCGGCTCCACCTCATCGTCGGCACGGCCGGCCTAGTCGTGGCACGCGTCGTTCTCGTCGGACTCCCCGGTGTGGGTAAGTCGACGGTGGCGACAGCATTGGCTGCAGCACTGGCTGTTGAAGCAATTGACGCCGATGAGTACTTTGCGCACGTCCGCGGCATCTCCGTGCCGGACTTTCTTCGCGCCGAAGGTGAAGCGGCCTTTCGGACCGCCGAAACGGAGCTCTTGGCCGAGCTTCTTGCCCTCGATGTCGTGATCGCCACTGGCGGTGGCGTGGTCACGACCGAAGATTCTCGATTGTTGTTGGAGCGCGCTTTCACGGTGTGGCTCGACGCCCCCGACGACATCTTGTTGGCTCGCACCGAAGGTGGTGACCGACCTCTCCTGGGCGACGACCGCGCGGCTGCGCTGCGTCTGCTGCGCGAACGGCGCGCCCCCCTTTACGAGGCAGTGGCCTCCATTCGTGTCGACGCCTCGGGTGACGTTGTCGACGTGACAAAAGAAATATTGGGTCAGATGGAGCGTGTGTCGTGATCATCCGAGTGCCATTGCGCGATCACCCCTACGACGTTCATATCGGTGCTGGAGTTCGAAACCTGCTCGCGAACGAAATCAGCCGCGTTGCACCGCGTGCACGTGTGGCAGCGGTGGTGACAACAACATCGCTGGCGAATCAGGAGTGGGCCGCAGTCACGACGGGTCTGCCCACCGACGTCATCACCATCCCCGACGGCGAAGCGGCGAAATCAATTGAGACCGTGGCGGTGCTGTGCGACCGGTTCGCAGCATTGGGGCTGTCGCGTCATGACGTGGTGGTGGCCGTTGGTGGTGGGGCGACAACCGACGTGGTGGGCTTCGCCGCCGCGGTGTACCTCCGCGGCATTGCGGTCATTCACGTCTCGACATCGATAGCGGGTCAGGTGGATGCCGCCATTGGTGGCAAAACGGGAATCAATATCGCCGCTGGGAAAAATTTGGTGGGCTCGTTTCATCAACCGCGCGCCGTCTTCTGCGACCTCGACGCGCTCGCCACGCTGCCCGCCCGTGAACACCGCGGTGGTATGGGCGAGGTAGCGAAGTGCTGGCTGCTTGAAGGACGACCACTCGAGGACCTCGCGACGCAGTCGCTCGAGGACCTGATCGCCTTTGCCGTGGGTCTGAAAGCTCGGATCGTGGCCGCCGACGAATTCGAAGAGACGGGGGAGCGAGCGCTCCTCAATTACGGCCACACGTTCGGCCACGCGATTGAACGCTTGGCGTTGGCGCGCGACCTCGACGCCCTGCGTCACGGTGAGGCCGTGGCCATTGGATTGCGTTTCGCGGTCCGGTTGGCGGCGCAGTGCGGTCTCGTTGATAGTGACCAGGTGGAAGTTACTGACGCCGTCGTGGACTACTTCGGGTTGCCCTCGACGCTGCCATTTCCGATGGACATCGATGAACTGTTGGTACTCATGGGTCGAGACAAGAAGGCGCACCACGGGTTGACGTTTGTCTTGCCGACGCCAACGGGCTTCCGACTTATTTCCGACATCACCGCGGACGATATTCGCACCACCTACGATGCCTTTTTAGGAGGAACCCAGTGAGCAACGAACTACTCGTCTTGTCCGGCCCCAACTTGGACCTCCTCGGGACTCGCAGTCCCGAGATCTACGGCTCGCAGACGCTCGACGACCACGTCTCGCGGGTACGGGCTCGCGCCGAAGCGGCCGGCTTTACCGTGCGGCACGTGCAGTCGAACTACGAAGGCGTCCTCATTGAGGCAATTCACGACGCTCGGACGACGGCCGCGGCGATTGTGTTCAATGCTGGGGCACTCACCCACACCTCGTGGGCCCTGGCCGATGCCCTGGCCATATTCCCAGGGCCCAAGATTGAGGTCCACCTGTCGAATCCTGCGGCACGGGAGCCGTTTCGCCACGTCAGCACGTTGGCCGGCGTCGTCAACGGCTCCATTGCGGGCTTTGGCGCCTTGAGTTATGACCTGGCCGTGGACGCCGCACTGTCTCTCCTGGCCTAAGACACCGCTCGGGGCGGTTCGTTCCCTAAGATGGGACGGCACGTTACCGAAAGGGAAAGAGCCTCATGGCTGCAATCAACACTTCTGACATCAAAAACGGCATTACCCTGAACATCGCCGAAGGCCTGTTCACGGTCATCGAATTCCAGCACGTCAAGCCCGGCAAGGGTGGCGCGTTTGTTCGCACCAAGCTGCGCAACGCCCGCACCGGTGCCGTCATTGAGCGCACCTACAACTCGGGCGAGCGCCTGGAGCAGGCCATCATCGACAAGGCCGACACCCAGTACCTCTACCGCGATGGTGACGACTACATCTTCATGGACCAGGACACCTTCGACCAGATCGCCGTTGCTTCCAAGAGCCTTGGCGACGCCGCGAACTTCCTCAAGGAGACTGGCAAGGCCATGATCGTCTCCTACGAAGGCGAAGTCATTGGCGTGGAACTGCCCGCCTCCGTCGAGCTTCGCATCACCGAAACCGAGCCCGGCATTCAGGGCGACCGCGTGTCCGGTGCTCGCAAGCCCGCCACGCTGGAAACCGGCTTTGTGGTGCAGGTTCCGCTGTTCGTCGGCCCCGACGAGGTCATCAAGGTTGATACTCGCACCGGCGAGTACATGACGCGCGCCTAGTGACGTCCCTCGGCGATCAGCGCCACCTGGCTCGGGAGCGAGCGCTGGAGCTTCTGTACGAATCATCAATCAAAGAACGCGACGTCGCGGCAATTCTTGATGAACTGGCGGTCACGCCCGACCCATACACCATCGTGCTGCTTCACGCCGCCGAACTCCATCGGGCACGGGCGCATGAGCTAATCAGCGCGAATTCGATTGACTGGCCGCTGGAGCGCATTTCGCTGGTTGACCGACTCGTTATGGAGATCGCCATTGGCGAACTTCTCAGCGAGGACGCCCCGCCGAAGGCCGTCGTGATGGACGAAGCGGTCGAGATTGCTCGCACCTATTCTGGGGACGACGCGCCGTATTTTGTCAATGGTGTGTTGTCGGGCGTTGTGCGCGATTTGAACCTTTAGGAGACCCCCATGGTCATGAACAACGGTCAGATCAATCTGACGAACTTTCTCGTTGTTCAACTGTTCCGTCACCAGTTGTACGTGGTGGCGGTTGAGTTGTTTGTTGCCCTTGGTTTACTCGTCCTGCTTGGCGCGTTGGTATCGGGCCGCCTGCGACAGTTCAACCTGTCGGCCGCGGGGTTGAGCGAGCCTCGCAGCCGCACCTACCTCCGTTGGCTGTTCGGGCTCATCTGGCTGGTTGACGGGATTTTGCAGTTCCAACCCGGTATGCCATTGGGGCTCGCCAACAATGTTGTCGCCCCCGCTATGGCGGGCACGCCGGGGTGGTTGCACTCGTTGATGCAGCACGCCATCAACGTGTGGAACCAGCACCCGCTCCACCTCGCGGTGGGCACGGCGTGGATTCAAGTCGGTATCGGACTGGTGTTTCTTTTGTCCAACGGCCTGGTCAGTCGTGCCGCTGCCCTTGTTTCAGTGGGCTGGGCCGCAATGATTTGGTTTGTCGGTAACGGCGCCGGAGGCATTTTCACCCCCGGAAACTCCGTGCTCTTCGGCTGGCCCGGCGCAACCTTGTTCTACGTTGTCGCTGGCGTGTTTCTCGTATTCACGAACGAACGGTTCTCGAAGTACTTCACGGCGATCACCCTTCGCTTCGT
>DAIQPT010000068.1:0-3018 GCA_036787185.1 Acidimicrobiales bacterium | reverse complement strand
GCAGACGACGTCACCACCGAGGTGCCGCTGGGCAAGTGGGCCTTCCGCGTCTCCCTGCTGCGCCGTGGTGTGCACCTCTTCCTCCACGCCCTCAAGGTGATGATCCGCGGAAACGGCAACCGCACCAGCCCGCGCATGGAGTCCAACTCCTACGCCACCTGGGTCGTGACCTACCGTCGCTACACCGAACACGTCAAGAAGCACTTCCTCAGTCGTCTCCCCCTGGTCGAGCGTCAGCCCAAAATCTCCATCGTGATGGCGACCTACAACACCAATCACCAGTACCTGCGCGAGGCCATCGTCTCGGTGCAGAAGCAGATCTACGCCAACTTCGAACTGTTAATCGCCGACGACTGCTCCACCGACCCGCAGGTACGCGCCATCATCAAGGAGTACGCCGCCAAGGACGAGCGCATCAAGCTCATTGAGCGAACCGAGAACGGCAACATCTCCGCGGCGACGAACTCGGCCATCGAGGCGGCTACCGGCGAGTGGATTGCCTTCATGGACCACGACGACACCCTGGTGGAGTACGCGCTCTACCACGTCGTGTTGGCCCTCAACACCAACCCCGACGCCACCTTGATTTACTCCGACGAGGACAAGATCAACGACGCCGGCGAGCCCTTCATGCCGTACTTCAAGAGCGACTTCGACCCGCTGCTGCTGCTCGGTCAGAACTACGTCTGCCACCTCACCACCATTCGCCGTGACCTCGTCACCCAGCTCGGTGGCCTGCGCAGCGCCTTTGACGGCGCCCAGGACTGGGACCTCGTCCTGCGCGTCAGCGAAATCGTCGACCGCGACACCATCATCCACATCCCCCACGTCCTCTACCACTGGCGCGCCCACGCCGGTTCGACCTCGCAGAGCTCCGAGGCCAAGCCCTGGGCGTTGACCGCCGGGTGCCGCGCTGTCGAAGACGCCCTGGCTCGTCGGGGTATTGCCGCCGAGGTGCGCGAACTGCCGCCCGTGGGCTTCGCCGACGTCTACTACGCCCTGCCGGAGAACCCGCCGCTGGTCTCCATCATGATTCCCACCCGCGACGGTGTCTACCTCAAGGGCTGCATCGAGTCAGTCCTGGCCACCACGACCTACCCCAACTACGAAATCGTGGTCATCGACAACGGATCCGAACAGCAGTCCACCCTCGACTTCTTCGCCTCGATGGGTGAGCGGATCACCGTGGTGCGCGACGACAGCCCCTTCAACTACTCGGCCCTCCACAACCGGGCCGTGCCGTTCTGCAAGGGCGAGATCCTCTGTCTGCTGAATGACGACACCTCAATCATCACTCCCGACTGGCTCTCGGCCATGGTGGCCCAGCTGTTGTTACCGGGCGTGGGACTCGTTGGTGCCAAGTTGCTCTACCCCGACGGTCGCGTGCAGCACGCTGGCGTGCTCATGGGTCCCGACTCCCTGGCCGCTCACGTCGGCAAGTTCGAAGCGGGTAACGCCCCGGGCTACTTCAGTCGCATGACCCTGGCCTCAGAGTTCCAGGCCTGCACCGCCGCCTGCATCGTCGTTCGTCGTGAGACCTGGGAAGCGCTCGAGGGACTCGACGAGAAGTTCCAGGTCGCCTTCAACGACATCGACTTCTGCCTGCGCGTGCAGCGCAGTGGCCTCAAGTGCTCCTACACCCCCCACGCGCAGTTGGTCCACTACGAGTCGGTCTCACGTGGCCTCGACATCGAGGGCGCCAAGCTCATTCGCTTCTGGGGAGAAGTGGCGCGCATGCGGGCCCTGTGGGGACTGGAGATCGCTCGCGACCCCTACTACAACCCGAACCTAGCGCTGCAGAACGGCCTCTTCGAGTTGGCCTACCCGCCGCGGACGTCGCCCTTCTACACCGGCATCGAATAGTCGCCTAGCGACGTTCGATCATATCCATGTAGTCGTCGCGCCAGAGGTCGAAGTACTCTTCGGGCAGCAACACGGCGTGGGTTGGCTTGAGGGCCTCCACGAAGTCGCGTTCGTGGCTGACCGCCACGATGGTGCCCTGCCACTGACCCATCATTTCGCCCAGGGCCTGCACACTGGCGGGGTCGAGGTTGTTCGTCGGTTCGTCGAGCAGCAGCAGGTTGGCGTCCGAGGCGGCCATAATGGCCAGCGCCAGCTTGGCGCGCTCACCACCGGACAGCGTGCCGGGGAGCTGGTGAGCTGCTGATCCCTTGAGGCCGAAGGCACCGAGGAGGGCGCGACGCTGCACCTCGGTCTGGACCGTGGCGTTCTCGAGGTGGTCGAGGACGGTCTTGGAGAAATCGAGTTGTTCGTGCTCCTGGGCGAAGTAGCCCACGGAGACGTTGGCGCCGAACTTCACCACACCTTCGAACTTCTTCTGGGTGCCGGCGAGACAGCGCAGCAGCGACGACTTACCGGCACCGTTGCGACCAACGATCAGGATGCGGTCGCCACGGCGGGTGATGAAGTTGACGTCGTTCACGACGCGCAAGTCGCCATACTGAACGCCAACGTGCTCGACGGTCATTGGCACGTCACCACTGCGGGGCGGCACGGGCAGACGGAAGGTGACCTTCTTTTCCACCTTGGTGACTTCAACGCGGTTCTCTTCCAGCTTTTCGACCTTGCGGTCGAGGACCTTGGCCAAGCGGGCGCGGGCCGCGGTCTGGCCACGCATCGAGTTGGCGAGGTCCTTCATCTGGTCGATCTTTTCGCCCTGGTGCATCGCCATCTTCTCTTCGGTGAGGCGGCGGGTCTCTTCTTGTTCCAGGAACTTGGTGTAGTTGCCCTTGTATTCGCGCAACTGGCCGTCGCGCAGCGCCAAGACGCGGTCAATGGACTTGTCCAGCAGGGGCAAGTCGTGGCTAATCACCAAGACGGTGCCGCGGAAGCGGTCGAGCTCGTCGAAGAGCCAGCGCTTGGCGGCCTTGTCGAGGTGGTTGGTCGGTTCGTCGAGCACCATGGTCTCGGGCTGCTCGTAGAGGACGCGCATGAGGTCGATGCGACGACGCTGACCACCCGAGAGGGAGTTCAGGTCTTCGAGGAGGAGTTCTTGCT
>DAIQPT010000067.1:0-3066 GCA_036787185.1 Acidimicrobiales bacterium | reverse complement strand
TCAGCCACACCTGGTTCATTTCGGTCGCTCGAAAGTCACGCTTGACGAGGTCGTCCTGGACCGGTGGCCGCGGCCTGACCGCATAAAACAAGTGATTGTCCTTCTCCGAACGAAAGTAGTTGGCGGCTTAGATTTCGCTCCACACCAGACCATGATGAAATCCCGCCTCCGGAAAGGGGAACCGTGTCAGGGCCAGCCCAAATTCATCGAGCGACAGTTCTTCTCTTTGTGGCTCCGGATTCGTAATAACAAAGGGGTTCGCTATAAGTTCGGCGAGGTCGGCCGAATAGGCGTGGGTAAAGCGTAAAACCCTCGGCCGCGAACCAGCGGGGAAGTGGACGATTAGTTGGACATCCCGGACACCGGGCGTACGAAGTGAAAAATCGAGAAAGGGAGGGGTGTCGCGCGATGGCAGTCGGTGGGTTACCCGTAGGTGGTGCCACCCCCCACGCTGGACAACTCGACCTAAAGAGATTCGAGCCTTCTCAACCGTGGAATTTTCGACTCGCTGCCGTTCAACAATCTCCCCACCAACCTCGACAACGACGTCAGAATCAGCGCCCTTCATCACGACATCTTTGGTGTCGTACATGATCCAATATGAATCATTCTGTTTATTCGACAGAAGGTCCCGCGTGTGTGTCAGCAGGGGTTCAGTCGGCCGGAGATCGAGATACATTTCGAGCCGCTCAATAACCCAGGGAGCTTCCTCTTTAGATTCAGCCGAATTTGGTTGATACTTCAGCCCCGTCGCCTGTTCCCAGAGCGATATCAGGCTGCCCGAGGCGACCTGAGTTCGCTGTTCGTACCAAAGCACCAAATCCAGGCCGGGCACTTCCTTTCCCCGCTCTACCTTTGAGAGGTGGGAGTCGCTCCAACTTCGAGGCGCCTTGGGTGATTCCCCAATGTCAACGAGGCGCAATGGCGGCTCATGGAAACTTCTCGCCGCCCGCATTGCTCTCCCGAGGGTCTCCAGTGCCTCGAGGGAGACGTATTTACGGCTTTGCTTGTTCATCTGATACTCACCTTAGGCAACCTCGATATGTTTAACACCCGCGGCCTGAGGCGTGCGTCAGCTTCGTTCTAATTTTCGTAAACGAAAATTGCGCAACCACCTCCGCGATGTAATCATCAAAGTATGGTTCAAATTCTTCGTTGGCCGCGAGTGATCACTCTCGCCGCGGTCGCAATCTCCTTCGTGATGAATCAATCGGCTGCATTGGCCGCGCGACCCGCTCCCCGTCCAGTTATTACTGTTAACCCCGCCAACCAGTCAGCTATTGCCACGGCAAAAGTAACGTTTCTGGCGAGCGCCACAACGGGCCAGGCCCAATGGCTTTCCTCTAGTGACCAAGGTGCGACTTGGACTCCAATCAGTGGCGCTACCACAAAGCGACTAACCCTCACCGCGACAAATGCCTTGAACGGTACTGAATTTGAGGCGTCATTTACGAATTCGTCCGGCACGGCTTTTACAACGTCGGCCACGCTGACCGTTCAGCCCTTGAGGGCGCCGGTGATTACTGCCAACCCCACCAGTGATTCCGCGGCGCCAATCGGCACAGTGGCGACATTCTCAGCTGCTGCGACCGGCACACCAGCGGCACGAGTTTCCTGGTACTGCTCCAAGGATGGTGGCGTGACGTGGCTCGGCATCAACTCCCACGGGCAAACCACGCTTAGCGTTGCCGTGACCTCGCTCAAACAGGACGGCTACGACTACCGCGCACAGTTCACTAACTCCCAAGGCACGGCGACCTCGTCCATTGCGACTCTTGGGGTATCGCACCTCCTCCCGCCGACCGTGGTGGACAATCCCTTTAACGCCACCGTGGTAGCTGGAACTAGTGCTTCGTTTTCGGCCTCTTCCAGCGACCCGCATGCCGCAATCCAATGGCGCACATCGGCCGATCACGGCGCGACGTGGGTTGCTGTCGCGGGGGCGACGAGCCCAACATTGACGCTGCCCAACGTAACGCTCGCGATGTCCGGGCTCCTGGTGGAAGCGGTCTTTAGCAACGCATCGGGCAGCGTCACCTCCAAAGCAAGCTCCCTCTTCGTGACGGCACCCATCCCCCTCTTTCCCACTATCGCTCGACAACCAACCGCCCAGTCGGTACTCAACGGTCAGTCGGCCACCTTCAGTGCTGTAGTCAACGGAACTCCGGCGCCCTCAGCGCAATGGTATGTTTCCACCAATAAGGGGTCGACGTGGAACCTCGTCGTTGGTGCTACGTCCCCGTCCTTGACGCTCACCCCCTCTCTCCTCGATAACGGCAATGAATACGAAGTCGTCTTTACTAATTCACTTGGCGAGGCGACATCGAATGCGGTGCTTCTCTACGTCGTAAATCCATTAGCAACATCAGACTTGAATTGGTCGGGGTACGTCGCCACCGGACAAACCTTCTCGGCCGTCTCGGGCGATTGGACTGTGCCAACGGTGACGTGCGCCACCACCGCCATGTCTTCTACGTCCCAGTGGATTGGTATTGACGGCGTCGGCGGAACCCCAACCGTCGAACAAACAGGCACCAGTGCCCGATGCGTCAACGGGGCCCCGTTTTACGAAGCGTGGTGGGAAATGTTTGGCGACTATACGGCCCCCGACGGCTCGGCCTATTTTGATGTGGGGCTCCCGATTGCCACGTATCCCGTTAACGCCGGTGATCAAATGTCCGCCTCAGTCTCGACTGCAGACGGCACATGGACGTTGACGGTGAGCGATCTCACCCAAGATTGGAGCTACACGAAGCTTGTTAGCGGGGCCTCACCAGTCCCGTCGCAGAGCAGCGCCGAGTGGGTGGTCGAACGTAGCGGTGACACCATTGCGGGCGTGCCCGGCCTCGCGGTCATGGCCTCGATTTCTCCGGTCACCTTCACCAACGCCGACGCCACGGGTGGGTCGATTACTGGTTCAATCAGTGCCTTCACGAACCAGGCCTGGCAGGTGCTTGACCCGGCGACGGCCAACCCTTGGGCCACCCCGGGCACGCTGTCGCCCGATGGCACCAGCTTCTCCGTGGCCGTCACTTGTCCAATTAGTTAATTACGTAAGGAAATCAT
>DAIQPT010000032.1:2662-14439 GCA_036787185.1 Acidimicrobiales bacterium | reverse complement strand
CAGTTCTTGTTCCAGACCGAGACCGTCGGCCAGTCGGGCGACCTCGGACTCTGCCTCGTAGCCGCCGGCTTCTCGGAAGGCCTCCTCGAGCGCGGTGAAGCGTTCGATGGTCTCTTCGGTGGGGTCGGCGGCGAGGTCGTGACGGGCCTGGTTCATGTCGGCGTCCAGGCGGTCAATACCGCGGGCGCTCAGGACGTGGCTGAGGCCGATGGGCTCAACGCCCAAACCACCGGGCACTGGCTCCTGGGGCAGGTGGGCGACGCGGCCCTGGTGCTGCACCGTTCCCGAAATGCGCAAGTGTTCGGGCGTCTGCAAGAGCAACACCGACAGCAGGGTTGACTTGCCGGCGCCATTGCGGCCCACGAGGCCAACCTTCTCCCCGTTGCCCACCGTGAAACTGACGGGCTCGAGAATACGGCGCGCGCCGATCTCAATACCTAACTCCCGGACTATGAGCACTTAACGGCCTAGCAGTGCGGCGCTGGCGCGAAGCTCGTCGCGGAAATCGGGGTGCGCAATGGCGATGAGGGCCTCGGCGCGCTCGCGCACGCTCTTGCCGCGCAAGTCGGCGCTGCCGAATTCGGTGACAATGACGCCGGCGAGGTGACGAGGTGAAGTCACCACGGAGTGAGGGGTCATGTCTCCAATGATACGAGACTGACGCACCCCCTTCACCACGGCGGTCGACTGTAGACAGATCAGCGACGTGTGCTCGAGCGAGAGGCTCGCGCCTTCGAGGAAGTCCATGTGGCCACCCACACCGGAGTACTGCCGCGAACCAATCGTGTCGGCCACGATCTGTCCCTGCAGGTCGACTTCGAGCGCGGAGTTAATCGAGACAAGTTTGTGGTTCGCGGCGATAACGGCCGGGTCGTTCACGTAGGTGACGGGCGCGAACCCCACCGCGGGATTCTCGTGCATGAAGTCGTAGAGGTCCTGGGAGCCCAGGGCGAAGGTCGTCACCGACACGCCGGTGTTGATGCCCTTGCGGGCGTTGGTGACCTTGCCGGCCCGACTCAGTTCGAAGAGGCCGTCGGTGAACATCTCGGAGTGAACGCCGTAGTCACCGCCGTCACCCCACGCGAGCGCTTGGGCGACCAGATTCGGCACGGCGCCAATGCCGGTCTGCAGGGTGGCCCCGTCGGTCACGTACTCGGCAACGAATCCGGCGATGGCCAAGTCCTCGGGCGTGCCCGCTTCACTCGGCAGCTGCGTCGGGTGGGCGTCGCTGACCACAATGACGTCGACCTCGTCGACGTGGAGGGTGTGGCGGTGACCGGCCAAACCAACCGTTCGGGGAAAGTGCGGCGAGACCTCCACGATCAGCAACCGATTGGGGTCCTGCGCACAACGTCGCATCTCCTCTAAATGGGCACCGTTGTAGAGGGACAGCGAGATCATGCCGTTCTCGTCGGGCATGGCCCCCTGGGCCATCATCACGCGGGTGTTGGCCTGCTGGACCAGGAGCCCGTAGTGGCGGAAGAACGAGGGAATGTACTCGACGTCACCACCGGCGGCCTTGGCCGCCCGCTCCGCCCCACCAAAGAAGCTGCAGCGGTAGTGCACGTTCGGATGGGTGAAGAGGTCGTAGGAGCCGAGAATGAGCCCCCCGCTCAGGGTGAGGTTCTCGAAGTCGGTGCGCTTGGAGAGTTCGCTCAGCAGGGTGCGTGGCGTGCCCGACACCAGGCCGAGGCAGATGGCGTCCACGGGACGGACGAGTTCGACCGCTTCACTTGCACTGAGGTACCGCGCCGCCATCGGACTATTTTGCCCGTTGCGGACGGCGCTGTCCACCCGCCGACCGTGAAAGTCGACGGGTGGTCAACGAACTATTCCGTGTCGGCAGGGACGGCCGCCGCGGTAGCGACGGTGTGTCCCTCGTCGAGGTTCATCACACGCACACCAGTGGCGTCACGACCCTGAGACGAGACTTCGCGCACCGCGGTGCGAATCAACACGCCACCACTCGACGCCAACAGGATCTCGTCGGTCAAGTGCACCATGAAGGCGGCGACCACGAAGCCACGAGCCGCGGACAACTTGATGGCGCGAACGCCCATGCCGCCGCGTCCCTGACGGTTGAATCGCTCAACCTTGACGCGCTTGCCGAAGCCGGTGTCGGTGACGAGGAACAGGTCCGCGTCCTCGCGCACGAGGTCCAGCGAGATGGCCTTGTCGTCTTCCTTGAGCTTGATGCCGCGCACACCAGTGGCGTCACGACCCATTTCTCGGACTTCAGACTCGTTGAAGCGAATCGACATACCGCGGTACGTGACGACCATCAGGTCGTCGGTACCACTGGTGGCGACAACGCGCACCACTTCGTCACCCGGACGAAGCTTGATGGCGATCCAGCCTTCGCGACGAGACTTGTCGTACTCCGAGAACGGCGTCTTCTTGACGGTGCCGTCGGCGGTAGCGAAGACCAGGAACTTGTCCTTCGGGAAGTCGTTGGTCGTCACGATGGCCTGAATGCGCTCGTTGGGCTGCAGGTTCAACAAGTTGACCACTGCGGTGCCCTTGGCGGTGCGCTCCTTGATGGGCACTTCGTGGCCGCGGAGACGGAAGACGCGTCCGAGGTTCGAGAACAGCAAGAGGTAGGCGTGCGTCGTGGTGTGCACGATCTGTTCGACGAAGTCCTCTTCCTTCAGCTTGGCGCCCTGGACACCACGGCCACCACGGGCCTGGGTGCGGAAAGCGTCCGCCGAGACCGACTTGATGTAGCCGGCCTGAGTCATCGTGATGACGACGTCCTCGTCCTCGATCAAATCCTCCATGCCCAACTCACCCGGGTCATTGACGATCTGGGTGAGGCGTGGCGTGGCGTACTTGTCACGAATAACGGTGATCTCGCTGGCGATAACGGCGCGCAGCTTGGCGTCGGTCGACAGGATTTCCTGCAACTCGGCGATGAGCGCACGCAGCTTGGCCATCTCTTCTTCCAGCTCCGTACGACCCAGTCGCGTGAGGCGACCGAGCGTCATGTCCAGGATGTGGTTGGCCTGCTCTTCGGAGAAGTCGAAGGGGCTCGCCATCAGTGAGATACGAGCAGCCCCACGGTCGTCCGAGTTGCGAATCGTGGCGATGACCGCATCCAGCATGTCGATGGCTCGCAGGAGACCCTCGACGATGTGGGCACGGGCCTCGGCCTTGCGCAGACGGAACTGGGTGCGGCGCGTCACGACGTCGACCTGGTGGTCGATGTAGTGGCCGAGCGCCTGGGCCAGGTTCAGCGTGCGGGGCACGCCGTCCACCAGCGCCAACTGATTAACCGCAAACGTGGTCTGCAGGGTCGTGTTCTTGTACAGCTTGTTCAAGATCACGTTGGCGTTGGCGTCACGCTTGAGGCGAATGACCAGGCGGGCCTGGCGACCAGCCGAGTCGTTCTGCACTTCGGCGATGCCGTCGATCTCGTTGTTCTTGACGAGCTCGTAGATCTTCTCTTCGATGGACTCGACCGAGACTTCGTACGGGAACTCCGTCACGACGATGCGCGAGGCGTTCGACGTTTCTTCGATCTCGGCGACGGCGCGCATCTTGATCGAGCCGCGTCCGGTGCGAATCGCGTCGAGGATGCCCTGGCGGCCGAGGATCTGCGCACCCGTGGGGAAGTCGGGACCCTTGACGAAAGCCATAAGGTCGTCCGGCGTCGCGTCGGGGTTGGCGAGCAAGTGCAGCACGGCGTCAATGACTTCACCGAGGTTGTGGGGAGGAATCTTGGTCGCCATACCCACGGCGATGCCCTGAGATCCATTCACCAACAGGTTGGGGAAGCGGGCCGGGAGCACCGTCGGCTGCTGGGTCGAGTTGTCGTAGTTGGGCTCGAAGTCGACCGTCTCTTCGTCGATTGAGTCGAGCAGCTCGAGGGCCAACGGGGCCAAACGGCATTCGGTGTAGCGCATGGCGGCCGCACCCTCGTCTGGTCCGGTACCGCCGAAGTTACCGTGGCCGCTGATGAGCGGGTGGCGCATCGCGAAGTCCTGCACCATACGAACCAGTGCGTCGTAGATGGCGCTGTCACCGTGGGGGTGATAGGTACCCATCACTTCACCGACCACCTTGGCGCACTTAGTGTGCGGGCGGTCGGGGCGCAAGCCCTGGTCGAACATGGAGTACAGGATGCGACGGTGCACCGGCTTCAGGCCGTCACGGGCGTCGGGAAGGGCGCGCGAGACGATGACCGACATGGAGTACTCCAGGAAGGAGCGCTCCATCTCGAGGTTGATCTCGATCGGTTCGATGTACCCGAGGACTTCGTCGTTCGGGGTGTCGGGAGTTTTAGGAGTACGAGCCATAACTATTTTCCTTCTCGATTAGATGTCGAGGAAGCGAACATCCTTTGCGTTGGTTTGAATGAAGTGGCGACGCTGGGGTACGTCGTCACCCATGAGGATCGAGCACACTTCGTCCGCCAGTGCGGCCTGCTCCACGGTGATCTGCAACAGTGCGCGCTTCGTCGGGTCCATGGTGGTGTCACGGAGTTCGTCGAAGTCCATTTCACCCAGACCCTTCAGGCGCTGGAAGTCGTTCTTGTGGTTCGGGTTCTCACGAAGGAACTCTGCCTTGGCGGCGTCGTCACGAAGGTAGACCTTCTCCTTGCCCACCAGCGTTGAGTAGAGCGGTGGCTGGGCCACGTAGACGTGTCCGTTGTTCACCAGCTCGGTCATCTGGCGGAAGAAGAACGTCAGCAGCAGCGTACGAATGTGGCTGCCGTCGACGTCGGCGTCCGCGAGCAAGATGATCTTGTCGTAGCGAACCTTCGACACGTCAAAGTCGGCTTCAACACCGGCACCAATGGCCGAGATGAGTGCCTGGATTTCGGTGTTCTTGAGGATTTTGTCGGTACGGGCCTTCTCGACGTTGAGGATCTTGCCGCGAATCGGCAAGATGGCCTGGTTGCGAGGGTTGCGAGCGTCCTTCGCTGAACCACCGGCCGAGTTGCCTTCCACAATGAAGAGTTCGCACTCGCGCGGTTCCTTTGAGGAGCAGTCGACCAGCTTGCCCGGCAGTCCCGCGCCGTCGAGGGCCGACTTGCGGCGCGTCAGGTCACGAGCCGAACGAGCGGCGATGCGAGCACGCGCGGCCTGGACGGCCTTGGCGACGATCTGGCCGCCCTCCTTGGGGTTCTCTTCGAGCCACTCGGAGAGCTTCTCGTTGGTGGCGCGCTCGACCAGCGAACGCATCGAGACGTTTCCGAGCTTGCCCTTGGTCTGACCTTCGAACTGTGGTTCGGCTAGGTGGACCGAGATGATTGCGGTAAGGCCTTCACGGATGTCGTCACCGGTGAGGTTCTCATCCTTTTCCTTCAGCAGGTTGCGCTTGCGGGCGTACCGGTTGAGGACGTTGGTGATGGCCTTACGGAAACCCTCTTCGTGCATACCGCCTTCGATGGTGGAGATACCGTTGGCGAACGAGTGGATGCTCTCGTAGTAGCCGGTGTTCCACTGGAAGGCCACTTCGACCTCCTGGCCCTCTTCGGCCTGCTCGTAGGAGCCGACCTTGCGGAAGAGGGACTCCTTCGAGTTGTTGAGGTGACGCACGTAGTCGACGATGCCGCCGTTGTACTTGAACGTCTCCTTGACCTCGCGACCAGCGCGCTCGTCCTCGAAGCGAATCTCGAGACCCTTGTTCAAGAAGGCCATGATCTGCAGACGCTCGAGCACGGTCTGGGCGCGGAAGTCGACGTCTTCGAAGATCGTGGGGTCGGGGGTGAACGTCACGGTCGTACCGTTGCGGCCGCGAGGCGCGTCACCGGTGACCTTGAGGGGGCCCTGGACCTTGCCACCATTGGCGAAGTTCAGCTCGTGGCGCTTGCCGTTTCGGTCGATTTCAAGCTTGAGTGACGTCGAGAGGGCGTTGACGACGGAAACACCCACACCGTGGAGACCACCGGAGACCTTGTAGCCCTCGCCACCGAACTTGCCACCGGCGTGCAAAACGGTCAGCACGATTTCGGCGGCCGACTTGCCCGGGTACTGCGGGTGGTCGTCGACGGGAATGCCTCGGCCGTCGTCGACGACGCGGCAACTGCCGTCCTTCAGAATTGAGACGTCGATGCGGGTGGCGTATCCGGCCATCGCCTCGTCAACCGCGTTGTCCACGACCTCCCAAATCAGGTGGTGGAGACCGGCGGGGCCGGTTGATCCGATGTACATACCGGGTCGGACTCGAACGGGTTCGAGGCCTTCCAGAACGGTGATGTCGCTGGCGCCATAACTGGCAGAGCCCTTGGACTTTTCGGCCACGGAGGCAATCCTTTCACTACAAAAATTTGGCGCAACATCGTGCGCGATTGTCCCCTGCTGAGACCCCTAAATCCTACTCGGCGGGGTGTAACAAAACGGTCGCATTAGGCCGCGAAACGCCTTATTTTTTATGGATTATTGACGTGGTCCGACGAGGGGCCGAATCGAGGTCGGCGCGCGCTCACCGAGCGACGAAAGCCCCTGCAAAATGACGGCCTCTTCTTCGAGGAGTCGCTCGGCGTAGGCGCCGGTGGGCACCGCGATTAACAACACGCCGCTCTTCACTAACTCGGGGTGGCAACGGCTCGCGAGAGCCTCGCCAACAATGCCTGGCCACAGTGCGCGGATCTCGTCGATGACGAGCAGGTCGACCTTGCGAACGCGCCCCGCGAGGGTGGTCAGTAGGTCACTAATCGCGGTGGGTTGGTCACCGAAGCGCTTCATGATCGCTTCGAAATGTCGAGCACGACGGCGGGGCTCATCGCTCGTGACAACGGGCTCGCCGTCGTGACGAGGGTTTGGCTCGCCGGGAGGAGCTTGAGCAGTTGGTCCGAGCGCACGGGGTCTAGTTCACTAAAAACGTCGTCGAGAAGCAAGAGGGGTTCAATGCCCCGCTGCTGGCGGATGTGTGTGTGCCCCGCCAGTCGCCACGCGAGGGCCAGGGATCGCTGCTCCCCTTGGGAAGCCTGCCGTCGAGCGTCGCGGCCGTCGAGCCGCACCGCCACGTCGTCACGGTGGGGACCCACGGTGGAATAGCCCCGCGCGACGTCGTCGCCCAGACTGGCTTGCAGCGCGTCAGCCAACCCTCCTGACCAGGAGCGTTCATACCCCAACGCCACCCGCTGGTCGTTTTGGGCGAGCAGCCGATAGTTCTCCTCAACCAGTGGCGAGAGGGCCGAAACCAGGGCTTCGCGAGCCGCGACCAGGAGTTCGGCGGCGACACAGAACTCGGCGTCCCAGACGGCCAGCTCTGATCGACCTGATGGTCCGGGCATATGACCCTGCCAGCGACGCAACAGGGCGTTGCGTTGCGTGGCCACTTTGGCGAATCGCTCGATGATGTCACCGGTTGACAGGTCAGCGTCCGTGAGGAGTGTGTTGAGCAGCGTCCGGCGGTGCTCGGGACCCTGCCGCACCACGTCAACCCCTTCGGGAGTGAAGATTGTTATTGGCAACACCTCAGAGAGCGCTGCGCGTGAGGTGGGCCGCTGTCCATTCACCAACATCCGCTTGGTGGTGTTTCGGGCCCCGCGAGTCAGGGTGAGGTCGACCTGGATTCGACGCTGATCATTGAACAAAACGCCATGCACTTCGGCCAATGACTCATTGGTGCGGATCATGTCGCTGGCCGCGCTTGTTCGAAAGGAAGACGCGGTAGCCAGGGCGTAGACGGCTTCGAGGATTGAGGTCTTGCCCGTCCCGTTCGGTGACAACAACACCGTGACCCCAGTGGTGTCGGGGGCAAAGGTGAAGCTCTCGAAGAGGCGGAAGTTTCGAAGGGTGAGTTCGTGGAGACCCACGAGTGACCGCGACTACTGAACGCGTACGGGCATCAACAGGTAACGGAATCGCTCGTCATCGATGCCGTGCACCATGGCGGGGCGAACGGCGTCCGTGATTTCGAGGACAATTTCGTCACCGGTTGTGGCTTCAATACCGTCGATGAGGAAGCTGGGGTTGAAGGCGATGGTGATCTCTTCGCCCTCATAGTCAGCGTCCACGAAGTCTTCGATATCACCGGTGTCGTGGCTCTGCGTCCGGATTTCCAGCGACTTGTCCTTGACCGTCAGGCGCACCGAGGACGTCGAGTCCTTCGCGAGCAACTTGGCGCGGCGCAGCGTCGTGAGCAGCGTGTCCTTGGCGATGCGAAGGTGATTCGGGTAACTCGCGGGGATCAACTGCAGGACGGATGGGTAGTTACCATCGATCAGACGTGAGGCAATCGTGGAGTTGCCCACCACGAAGCAGATCTCGGCGTCGGTGAGGGTCACACCAATTTCGGAGTCCGCGGCCAGTGATGAAGCCACGCGCTGGAGTTCCTGGAGCGCACGGGCGGGTACGAGGAGGTCGTTCGAACCGAGTCCTTCAACGCCAGGCACTTCACGAACCGCCAAGCGGTAGGAGTCGGTGGCAATGAGGCGAAGTGTGCCGTTGTTGCTTGTGAAGAGCACACCAGTCAGGAGTGGGCGCGCGTCGTCAGTCGCGGCGGCACGAACAACCTGGTTGAGGCCGTGGATGAGGTCCAGCGCCGGAATTGAGGTCAGGGTGCCGGTAACGGGCGGCAAGTTGGGGTAGTCCACGACGGCGAAGGTGCGCAGCGAGAACTTGGCGCGACCGAGCGAGACCTCAACGTTGTCGTCAGTGCTGGAGACCGTGACAGCACCGGCTTCCAACGAACGAACGGCGTCAACAACGAGACGGGCGGGAACGACGGCTGATCCGTCTTCGAGGCCAATGACGTCGACCTTGGTACGGATGGTGATGTCGAGGTCAGTACCAGTCACGGTGAGCTGGTTACCGGTGAGGGAGAGAAGGATGCCCGATGAAGCACCGATGAGACGTGTCGCTACGACGCGGCTGGCCGCACTGAGGGCCTCAACAAGAATGTCGCGCTCTGATTTGAACTTCATTGGAATGCCTTTCTGTCCCTACTGAGAATACGTGTGTTTTTCTTTATACAAATTGGTTAGTAGTAGTAGGCCTGTGGATTTGTGGATAAACCTGAATAATCCCTGATAAGAAACCATCTTAACTTGAAGCTTTCTTCCACAGCGTTGTTGCTAATTCTTTCAACCTTCACGATGGAAGTTTTGAGTGATGTGGAGAACCACTCAGTAATCCAATTGTTACCAACACCCTGTGGCAACGATTTCCACAGGTTTCCTACTCCCCCTGCAGTCGTCGCTTGAGGTCGTTGATCTGCACGATGAGCTCCGGGTTGGAGGCCAGCTGCTGGTTAATCTTCTCCACACCGCTGATAACGGTGGTGTGGTTGCGGCCGTCGAAGATCTTGGCAATCATCGGGTACGAGTAGCTATTGAGTAGTTCGCGGATGAGGTACATCGCGACGTGGCGAGCGTGAACCAACGGTCGCAGGCGCTTGGCCCCACGAATGTCGTCGCTGGAGAGGCCGTAGTAACTGGCGACGGCGTCGATGATGGTCTCAGGCTTGAGGACAATCCGTTCACTACCGAGATTGGTGAGGTGGGCCTTGGCCAGTTCGAGCGACACTGGCTCCTGGCGCAGTGCGGCAAAGGCGCGCAGCATGGTGACGGCACCCTCGAGCTCACGGATGTTGTCGCGGACGCGCTGGGCAATCCACTCGGCAACAGCCGTGGGCAGGGCAATGCCCTCGCGCTCGGCCTTCGCCATCAAAATAGCGATACGGGTCTCGAGGTCGGGCTGGTCGATTTCGGTGACGAGTCCCTGAAGGAGACGGCTGCGGAAGCGCTCCTTGATGCCCGAGAGCTCCTTTGGCGAACGGTCAGAGGTCAGGACAATCTGCTTGCCCTCGCTGTGGAGGGTGTTGTAGGTGTGGAAGATCTCTTCCTGGAAGGTGTCACCACGCTCTTCGATGAACTGGATGTCGTCAATGAGGAGGACGTCGATTTCACGGTACCGCTCGTGCAGCGCGAGCTGAGTGCGGGTCTGAATGGCACGAATGAAGTCGTTCAAGAAGGTCTCGGTCGAGACGTAGAGGACCTTGCGCTGGGGGTAGTTCTCCTGGATGTAGTTGCCAATGGCGTGCAGGAGGTGGGTTTTGCCCAGACCGGAGTTCCCGTACATGACGAGGGGGTTGTAGGCCTTACCGGGTGTTTCGGCCGTGGCGATGGCCGCTGCCCTCGCCAAACGGTTCGACGGTCCCTCGACGAACGACTCAAAGGTCATGTTCTTGTTGAGGCGCATCGGGCGGTCGGCACCAGGCTGAATGACCTCAACGGGCGTGGGCGGAGCGAGGGGCGCTGGCTCAACAACCGGCGCGGCGTGAACGACGTTGGCTTCAACGACGAGAGCGACCGAGCTTGTGGCGCCGGTAATGTTGCCGAGTTCCTCTTGAATCAAGGGCAGATACTTCTGCTGCACGCGCATCAACAGGATCTGGTTGGGTGCGGCAATAGTTAACGTGTTGTTGGAGAAATCCACAAGGCGCAAACGGTCGAGCCCGGAAGACCACGCTGAGGCAGAAGCCTTATTCCGTAAGGCTTCTAGGAGGCTATCCCAGATATCCTCAGCGTTCATCTCTACTCTTTCCACAGGCTGAAATCGACGTTATCCACAGTGCTAACCGGCTCGATTTCGGGCCGTCCAGCGTCGCGGGGAGTGTAACCATACACCGCGGCACAAGTTCTTTTCAAACTGGACTGATTTTCGTATAAGATGGTCATTCCGCAGCGCATCTGCGACCCCCAGGGGGTACCGCGGTGCGCCCAAAGAAGAGTTTGAGAAGAGGTTTTCGTGAAGCGTACATACCAGCCAAATCAGCGTAAGCGCGCCAAGACGCACGGTTTCCGTGCCCGTATGCGCACCCGCGCTGGTCGTGCCATCTTGAAGGCCCGCCGTGACAAGGGCCGCCACCAGCTGACGGTCTGATCCTCTCGTGCCTGGTCGGGTGGTTTCCCGACGGCAGTTTGCGGAGTTTTCGACCCCAACGGGGCGGGGCAGCAGCGGACCACTTCGAGTGGTGTTTGTTGCACATCCCGAAACCTCGTCAGTGGGCGTGGCCTACGCAATAAGCCGAAAAGTCGGGAATGCGGTGCTGCGTAACCGTATTCGACGCCGTCTCCGGGCCGCGATGGATGGATTTTCCCCACCGCCACCATCAGGAATTTACCTGATCAAGTGCGCGATTGGTACGAAAGACCTTACCTATGACGAACTCCACCGCCACCTTAGCGCCGCAGTCCAGCGAGCTCATGGCTGAGCAGCCCTCACGTTCAGCCTTAACGTTAAGCCGCTTGATTGCTGGGTACCAAACCCTGCGTTCTGGCCGGATTGCACCGTGCCGCTTCCACCCAAGCTGCTCGGTCTACGCACAAGAGGCCGTTCTAAGCCACGGAGCACTTAAGGGCTCGTTCCTGGCGCTTCGCCGTATTAGCCGGTGCCGACCCTTGGGTCCGCACGGCATTGACCTTGTCCCGATCCCCAAGAAAGTAAGGAATTCGCAGTGAAGTCGATAACCCACCCCTTTGGTGAGCTGTTTCAGCCGATTTTCCACCTGTTTGGCCTCATCATGGCCTTCTTTTATGGTCTGGTGCCGAACTACGCCTTCGCCATCATCGCCTTGACCATTGTGATTATGGGTGTGTTGACCCCCTTCACGGTCAAGTCGACCAAGTCCATGGTGGGCATGCAGAAGGTCCAGCCGGAGATCAAGAAACTCCAGCAGAAGTACAAGGGGCCGGAAAACCGCCAGCAACTGAACGAAGAGTTGATGAAGCTCTACAAAGAAGAAGGGGTCAACCCGGTTGGTGGTTGCTTGCCAGTCCTCCTCCAGGCCCCATTCCTGTTCATTTTGTACAGCGTTATCAAGGG
>DAIQPT010000032.1:0-2562 GCA_036787185.1 Acidimicrobiales bacterium | reverse complement strand
TCGATCTACACCCAGATTCCCTTCTTCGCACTGGTGTTGTTCGCCGTTGGTCTGCAGTACTTCCAGATGGCCCAGGTCAACAACCGCGCCAAGAAGACCGGGCAGAACCTGCCCTCGCAGCAGCAGACCATGCAGAAGCTCCTGCCGATCATCTTCTTCTACTTCTACGTCATTATTCCGGCAGCCGTCGTGCTGTACATGGTCTCCTCAACCATCATTCGTATTGTGACCCAATACGTCATGTTCAAGACGGGTGTTTCAGACCCCTCGAAGCATGACAAGAAGGAAGTTGAGAAGGAAATACCTGGTAAAAAGGGAGAAAAGGGCGCAAAGGCCCCAGAACCTTCAACCTTAAAGCCCGCAAACCCCCAGAATCGCTCAAAAGCGAAGCGCAACAGAAAGGCCCGTTAATCCATGGATTGGGTAGAAACAACAGGAAAGTCAGTCGACGAAGCAACCGAGCGTGCGCTCGCCCATTTGGGTGTGCACAGCGACGACGCCGAGATCGAAGTTATTGAAGAGCCCAAGGCCGGTCTGTTTGGCCGAGTTCGCGGCGAAGCTCGCGTCCGTGCCCGGGTCCGTCCCTCAACCCCACGACCCAAGCGCTCACGCCGTTCCGGTGGACGCGACGAGGCCCCTCGTGGCAACGACCGCCCCGAGCGCGCTGACCGTCCGAAGGGCGAGAAGAAGTCTGGTGGGGAAAGCCGGAAGCCGAAGGAAAAGGCAGAAGGCGGTCACAAGAAGGACGAGGCCAAGAAGGCCGATCGCCCCGAGAAGGTTTCAAAAAAGGAGAACAGCATGACTGAAGGAATTTCACTGGAAGAACAGGGCGTTATTGCCAAGAACTTCCTCGTTGGGCTGTTGGCCGCGATGGAGATCAAGGGCGAAGTAACGGTCCGCGAAATCGACAGCGAGACCATCGAGCTGGCCATTAACGCGAACCCACCCACCGAACTCGGTGTCTTGGTTGGACCACGCGGCACCACGCTGCAGGCGCTCCAGGAGATCACCCGCACCATGGTGCAGGCGAAGAACCCTGGCCGCACCGACCGCATCTTGGTTGACGTTGCCCAGTACCGCGAGCGCCGTGTGGCTGCCCTTGGTCGCTTTGCCGCCCAGGTTGCCCAGGAGGTCGTGGAGACCGGTGAAGAGCGTGCGCTCGAGCCAATGTCCGCCGCTGACCGCAAGGCCATCCACGACTCGCTGACCGACAACACCAGCGTCGTGACCCGCTCCGAGGGCGACGACCCACGTCGCTTCGTGGTGATTGCTCCGGCATAATTACTTGTATGAAAAGTGAATGGCTGTCACGCGCCCTCGAGGAATCGAGGGCGCGTGGCTTTTTAGGCCCAGTGCCAATGGAACAGCAGATTGAACACGCGCTGGGCTTTAGCGCCGTGTGGAATGGGATTTCCGACGTCCCGCCGGCCAACTTCCTCGATCTTGGTTCGGGCGGCGGTCTGCCGGGTCTGGTCCTGCTCGAACTATGGGGCAACCAAGCGACCTTTCTCGACTCCATGGAAAAGCGTATTTTCTTCCTCCAGGAGGCACTTGAGCTTGAGGGTGCCCCCACCGGCGGCCAGGTGCGCCTGGGGCGGGCGGAGACGCTGGCCCGTGAGTCAGACCTCAATGAGCGCTACGACCTCGTGACGGCTCGATCCTTCGGCCCTCCAGCTGTTACCGCGGAATGCGCGGTCCGCTTCCTCAAAGTCGGCGGACACCTGATTGTTTCGGAGCCGCCGAACGATGACGCCGCTAGCCGCTGGAAGCCCGACGCCTTGGGGCAGCTGGGCCTGCACGTCGGTGACCGCGTTCGCCACGGTGCCGCCTACCAAGTCCTGGTGAAGGTGCGCCCGACGCCCGACCGGTTTCCCCGCTCGGTGGGAACGCCCGGCAAGTCACCCCTCTTTTGATGTTTCACGTGAAACATTCGGGCTGATCCCCCGAAGACTTCTGAGGTACCCCAAGCAGGGCCCCGGCCCCTCCGGCCGAAGGCGACACGGTGCCTAGACCACCTCACCGTCAGATGTCCGCCGTAGATGTTTCACGTGAAACATCGAGGAGCCGGTTCTGGGTAATTCACGCCCTTTAATGTTTCACGTGAAACCTTCTGACTCGTCTCGCCCTTAGTGGCAGCCGGACAGCGATCTGATTCCCGTGGGGAGCCCAGCGATTGTTTCACGTGAAACATCCGAAGGGTTCGTGTGTGAGCCTTACCGCTGCCGAGATTGTTTCACGTGAAACATTTGAACTTGACGAATCGGCGAAAAGCGTGTTGAATGTCTATGGTTCGACGAGCGTCGAAACCTCGCTAGTGGGATATGGGACACATGGCAGACGCCAATAGTATGAGGATTTTTGCCGTTGCCAACCAAAAAGGCGGCGTTGGAAAGACCACTACGACAACTTCTTTGGGCGCCGCGCTCGCCGAAACCGGCAAGCGAGTCCTAATCGTTGACCTTGACCCGCAGGGCAATGCCACGACTGGCCTTGGTATTGACGGTCGCCGCTTTGAACGCTCGGTCTACGACGTCCTGCTCAACGACGTGCCCATGGTGGACA
>DAIQPT010000066.1:0-3159 GCA_036787185.1 Acidimicrobiales bacterium | reverse complement strand
CGGTCGAGCATGTTCTTGAAGTCCATGTTGCCACCAACGTTGAGCTGGTAGGTGTGGTCGAGGGCCAAACCGCGGTCTTCGAAGAGACGGGCGAGCACGCGGTGCACGATCGTGGCACCGACCTGACTCTTGATGTCATCACCAATGATTGGCACACCGGCGTCGGCGAACTTCTTGGCCCAGACGGGGTCCGAGGCGATGAAGACAGGGATGGCGTTGACGAAGGCGCAGCCGGCGTCCAGAGCAGCCTGGGCGTAGAAGCGCTGGGCCTCTTCCGATCCAACGGGCAGGTAGGAGACGAGCACTTCGGCACCGGCGTCACGCAGGGCCTGGGCGACGTCAACGGGCTCGGCGGGCGACTCGTCGATGGCGGCCAAGTAGTACTTGTTCAGTCCGTCGAGGCTGGGGCCGCGCTTGACGATGACACCGGTCTCGGCGACGTCGGCAAACTTGATGGTGTTGTTCATGCCACCTTCGATGGCCTTGGACAGGTCCACGCCCACCTTGGAGGCGTCGACGTCAAAGGCCGCCACGAACTCGAGGTCTGAGACGTGGTAGCCACCGAGGGTGACGTGCATCAGTCCGGGGACGTTGTCGCCCTCCTTGGCATTCTTGTAATACGTCACACCCTGAACGAGTGAGCTGGCGCAGTTTCCAACGCCGGCAATAGCCACGCGAATCTTTTCCATGGCAGTCCTTTCTTAATTCGCCGAAGAGGCGGTTTTCTCTTGATTGCTTCGTTCGGTGGTCAACAGGCTGTCGATCCACTCGAGGTCCAACTCGATACCCTTCGCCGCGTGCGCCATAACGCTGCGGGCGTAGGAATCGAGCTGTTCATTGCGAGCCCCGGCCAGAATTTCGGCCAGACGCTCGACAAGATCGGTGCGGCGACGCTCGAGCAGCGTCACGCGAAGTGAGGGGGTGAGGTACTTGGCCAAGGCCACGCGAAGCGAAAAGTTGCGCCCGTCGTCGACGGTGGCCGGGTCGGCCAGCAGCGCCACGAAGGTGGAGCGACCAGATTCGGTGATGCGGTAGACCTTGCGGCCACGACGACCTAGGCCCTGGGTGGCACGCAGCGCACGCAGTGACGCCCGCTCGCCGGAGAGTGAACCCGTCGACAAGGCCGACGGCTTGATGTCGCTGACGGTGACGGCCTCGACCATGCCCTGGCGCTCGAGACGGGCCAGCGCGGGGTAGATCGAACCGAAAGAAAGGTTGGTGCCGACGCCCAGGCGGTCGCGAACTTGGGTGCGAATCTCGTAGCCGTGGTGGTCACGGTCCATGAGTAAGCCCAGAATGGCGAGGTCCAACATATGTTTCATACTATCGGTTCGATACATCGAAATCGAATAAAAAGACCCAGTAGTTGAAAAATGGAGCCGTGTTCATGGCTCGCGATGGGCTAAAACCCAATGTTTCCTTGGGCGGGAAGGTTTTCCGGATCAAAGCGGGATGTGTCGCCACCCGTGGCGGGGTGGTCCACCACGTCGGCGTAGGCGGCGGCCAGGTGTACGACCGAGTTCCCTTGCGTCGGCCCCCACGACGAACAAAGCGGCAAGGATCAGCGATAGAGCTACCGGGATCCGGCAAAGAATGGCCGGTGCCCGCCAAGCGGTAAAGTCCATAATCGTGAAGAAAGACCAGCGAAATACCACCGCCGACGGCGCGGTTGTTGAGTATGGACTGGTTCGTCACGCCCTGCTGTCCAAGATCGCCGACGGCACCCTCCGCCACGAAGACATCTGTGATGCCCACCCCGAGTTGATGCGTGCGGCCACCAACATTGGTCGCAAGACCGGCGAAAAGTGCCCCCTATGCGAGGACAAGGACTTGGTGGAAGTGACCTACGTCTTTGGCGCCCGCCTTCCGGCCGGTGGCACCTGCCCGCTGACCCGTGCTGAACTGCTCAAGCTCGAACGCCGAGCCGAGCCCGTGCAGTGCTACGCCGTTGAGGTCTGCACGGCCTGTAAATTTCACCACCTGGCCCGAAAGTGGTCCGCCGGTGGCGTTGTGGCGCGCCGCCCCCGTCAGGTGCAGAAGTGAACGCCCCCCAGATCCGCACGCATAAGCGTCGGTCGGGAAAGGCACCACTGGTGATGATCACCGCCTACGACGAGCCCACCGCCCGCTATGCCGATGCGGCCGGCGTCGATTTCATTCTCGTGGGTGACTCCCTCGCCAACGTGGTCCTCGGCCACGCCGACACCCTGCAGGTAACGGTTGCCGACATGGTGCACCACACCAAGGCCGTCGCCGCGGCCCACCCCGCCGCCATGATCATCGCGGATATGCCGTGGCTGAGCTATCACGGCACCCCCGCCGACGCGGTGGCCAACGCCGGGGCCCTTATTCGGGCCGGGGCCCAGGCCGTCAAACTCGAGGGCGGATCAAATCGCGCCGACGTCATCGCGGCCATTGTGAACGCGGAGATTCCGGTTGTCGGCCACTTGGGGCTCACCCCCCAGAGCGTGCTGGCCTTTGGTGGCTTCAAGGTGCAGGCCAAGACGGCCGAGGCCGCCGACCAGCTGGTCCGTGAAGCCCTGGCGCTCCAGGAGCTCGGCGTCTGCATGATCGTGATCGAGTGCGTTCCCAGTGCCGTGGGCACCATGGTGACCGAGGCACTCTCGATTCCCACCATTGGTATTGGTGCCGGCCCCGACACCGACGGTCAAGTGCTCGTACTGCACGACGTTTTGGGGCTCACGAGCCGACCCCCGGCGAAGTTTGTTCGCCCCTACGCCGACCTCGGTGCGGCGATCACCGCGGCCGTCGCGGCCTACGCCGCCGACGTGAAAAGTGGGAGTTTCCCGAACGAATCGGAGACCTACCCGACCCCGGCTGACTTCACTCATTAGCGTTTCGCCGGATTCTGAACTAAAGTAGTCAGTCCCGCGAGTGCGGGGAAGTACCAACTCACCCTGCTCTGTCTTCCGCAGAGCCCGATTCGTCGGACCAGAGGGAAAGGAATGTGGCCATGCGGCCTTATGAATCAATGATTGTGTTCGACTCAACCGTCGACGCTCAGTCCATCCAGGTGGCGCTCGACCGTGCCCTGGACACCATTCGCAACAATGGTGGAACGCCCGGAAACATCGACCGTTGGGGCAAGCGTCCCTTGGCGTACGAAATCAAGAAGCGCAAAGAGGGCTACTACGTCCT
>DAIQPT010000031.1:0-14824 GCA_036787185.1 Acidimicrobiales bacterium | reverse complement strand
CCTTCAACCATGGGCTGGTGCCATTTGGAGATATTCGCGCCTTCACTAGGCACCAAGGTTCGGCACAAGGTGACAAAGAAGTATCAAAGCTAATCCCAAGCGCCGATGTAATTTCGGCAGGATTTCCCTGTCAGCCATTTAGTCAAGCAGGTGTATCCTCCCGAAACTTCCATGGCATACACCATGGACTCAAGTGTGATGTTCAGGGGACATTATTTGAGGACATCCTGATCATCGCTCGAGCAATCAAACCCAAAGTGCTGCTGCTGGAAAACGTCAGCAACTTGGCGCGCCATGATGGCGGAAATACGATTCGAACAATTTTCGAAGAGATCGAAAGTTCAGGCTATGTGATTTACCCAAAGAAGCCCTCAGGATCTGACACTCGCTGGGCCGTCATTGACTCGGCTTCTGTCGTCGGACAACGTCGTCGACGGGTTTACTTTGTTTGTGTTCGCGCTGATTTGGTTAAGTCACACGGTGATTTTGTCTTCCCAGATTTTTCGCTTCCGGAGGTCCCACACAGTCTTCGATCTGTAATCGAGCGCGACACATCGATGACGGAAATTGAAAAATTGGAAAGGTACTCCATTTCTCGGAAATTATGGGAGAGCCACTTGTCTCGCCAAGCCCGCCATGTAGCCAAGTCGAATGGCTTCAGAATCGGTTTGATGAACAACCTCGACAACCCCGCCCCCACTTTGGTAGCTCGCTACTACAAAGATGGCAAGGATTGCCTTATTCCAAATCGATTCGATGGGTCAGCTCCGCCACGAATGCTTACTCCGCGAGAATGTGCGCTGCTTCAAACCTATCCCTCAGACTTTTGGTTACCAGAGTCAAAGACCCCCGCCTACAAGCAGATGGGTAATTCAATAACGGTTGAAATTGCTGCACGTATAAGTGAAGCCATCGCTAGTCAGTACTTGCGGGGTCAATAGCAATTCAGTTTTACGGGTGCGTCATGTCGGCCGGCACAATCGCCGCGTCGAACTGCTCCTCAGTCAAGAATCCCAGCGCCAGCACTGACTGCTTGAGCGTCAAGCGCTCCTTGTGGGCCTTCTTCGCCACCTGGGCGGCCTTGTCGTACCCGATGAGTGGGTTGAGGGCGGTCACCAGCATCAGCGAGTTCTCCACGTGGGCATTGATCTGCTCGTAGTCGGGCTCCAGGCCCTCAACGCAGAACTCGCGGAAGCGGTCACAGGCATCAGTAAGCAGGTCGATGGAGTGGCAGAAGTTGTGAATGATGACGGGCTTGCAGACGTTGAGCTCCAGGTTGCCTCGTGAGCCACCCAGTGAGATGGCGGCGTCGTTGCCGAAAACCTGAATGGAGACCATGATCATGGCCTCGGACTGCGTGGGGTTGACCTTGCCCGGCATGATGGACGAGCCCGGCTCGTTCTCCGGCAGCATCAGCTCACCGAGGCCCGAGCGGGGCCCTGAGCCCAACCAGCGAAGGTCGTCAGCGATCTTGACCAGGCTGGTGGCCAGGGTCTTGATGGCGCCGTGGGCGAAGACCAGCGCGTCGTGCGCGGCCAGGGCAGCGAACTTGTTGGGGGCCGTCACGAAGGGCTTGCCGGTCAGGTCGGCGATGTGCTTGGCCACACGCTCGGCGTATTCGGGGTGGGTGTTGAGTCCGGTGCCGACGGCGGAGCCGCCCACCGCCAGTTCGGAAATACCGGGCAAGACCTGTGCCAGACGCTCGAGGTCGGCGTCGAGCTGGGCCACGTAGCCGGAGAACTCCTGACCCAGGGTCAACGGCACTGCGTCCATGAGGTGGGTGCGGCCAATCTTGACGACGTCGACGTAGGCCTCGGCCTTGGCGTGGAGAGCGTTGCGCAAGCGCGTCACCGAGGGGATCAGGCGGTCAGTGATTTCGATGACGGCCGCGATGTGCATGGCAGTCGGGAACGTGTCATTGGATGACTGACTCATGTTGACGTCATCGTTGGGGTGGATCGGGGCCTTCGAGCCCATGACCCCACCGGCCATCTCAATGGCGCGGTTGGAAATGACCTCGTTGACGTTCATGTTGGTCTGGGTGCCCGAACCGGTCTGCCAGATGCGCAGAGGGAACTCCCCCGCCAGGGTGCCGTCGATGACTTCGCGGGCCGCGCGCTCAATGAGTTCAGCCTTCTCGGCGCTCAACTTGCCGAGGTCGTGGTTGGTGAGGGCGGAGGCCAGCTTCAGAATGCCGAAGGCCTTGATCAATGCCGCTGGCATCGTGTCGTGACCGATTTCAAAGTGGTGCAGACTGCGCTGGGTCTGGGCGCCCCAGTAGTGGTTGCTGGGGACCTCAATGGTGCCCATCGTGTCGGATTCAATACGTACGCTCATCGTGCACCACTCTCTCGGGGGAAGGTTGTCCCTCCAACTTTAGTGGTGGCTCTGCGCGCCTATTTCTTGGACTTCTTAGCGGTGTCGTAGAGGGCAACGCCGGCCTGCCAAGCCTTTTCGGCATCCACCACGTCACTGGCCCGCGGACCGTCGCCGTCGCCGGGAACCTCGAGGATCATGGGCAGGTCCCGCATGGCGGGGTGCCCCATCAACGCCGCCAGGCCCATCTTGCCAATGACCCCTTCGTCAATGTTGGCGTGACGGTCCTTGTTGCCGCCCAGCTCAATCTTGGAATCGTTCAGGTGGAAGCACTTGAGGCGTTCGAGACCAATGCGGTCCTCGATCTCCTTCACCAGGGCGTTCGCTCCCGCCACCGTGGAGAAGTCAAAGCCACTGGCCCAGAGGTGCTGGGTGTCAATGCAGAGACCCAACCGCTCGTCGCCGCCACAGGCGTCAATCATCGCGGCGATGTCTTCGAGCGAGCGACCCACGGTGCCACCGGCACCGGCGGTGTTCTCAATAAGAATCGGACACTCCGGCACGCCGGCCGGCGCGGGGTCGGCCTCGTCGAGAGCTCGCAAGAAGGCCTCGGCGATTTGGGGCAGCTGCGCCTCAAAACCGGCCCCCATGTGCGAGCCCGTGTGGAGCACGACACCGGCCGAGCCCATCTTGCGCCCCACCGAGAGGTTGTGGGTCAGGCTCAGGAGTGACTTCTCGAACAACTCGGGGTTCGGGGTGGCCAGGTTAATGAGGTAGGTGGCGTGGCAGAAGGTGTCCGAGATGGTCGGGTGGGCCGCGGCGGCCTCGCGGAAGGCCTCAAGAACCTCGTCGGAGTAGACCGAGGGCTTCCACATCCGGGGGCTCTGGGTGAAGATCTGGATTGAGGTGACGCCAATGTCCACCCCCGCCTGGAGTGAGGGGACTAATTTGCCCCCGCCTTTGACGTGCGCACCAATATTCATGCTCTCAACCTACCCGCGGGGCCGGTTGTTGCTAGCGTAAGGACATGCGTTCACGTTCGTTCCAGTTCATTGCCGCCATTGTCGCGGTTGCCATCATCGTTGTCGTCATCTTCGTGGCGCTGCCGAGTTCCAAGTCGTCATCCGCCGTCACCTTCGCCAACCTCGTCAAGTACGACAAGTCGGCCGGCGCCTGCGTCGGCGTCCAGCAGACCGCCCAGGGCACCAAGGTCAACTCCAACGCCAAGGCCGACCACATCACCGGCGTATTCTCCTGTGAGACCAAGGAAGTTCTTTCCTTCATCGACTACTTCGCCTCCACCAAGTACCGCGAGGCCATCACTTCCTCCAAGGGCTTCATCACGCAGGCCTCCTGCGCCGCCGAGGGCTACAAGTGTGGCGTGGACTACGACAAGAACTGGCTCTTCGTGGCGCTCATGGCCTCGAAGCCCCGCACCGCCGCCGCTGACGCCAAGGCCATCAAGTTCGACGAGCAGATGATGGCTCCGTCGCTGGTCGCCGCCGGCATCAAGTAATGCGACTGCGCTCGGCGCTGGTCAGCGGCCTCGCGGCCCTCAGTCTGGTTCTCCCGACACTGCCCGCCGGCGCTGCCAACAGCACCTTCGCCACCCTCGTCGCCTACGATAAGGCCCACCAGATCTGCCAGGGCGTCAAGCTCGTCGCCGCGGGCAGTCAGGTGTCCGCCGCTTCGCGACAGGCCGGCATCACCGACGTCTTCTCCTGCGAGACGCAGTACGTCTTGACCTTTATCGACGTCTTCTCGAGCACGGCCGCTCGCGTAGCGATCACCTCGAAGCCGGGGTTCATCACCCAGGCCATCTGTGCCGCCAAGCACTACACCTGCGGCATTGACTACAACGCCAACTGGGTCTTTATCGCCCTCGAGGCCACCAAGCCCGGCCCCTCCCCCGCCACCGACGAGGCGACCATCAAGCGCGACCAGCAGTTGATGTCGCCGTCGCTCGTCAAGGCCTAATGACCGACACCTTTAGCGAGGCCGCTCGGGCCATCTTCGCCAAGCCGGTGCTGGTGCACATCGCCAGCCTCGGGGCCGAGGGCGAGCCCCACGTGACCCCCGTCTGGTGTGAGCTCGACGGTGACGACGTGATCATCAACACCGCCCTGGGGCGCAAGAAGGCCCGCAACTTGGCGAGTGACCCGCGCGTCGCGCTCTCACTCACCGACCCCGACAATCCCAGTGTCTGCATCGCTGCTCGCGGCACGGTGGTGGGCTTCACTACCGACGGCGCGGACGAGGTCATTGCGCGTCTGGCCAAGAAGTACCTCGGCACCGACTCCTACCCCTACGCCCAACAGGGTGAAGTGCGGGTCACGGTGCGCATTCGCCCCGACCGCATCGCCGTCCAACCCGCTTAGGAAAGCGACTCGTACCCGGACTGGGTGGGGCCCTGGTAGGCGATACTCAGAACGTCAGGTCCACTGACCAGCGTCATAAGCTCTTCGTGCCAGACCCGTATCGGACGGGGTGGGGCCGGATAGTTGGTGGCCTCCGACAGCGTCGCGACCTCCGTCGCCATCGTCACCGGTCCCCCGTCGAGCATGGCGCGCACCACGGCCGCGGAGGCCACGGTGGCGGCGTGGCCCCGTTCGTCCGCGACCACGAGGTGATCAAGCGACATCAGGTGCGAAAGCGTCTTGACGTCACGAGCCAGCAGCTGGGGTGGGTAGGCCGCGGAGGTCGTCATCCATAGGCCCCACGAACCGGGCCAGTCGGGCCCGTAGGCGGCGAGAAGGGTGATGGGGTCACCACCCGTGATCAAGAGGCCCACCGGACTGGGGCACGCTGAGGTGAGCTCGGGCACGCGCGCCACGTCGGCCGCGTCCACCACGAAGCGGGTGAGCGCCATTAGGGCTGCAGGTCTTCCTTGGGCAGCTTCTCGATGTTGACGTCGCGGAAGGTGAGCACGCGCACGCTGGGCACAAAACGAGCCGAGCGATACATGTCCCAGACCCAGGCGTCGGTCAAGGTCAGTTCGATCATCACGGGGTTCGTCGAGCGAACCTCGGTTTCGACCTGATTAGCAAGATAGAAGCGGCGGTCGGTTTCAATGGCGTAGTCGAACATGCCGACCACTGCCTTGTACTCCTGGACCAGCGAGAGTTCGAGACTGGACTCGTACTCGTCGAGTTCTTCTTCGCTCACGCAGACAGACTACGCGCGGTCGACGCGCAGTTCCTTGATCTTCGCGGCCTTACCACGGAGATCACGGAGGTAGTACAGCTTGGCGCGACGAACGTCACCCAGCGACTCGACTTCGATCTTCTGGATGGTCGGGGCGTGCAGCGGGAAGGTGCGCTCGACACCGATGCCGAAGGAGATCTTGCGGACGGTGAAGGTCTCCTGGAGACCCGAGCCCTGACGGCGGATTACGAAGCCCTGGAACACCTGGACGCGCTCGCGGGTACCTTCGACCACGCGCACGTGCACCTTTACGGTGTCGCCGGGGCGGAAGTTGGGAATGTCGTCGCGGAGCGAGTCGCGGTCAATGAGGTCGGTCGGATTCATGTGAGCGGTCCCTTTCGGATCACTAGGGATTTCAAAGTTTAGCGGGTTTCGGCGTCGCCGTCCACCACAGCGAACTCCATCAGGAGTTTTGCGTCCGCGGGGCTCAGTGCCTCACGGGTCAGCAGGTCCGGACGGCGGTTCAAGGTCTTGGCCAGGGCCTGGGCACGACGCCAGCGGGCAATGCGGGCGTGGTCACCCGATCGCAGGACCTCGGGCACCGCAAGACCGCGGAAATCGGCCGGTTTCGTGTACTGCGGGTACTCCAGCAGGCCGTCGGCGAAGGACTCCTCCACCGATGACAGGTCGTTGCCCAGTCCCCCGGGGCGCAGGCGCACCACAGCCTCGAGAATGCAGAGAGCGGCCAATTCCCCGCCGGCGAGGACGAAATCCCCCACCGAGAGTTCCCCGTCGACCACGGTGTCGAGGATGCGCTGGTCAAAACCTTCGTAGCGACCACAGAGCAGGGTGAAGCCGTCGAGTTCGGCGAGCTCGCGGGCCACCGCTTGCGTGAAGGGGCGACCCGACGGCGTCATGGCAAAGACGGGGCGAGCCAGACCGGGCGTGTTTTCAATGGTCGCCACAATGGGTTCGGGCTTCAAGACCATGCCCGCTCCCCCACCAAAGGGGGTGTCGTCGACACTGCGGTGCACGTCGGTGGTGGCGTCGCGGAAGTCGTGGGTGTGGAGTTCGAAGACTCCCCGTTCGGCCGCGCGGCCGAGGATCGAGGTCGCGCCATAAGCGGTGACGATGTCGGGGAAAAGCGTAAGAACGTCGACGCGCAGGGTCACTCGAAGAGCCCCTCGGGCACGTCCACGTCGAGGCGAACGTTGGGCTCGATCTCCGTGACAAAGGCCAAGGGAATCAGGGCCCCGTTCTCGAGGACCAGAAGGTCCGAGGCGGGATTGGCCTCAACGTCGACGACGGTGCCCAGGCGGGTGCCGTGCTGGTCGAAGACCTCCGCGTCGAAGAGCTCGTGGATCCAGATGGCGTCGTCGTCCTCGAGCGGCTCGGCTCGCAGGGTGGTGCCGCGCAAGGCGTCGGCCGCTTCGCGGGTGGTCACCCCCGCAAACTGGACGAGCCAGCGATCCTGGTGCGGGTGGGCGGTGACGACCGTGAGGGGTCCCCGGTCCGTTTCGAGCACCGAGCCCACGGCCAGTCGTTCCTCGCGGTCGGTCGAAAGACCAACAATGACGAGACCACGGAGTCCGTGGGACTTGATGATGCGCCCGACCTCGAGCGTGCGCTCGTCGGCCACGGTCCTTAGTCCAGGATGTCGACGGACGTCGTCACACCGTCGCGGGCACCCGCGGCGGCGACCACGGCACGCAGCGCTTGCGCGGTGCGGCCACGACGGCCAATCATGCGACCAATGTCGTCCGCGTCGAGCGACAGTGACAAGACGACCTTGCCGCCCTTTTCTGACACGGACACGGCGACGGCCTCGGGCTTGTCAGCCAGCTGCGTCGCGATGTACTGGAGGGTGGCTTCCGCGACGGGAGCGTCCACAACCTCGTTCGAAGGCTCGTACGCGTCGTCGATGGTGTTCACATCGCCGTCGACGTAGTCGTCGTGGTTGCTCACTTGGCGGCCTTTGCGGCTTCGAACTCGTCGAGGGCGCCGGAGGCCTTGAGCAACTTGGTCACGCGCTCGGTGGGCTGGGCACCGTGCTGGAGCCAGTGAACGGCCTTCTCGTTGTCGATCGAGATGATGGTGTCGGGCTCGGCTGCCGAGAGGCCGCGGGGCTGGTAGGTGCCCACGACTTCCAGGTAGGCACCCGAACGGGCGCGGCGAGCGTCAGTCGCGACGACGCGATAGGTAGGTTGCTTCTTCTTGCCCATGCGTACCAAACGAAGTTTTACAGCCACGTCGAAATTCTCCTCAAACCAAGTGTCCTGGTCCCACCAGGACTGGGCGATATACCCGAAGGCTCTAGTTTAGCGATTTTTGGGAGGGGTCACCCTCCCGCCCTTCTTCTTTTTGCCCTTGGGGCCATTTCCCCCGAGATTCGGCGGGGTGCCGGCACGCATGCCCTGCCCCAACGCCTCGAAGCCGGCGGGCAGTTCCTGGCCGCGGGCCTGGGCCATCTTGCCGGCCATGGCGCCGAGTTTGCCCATGCCGCCGGGCAGTTGGGGCATGCCCCCACGGCCCAGCGTCTTCATCATCTTCTTCATCTGGTCAAACTGCTTGAGCAGCTGGTTGACGTCGTTGACGCTGCGACCACAGCCCTTGGCAATGCGGGTGCGACGCGAGCCGTCGATGATGCTGGGGTCGCGGCGCTCCTTGGCCGTCATCGACCGCACGATGGCCTCGATGCGGTCGAGCTGCGAGTCGTCCACGTTCTTCGCGGCGTCGCGCATGTCCTTGGTCATGCCCGGCATGAGTTTCATAAGCCCACCGAGCGACCCCATCTTGCGGACCTGGTTGAGCTGGGCCATGAAGTCGTCCAGCGTGAACTGGCCCGACAGCATGCGCGAGGCCGAATCGGCCGCGACCTCGGGGTCGATGGTGCGTTCGGCCTGCTCGATCAGGGTCAAGATGTCACCCATCCCGAGGATGCGCGAGGCCATCCGGTCGGGGTGGAAGAGGTCGAAGTCGCCCATCTTTTCGCCCGTCGAGGCGAAGACCACGGGGCGGCCCACCACACCGCGGGCACTCAGGACGGCACCGCCGCGGACGTCGTAGTCCAGCTTGGTGACGATGATGCCGGTCAGCGCGAGTGAGTCGTGGAAGGCCTTGGCGGTGTGGACAGCGTCTTGACCGGTGGCCGAGTCGATGACCAGGAAGGTGTAGTCGGGCTGGACCTCGTTGGCGATGAAGCGCACTTCGGCCATGAGGGCCGCGTCGATACTCAAGCGACCGGCGGTGTCGATGATGACCACGTCACGTCCGAGGCGACGGGCTTCGGCCAGACCCTTGCGGGCCACGGTCACCGGGTCGGAGGTTTCGGAGAAGACCTCGACGCCAATTTGGGCACCGAGCACGCGCAGCTGTTCGACGGCGGCGGGACGCTGCAAGTCGGTGCCGACGAGGTAGGGCTGACGGCCCTGAGACTTGAACCAGTTAGCCAACTTGCCGGCGGTGGTCGTCTTACCGGCACCCTGGAGACCGGCCAACAAGATGACGGTTGGGGGCTTGGAGGCGTAGGTGATCTTGAGCGGGGCACCGCCCAGCACTTCAATCAGCTGGTCGTGCACGGCCTTGATGACGTGCTGGCCGGGCGACAGACTCTGGGAGACGTTCTCCCCCGCCACGCGCACCCGCACGGCCTCGATGAAGGCCCGGACCACCGACAGTTCAACGTCGGCTTCGAGAAGGGCGGCGCGAACCTCGGCTAAGGCCTCGTCGAGGTCGGCGTCACTGAGGCGGCCCCGTGAGCGGAGGTTCTGGCCGACTTTTTCGAGACGAGCACTGAGAGCATCAAACATGGCTCTAAGGCTACCCGTGCGGCTTAGGCCAGCAGCGAGTCCACGAAGGCGGTCGGATCGAAGGCGATCAGGTCGGCCTCGGACTCACCAATGCCGACGAACTTGACCGGAATCCCGAGTTCGCGCTCGATCGCCACCACGATGCCACCGCGGGCCGTGCCGTCGAGCTTGGTGAGGACAATGCCGGTCACCGAGGCCGCGGCCAGGAACTCCTTGGCCTGGCTGAGGGCGTTCTGACCGGTCGTGGCGTCGAGCACCATGAAGGTCTCAACAACCTGACCGGGGGCCCGGTCGGCGACGCGGCGAATCTTGGCCAACTCGTCGAGCAGGTTGGTCGAGTTGGCGCGGCGTCCGGCGGTGTCGGCCAGGACCAACGACGCGCCGCGGGCGTGGGCCCGACCAATGGCGTCGTGGATAACTGAACCAGGGTCGGCGCCTTCGCCGGCGCGGACAATGTCAGCGCCGGTGCGCGTGGCCCAGAGTTCGAGCTGGTCGGCGGCGGCGGCGCGGAAGGTGTCACCGGCGGCGAGCACGACGCGCTCCCCGTCCTGGGTGGCCCGCCAGGCCATCTTGCCAATGGTCGTCGTCTTACCCACACCGTTGACGCCGACGAAGAGCCAGACCGGCACGCGCTCGGGGTCGGCTGTTGTGGTCACCGAACGGTCGTCGACGAAGGACGCCAGCAAGGCCGAGCGAATAGCCGCGGCCACCCCGTCGGGGGCGCCGTTCGTCCGTAGTTCGTCCAGCAACGCGGTGGTGGCGGCCACGCCCACGTCGGAACGGAGCAGTACCTCTTCGACCACGTCGAGCTGGTCCGCCGACAGTGAGGCACTGCCACCGATGGCGCGCACCCGGTCGAAAATGCCACGGGCGCTGGCCAGGCGTTCGTCAAGACTGGCCGGCGAGGCCGCGGTCTCAATCAGCGTTGGAATCGGCGCGACGTCCTCGACCAGAATCTCGGGCATCGCGGCCCGCGGGGCCGGCACGGCGAAGCGACGACGCTTGGCGCGACGGCGCAGCGTGATCACGGCCACCAGGACCAGAACAACGAGACCAATAATCAGCAGCGTCACGCTGAGGCCTCCGCCTTCTGACGCTTGACGCGCTGGGAGACGACCTTGGAGGAGGCACCCGGCACCATCGTCACACCGTAGAGGGCGTCGGCCGACTCCATGGTGCGCTTCTGGTGGGTCACGATGAGCATCTGGGCCTCGTTGCGGAACTCGTCAACGAGTGACAAGAAGCGCTGGA
The DNA here is from genome assembly GCA_036787185.1 of Acidimicrobiales bacterium. Lineage (GTDB taxonomy): Bacteria > Actinomycetota > Acidimicrobiia > Acidimicrobiales > RAAP-2 > RAAP-2. The sequence goes on along the minus strand of DAIQPT010000031.1, from coordinate 4,304 downwards.
GGTTGACGTCGTCGAGGGCCGCTTCGACCTCGTCCATCATGTAGAAGGGGGAAGGGCGCGAGCGGAAGACGGCGAACAGGAAGGCCAGGGCGGCCATCGAGCGCTCACCACCACTCAGCAGCGAGATGCGACGCACGTTACGACCCATAGGTCGCACTTCGATCTCCACACCGGTGTTGAGTGGGTCGTCGGGCTCAGTGAGAATCAGGCGACCCTGACCACCGGGGAAGAGCATGGCGATGAGCGTCGAGAAGTGCTCGTTGACGTCGGCCACGGCCGACGAGAAGGTCTGCATGATCTCCTCGTCGAGGGCGCGCAGGACTTCCTGGAGTTCGCGACGGGCGTTACGCACGTCGGCAACCTGCTCGTCGAGTTCCTTGTAGCGCTCTTCGAGAGCCGAGAGTTCCTCGAGGGCCAGCGGGTTGATCGGACCGAGCGAGGTCATGCGGGCCTCGAGGTCACCGACGCGCTGTTCCAAGCTGACGCCCTCGGGTAGCTCGATGGACACCGCCACCAGCTCCTCGGGCTCGACTTGGAGGTCGCGGCGAATCGCCTCGTGCAAGTTCTGCACCTTCACGGCCAACTCGGCCAGTTCGATCTGGCTCTTGTGGTGGTTCTCCCCCACCCCGGCCAAACGGGCCTCGGTCTGCTGACGCTCACGACGGAGGGCTTCGAGCTTCTCGGCGCTAGCGCGGGAACTCTCGAGCTGTTCGCGGTAGGTGGAGTCGAGGGACTCCTGGCTGAGGCGAATGTCGCCAGCGGCAATCTCCACCAGGGCGGCCAGACGGCCCAGTACCTGGATATCGAACTCGAGGGCTTCGCGACGCTGGGCGGCTTCGAGGCGCTCCTGGGAGCGACCTTCGAGGCGGGTTTCGATCTCGGCGCGGCGCTGCTCGATCAAACGGCGGCGTTCGGCGAACTCGGCTTCACGACGGCTCAGTGCGGTACCCGAAGCCACCGTCTGGGTGCGCTGGTCGACGACGGCCTGACGCGCAGCGTCGGCCTGGGCCTTGCGGGCACTGGCGTCGTTGACGGCCGCCTCGAGGTCGGGCAAGGCCACGACCAGGTCGCTGAGTTCGGCCTCCAAGGGCACGATCTGCGTCGCGATCTCGGCGAGTTCTTCGTTCAGTGTGCCCAGGCGCTGCGTGAGTTCGGTGACGTCGGTGGCGATGCGTGCGGCATCGCGGGCCCGACGGTCCACGTTGGCTTCGGCCTGGGCGTGGGCCGTGGTGGCCTTGTTGAGACGCTGGCGGGCGCTCACGGCTCGCTCGTCGCTGGACTTGACGGCCTCGCGCGCCGGACCCAAGGCCTGCTGGGCCTCGACGGCGGCGCGCTGCGCTTCTTCCACCGTTGAGCGGGTGACGACGGCACGACCCGAGGCCACGCGCCAACCCGACGAGGCGAAGCGGTCACCGTCACGGGTCACGATCACGAGATCGGGGTTGACCGAGGCCACTTCGACACCGCTCTGCCAGTCGCTGGCCACGAAGGCGCGCGAGAAGAGGGCGTCGAGGACGCGGGTCACGTGTTCGGGGGCACCGGCACGAGCGCGCACCAGGCCACGTAGAGCGGTAGTGCCGGCAGGTGCGGCGACCGACGCCACGTTGCCTTCAGCAACGGGCAAGATCAGACCGGCGCCACCTTCGCGACGGAGGAGTTCAAGGGCGGCCTTGGCGTTGGTGCGACCATCGACGACCATGGCACCGACCGACGCGCCGGCGGCGGATTCAACGGCCCGCTCCCAGCCCTCGTCCACTTCAATGAGGTCGAGGAAGGAACCGAGAACACCGTCGAGGCTGCCGAGCAGGGCGCGACCACCGGAACCGGAAAGTTCTTCCAGGGCACGAGCCAGGGCGTCGGCGCGGGCCTGGGTGCGGGCCGCCACGTCGGAGGCCTCACGAAGAGCTTCGTCGCTGGCCTGCTTCTGGGCTTCGGCGCTGGCCGCTTCTGTTTCGGCGGCGCTGCGTTCGGCCACGGCGGCGTCGAGCGCGGTAGTGGCGTCGAGTTGGGCGGCGGCGCTGGTCTCGACCGCGGCCTGGGCTTCGGCGAGACGGCGAACGGCGTCGTCGAGACGCTGGGTCACGCGGCGCTCGTTCTCACGCAGGGCGCTCAGCGAACGCTGCACCAGACCCTGTCGCTCGCGGGCGGCCTTGAGAGCGGTCTGGTCGGCCTCGAACGAGACACTCCCCCAGGTGGTTTCGTAATCGGCTTCGAGGGCGCGCAGGCGTTCCTGGGCGGCCGCGACATCGTCCTTCAGGGCGCGCAGTTCGCCTTCTTCCTGAGTCAGGGCGACGAGGTCAGTTTCGAGCTTGGCGGCATCGGCCTCCAGGGTGGCGGTCACGTTCTCGTCGGCCGAGGCCAGCAACGCGGCGCGCAGGGCCCGCTCACGTTCGGCGATGACCTGCGACGTACCGCGGGCCCGCTCGGCGAGTCCCTGCAGGGTACCCAGCGTCGAGGCGAGCATCTCTTCACGGCGACTGGCCATGTCGGCGGCCACCGTCGAGGCGTTGGCGTCAAGGGTGACGAGTTCGGCGCGCAGCGAGCGCTCGAGGTCACCGGAAGTGGCGAGCACTGATTCGAGTTCACGCTGACGCTCGGCGAAGGTGGCGATGCGGGCACTGAACAAGGCCTGGCGGGCCTCGCGCAGGTCCTTTTCGACCTCGGCGAAGCTACGCGCGGAGACGGCCTGGCGCTCGAGGGGGCGCATCTGGCGGCGCACTTCGCGCACCAGGTCACCGAGACGTTCGAGGTTTTCCTGCGTGGCGGCCAAGCGGCGCTCGGCACGCTCCTTGCGGCGGCGGTGCTTCAAAACACCGGCCGCTTCCTCGATCACCGAGCGACGGTTCTCCGAGGACGAGTTCAAGATGGAGTCGAGCTGGCCCTGACCAATGATCATGTGCTGCTGGCGACCCACGCCGGAGTCACTCAGGAGTTCCTGGATGTCGAGGAGGCGGCAGACGGTGCCGTTGATGGCGTACTCCGAGTCACCGGTGCGGAACAGGGTGCGCGAAATAGTGACTTCGGCGCCCTCGACGGGCAGCTTGCCCGAGGAGTTGTCGAGGGTGAGCGAGACTTCGGCGCGACCGAGGGCCGGACGATTGGCGGTGCCGGCGAAGATGACGTCGTCCATCTTGGCCGAACGCAGGGCCTTGGTGCCCTGGGCACCGAGCACCCAGGTCACGGCGTCCACCACGTTGGACTTTCCCGATCCGTTCGGGCCCACCACGGCGGTCACGCCCGGCTCGAACTCCAGCACAGTGTTGTCGGCGAAGGACTTAAAGCCCTTCATAGTCAGTCGCTTAAGAAACACGGATGAACGCTACCAAGTTCCGAGGGGGCGCTCCGCTCGGCGCCCTAGGCGCTCTGGCACTTCGGGCAGAAATACGTCGGCTCGCCCTCGTAGAGGACCTTGACGATGGGATTCCGGCAGGTCTCACACGGCAGGCCCTCGCGACCGGCCACCGTGAGCTGGTTCTGGTAGGAGCCGGCAGCGCCCTCCAGGTTGACGAAGGGGTCCCCGGTGGTGGTGGTGCCGCCGGCCTTGATGGCCTCGGTCAGAATCTCGGGAATCGTGCGGTGCAAACGACGAATCTCGATGGTTGACAGCGAGCTGGCCGGACGGTCGTAGCGGAGGTTGGCGCCGAAGAGGATCTCGTCAACGTAGGTGGTGCCGAGGCCGCAGAAGATTGCCTGGTCTCGCAACATCGTCTTGAGGCCCACGTCGCGGCTGCGGGTAATGGCCGCGAAGCGGTCCCAGCCCAACTGGTCCTCGAAGGGGTCAACGCCGAGGCCGGCCACCGCGGGCACCTTCTTGCGCAGGTCCAGACCGCTTCCACCCACCGAGAGGCGGGCGAACTTGGAAATCTCAAACACCGCGTCGGCCGCCGGCGCCAGCACGATGGCGAAGGTGCCGCCCGGGTGGGCGTCAACGTAGCGAAGTTCCTCGCCGGTGGTGAAGGTGAAGACCACGTGGGTGTGCTTGGGCTTCTCTTCCTTGGCGTTCTTGGCCTTGACCAGGTGACCGGTCGGGCCCACCGTCATCAGCATGTAGGAACCGTTGTCCAGGTCGAAGACCAGGGTGAGTCCGAGTCGGGAGACGCTCTTGATGGTGCGGGCCTCAACGAGGGCGCGGAAGTCCTTGGCCGACTTGTGGTGCGGGGTCAGGTGCCCGTTGTCCACCGTGACGGCCTTGATCTTCTTGCCGACACTCTCCTTGTGCAGGCCGGCGCGAATAATTTCAACTTCGGGGAGTTCAGGCATTGACTTCCTTCCACGCGGCGCTGGCCGCAGCCAACTCCGCTTTC
>DAIQPT010000065.1:0-3165 GCA_036787185.1 Acidimicrobiales bacterium | reverse complement strand
GGGTGGCCCATAATGACGCTGGCCAGCGTCGACTTTCCGGCGCCGTTGGGGCCCATGAGGGCGTGCACTTCCCCTTCATTGACCACGAGGTCGACGCCACGCAAAATGGGCGTGCCTTCGGCTTCAACGTGCAGATTCTTGAGTTCGAGAAGGGGAGTAGCCACGACCTCCAGCCTACCGGCGACGCCCGTTGAGCGTTCCGCCGCTCTAGGCTTGGCGACCAATGCTCGAACACGTTCAACTCACCAGCGGTGCCAACACCATTGACGTGCGCGTTGCCACGCCCACCGGTCGCGCCACGAGCGCACACACGCTGATGCTCGTCCACGGCCTGCCCCGTACCCCCGGCATGGGCCGGCAAGCGGCAGCGCTCTTGCCCGAACTGGCCGAGCACCTCGCCGCCGAATCCGGCTGGAAGGTGATCACCGGTACCTTTTCGGGCGTCGGATCGAGCTCGGGCTCCTTCACTCCCGCGCAGTGGAGCGCCGACCTGGCCGTTCTGACCGACTACTGCTGCGAGGACGATCGCACCCTGGCTCTCGCCGGATTTGGCTTCGGCGGCGTGCTGGCACTGAGCCGGGCCGCTGCCGACGAGCGTGTTCGTGGCGTGGCCACCTTCGCCACGCCGGCACACCTCGAACACTGGATGGTCGCCCCCGAGCACTTCCACGCCGCGGTGCAGGACGCCGGTCTGGTCACGGACGTCCCCGCTTTTCCTGATGCTGCGACTCTCTGGAACGACATGATGGCGCTGAGCCCACTCGGGGCGATCAGTGAGATTCCACCGCGACGCCTGCTCATTGGTCACGGTTCCGACGACCTTGAAGTGCCGGTCAATGACGCACGCGACCTGGTGTCGGCCGCCGATGGGCGAGCCGAACTCCGGATTATTCAGAGTGCTGGCCACCAACTGCGCGCCGACCCCCGCATGGTCGCGACGCTACTGGGGTGGCTCGACCGACCCCGCTAGACGGGCCTCTTCGAGGGCGTCGCGCAAGGCGCGCGCCGCGAGGTAGGGGTCGGCGGCCTCGGTCAACGCCCGAACGACAACGAATCGCTGCAGACCCTGGCGCACCAGATCGCCAATGGTGTCGACGTTGACGCCGCCAGTGACAAAGACGGGTAGTGAGGTCTTGGCTTGGCATTCCAGGGCGTAGGCCGCACCCGTACCGGAGCGTCCGGCCTTGGTGGGCGTTGGCACAATGGGTCCCGCACTCAGGTAGGTGACTGGTTCGCCCAGTCCGGCGTCGAACTCCGCCGGTGCGTGAGTCGAGAGGCCGACAATGGCGTCCGGTCCGAGAATCTTGCGGCAGTAGGAAACGGGAAGGTCGTCCTGGCCAACGTGGACGCCGTCGGCCCCCACCTCCAGTGCCAGTTCGGGGAAGTCGTTCATGACGAAGGGCACGCCAAAGTCCTGGCAGATGGGCACCATAATGGCGGCCATGGCCCGCCGCAGGTCGTGATCGCCGTCTTTCTCGCGCAGCTGGACAACGTCGACGCCGCCACGCAAGACAGCGGGGAGAAAGTCGGCCATGTCGTCACGGGCACCCAGGCACAGGTAGAGATTGCGGGTCGCGAGAGAAAGCATGGCTTCAGCCTAGAAGGCTATTCCCACCATCCCGATAGAAATGGGGCAGAATGGGAGGATGCAGATTCCCGCCAAAGCCGAGTACGCCATTCGGGCGATGCTGTGTTTGGCGGCGAGTGACCACTCCGTCAGCGCGGAGCACCTCGCTCACGACCAGGACCTGCCCGCTAAGTTCCTCGGCGCCATCATGTCGGACCTCCGTCGCGGTGGGCTCGTGACGTCCCAGCGCGGCCCCGAGGGCGGCTTCCGCCTCTCGCGGACCCCGGACGAAATCATGATCGCCGACATTTTGCGCGTGGTGTCGGGCCCCCTGGCCGGTGTGCGCGGCATGCGCCCCGAAACGCTGAACTACGAAGGCGAAGCGACGCACCTCCGCGACGTCTGGGTGGCCGTACGCGGTGCCCTGCGCGAGGTGCTTGAGCACGTGACGCTGGGGCAAGTCCTCCGCGGCGAACTCCCCGAATCGGTGACGCGCTTTAGCGACGACCCCGACGCGTGGCAAACCCGCACCCTGTGAGAAAGATCTACACCGACGGCGCCTGCCGAGGAAACCCCGGACCGGGTGGTTGGGCGTGGGCGAGTTCCAAGGAGCACTTTGGCTCGGGCTACGAGGCCCACACCACCAATCAGCGTATGGAGATCAAGGCCGTTATTGAGGCGTTGAAGGCCTGTGACGACGCCGAGGTCGAAATTGTCTCGGACTCGACCTACGTCATCAAGTGTTTCAATGACAAATGGCATGCCGGCTGGCTCCGACGGGGCTGGAAGAACTCTCAAGGTCAGCCCGTGGCCAATCGGGACCTGTGGGAGGAGCTCTTCGCCCTGGTGCTTCACAGTGGCCGGACCGTTCGATTTACCTGGGTCAAGGGCCATTCGGGCGATAAGGGCAACGACTTCGTTGATCTCTTGGCGACGACGGCGGCTGATAGTCAGTATGGACAGACCAGTTCGTAATTTTCGGGGGTAGTTTCTGACCCTGACGGTAGGATTTGCTTCGGGAGAAATCCGAGTCCGAAGGAAAGAATCATGGCGAATGAGGTTCAGAAGTTCGATGTAGTCATCATTGGTGGCGGCCCCGGTGGCTACGCCGCCGCCCTGTACGGCGCGGCCGCGGGCCTGAACGTCGCACTGGTTGAGCGCGACAAGGTGGGTGGCACGTGCCTCCACCGCGGATGCGTTCCCGCCAAGGAGTTCCTCGAGACGGCCCACGTGCGCCGCACTCTCGAGCACGCTGGCGCTTTCGGCATCACCACCAAGGGTGTCGCCGTTGACTTCGCCGTGTCGCAGGCGCGCAAGGCCGACATCGTCGACAAGCTCCACAAGGGTGTCTCGGGTCTGCTCAAGGGCCGCAAGGTCACCATCTTCGAAGGCACCGGTCGACTCGACGCGAACCAGACCGTGACCGTCCTCGACGGCGCCGACGCCGGCGTGGTCGCCCAGGGCACCAACGTCATCATTGCGGCCGGCTCCGTGCCCCGCACGCTGCCCGGCTTCGAGGTCGACGGCAAGATTGTCTTGACCTCCGACGAGTTCCTCGACCTGACCGCGCTGCCCGAGACGGCTGCCGTTATCGGTGG
>DAIQPT010000030.1:0-14828 GCA_036787185.1 Acidimicrobiales bacterium | reverse complement strand
GACCTGCATGAACGTGGCGAAGGCCTCGTTTAGCCAAATGCCCTGCCACCACTCCATGGTGACCAGGTCGCCGAACCACATGTGGGCGAGCTCGTGGTGAATAACACTGGCCACGCGCTCCATTTCCGCCAGCGAGGCGGTAGCGGGGTCGATCAGCAGGTCCGACATCCGGTAGGTGATGCAGCCGAGGTTCTCCATGGCTCCCTGGGTGAAGTCCGGCACGGCAACCATGTCGACCTTGTCACCGGGGTAGGGGATGTTGAAGTAGTTGGAGAACCAGCGCAGGCCGTGGGCTGAGGCCTCGAGGGCCAACTCGGTCAGGTGGCCCTGACCCTTGGGGTAGACAATGCGCAGCGGCACGCCATCGACGTCAACGGACTCGGTGTGTTCGAAGGGGCCGACAATGAAGGCCACGAGGTAGGTGGACATGACCATGGTGGGGGCAAAGTGCACACGCGTGGTGCCGTCTCCCAGGTCAGTACGGTCGAGCTCGGTCGTGTTCGAGTAGGCCGCGAGGTGCGAGGCAACGGTCAGCGTCGTCTCGTAGGTGGCCTTGAACGCGGGCTCGTCCCAGCAGGGGAAGGCGCGTCGCGCGCTGCAGTTCTCAAACTGGGTCGTGGCGATGGCGTGTGACACGCCGTCACCGTCAACGTAGGTGGATCGGTAAAAACCGGTCAGCTTGTCGTTGATCTCACCAACGAAGTCGATGGTGAGTACCGCGGCCCCCAGGGGGAGTTCCTCATCAAAGGTGAAGGTCGCCGTTTCGTACGTGGCGTCCAGGGTCGGCGCGGCGGATGTGAGGACGCGGTCTCCGGCAGTCAACGTGGCGACGGAGAGGTCGAGGTCGCGCGCGTTGAGAGTGATCGAGCGGGTGGCCTCGTGCACGACGACGTCGATGGCCACGTGGCCAGTGAACGTGAATGTCTCGAGGCTCGGCGTCAAGAAGATTTGATACGCCGAAGGAACAACGGTGCGGTCGAGACGGTAGGGATTGTTCTGGTAGGTCATAACCCCCTACCTTATTCCCAAGCGATTACGCTCTTCGGGTGGCAAATACCCAAACTCCGGTGTCGCTTCGCAAGAAGCCCGAGCCCAATCGCTTGGCGGTGACCGGCATTGGCAACGCCATGCTGGACATCATGGCCAAGGATCACGACGAGGTCTTCGCCACGCTCGGCCTGACCAAGGCTGCCATGAATCTCATTGGGGCCGAGCAGCTCCAGCCCTTCTATGACGCCATGGGCCCAACCATCCAGCAGTCGGGTGGCTCCGTGGCCAACACCATTGCCGGCGTGGCCGCACTGGGTGGCACTTGCGGGTTTATTGGAAAAATCGCTGACGACGAGTTCGGCGAGCGCTTCACGCACGACCTCAAGGCCATGGGTGTTGAACTGGACCTCGCCATCGCGGCCGCCCACGAGGGGGCGACGGGCCGTTGCCACGTCTTTGTTACGCCCGACGCGCAGCGCACGATGGCGACCTACCTCGGTGCGGCCAACCAGCTGCGCCCGTCGGACATCACGGATCGCCTGATTTCGCGTTCCGAAATCACCTACATCGAGGGCTACCTCTACGACCTGCCACCGGCCAAGGCGGCCATCGCCCAGACGGTGGCCTTTGCCCACCAGCACGACTCCCTCGTGGCGCTGTCACTTTCGGACACCTTCTGTGTTGAACGCCACCACCGCGATTTCCTCGAACTCGTCGTTAACGACGTCGATGTGTTGCTTGCGAACGAGGGCGAGATCATGGCCCTCTTTAAGTCCTCGACGCGCGAGCAGGCCTACGCGGCCCTCGAGGAGCTCGGGGTGCTGGCGGCGATTACCCGCGGCCCCGAAGGCGCCGACATCATTACGAGCGCCGGCATCTACACGGTGGCGGCCGCCGACGTGCCGCACGTGGTTGATCAGAATGGCGCTGGTGACTTGTTCGCCTCCGGCTTCCTCTACGGGCTGGCCCTCGGGGCCGACCCAATTGAGGCCGCCGAACTCGGCTCGCTCTGCGCCGGCGAAATCATTGCCCACATGGGCGCTCGCCCCGAAGAGGACCTGGAAGAGATGGCGATTAACGCCGGACTGCTCTAAAGACCGAGTCGGTCGAGCTCCGCGTCGATTTCCTTCGTTCGCTTTGTTTCCCAGCGGACCCACTGCACCACCATCGGGATGCACGCCAGCAGCATGAGCGCGTCGCCGCCGATCCACATGATGGCGCCACCCAGGTGGTACATGTTGAGCGCGGCGTTGGTGGTCGTGCCCATCACCATCGTGGAGAGGTAGTCCGGGAAGGGCAAGTTCGTGGTGTTGATAATCGTGAGTCCGGTAAAGGTGTCTGCCGGCACCGCGGCCATGACGTAGACAACGCGCAGCCCGGGGTGCAGGTGCCGACCCCGCTCGGCGCCGAACGCCACACGAAAGAACAGGTATCCCACGAACAGGAAAATCAGCTGCTCGAGGTGGTGGACCCACATGTGGTGCATCATGACCGAGAACAGCGGCGTGACGTGCAGGACGGGGATGGAAATGAAGTAGAGAGCGAAGCCCGCAATCGGGTGAGTGACGAGTGCCATCACGCGACCGTCGAGGAAGGCCCGAATGTGGCTGCCGCCGGCCTCGTAGAGGAGGTCAAGGGGGCGCGCTAGCGCAAAGAAAGGTGCGGCCACCATGATGAGCAAGAGGTGCTGGATCATGTGGTCGGCGTAGAGGGACATGTCGTAGACGCCCAGCACCGACTGCGTAGCGAGGAACGTGACGACGAGACCACTCGCGAACCACGTGGTGGCCCAACCCGACCAACCGGGTGTGCGACGGACCCCTATTCCGTAGGCCAGTGCCGCGCCAAACATCATGAGAAGCGGGATGAGACCGAAATGCCACTGATTGAGGTGGTGCCACGAAAAGGTCTGCATCGGCATGGTCACAAAGTCAGTCTACCGGCGCCCCTTCGACGGCGAACTGGCTGCCATGATCATCCGACAGCACAGAATCGCTATAAATTTTGCTCATGTCACTTCGCGGTCGCCATTCACGTTCGACGGGCGACGCAGTGGGGACCCAGGCACCGCGTCGAGATATTCAAGTCCTCCGCGCATTGGCGGTAGCACTGGTGGTGGCGTGTCACGCCAAAGTGCCGGGGTTCGCCGGTGGTTTTGTCGGGGTCGACATTTTCTTTGTGATTAGTGGGTACGTCATCACGACGTCACTGCTTCGCTCGTCAGAGCAGCGACTCGGCGCGCAGCTGCTCTCGTTTTACGCACGTCGCGTCCGCCGCATCGCTCCCGCGGCGTCACTCGTGCTCAGCGCGACAGCGATTGTGGGCTATCTGCTGCTCAAGAAGAACTACCCACTGACATTGAATGACGACATTCGATGGGCGTCACTCTTTGGTGAAAATGTGCGCTTAATTCACACGTCGAGCAATTACTTCATCCCCGGCCTCACCCCATCTCTAGTCACACAGTTTTGGTCACTGGCCGTTGAGGAGCAGTTCTACATTGTCTACCCGCTCTTGTTGCTTAGTGCCCTGGCGTGGACACCAAAGCGGGCTCGTCGTGTTGTGACGCTGGTCCTGGTGGGCGCGGGCGTGATTGTTTCGGCCTGGTGGTCGTGGCGCGTTACCGGGACGCAGCCCATCAGTGCGTACTACTCACCGTTCACGCGATTCTGGGAGATCGGGTTGGGGTGTCTCGTGGCCCTCTTGCCCGAGCACTGGACGATTCGCTGGCGCCCTCTTAATGTCACGGTCAGCGTGGGGGCCGTTGTGGTAGTAGGCGTGGCCATGCACCACCTGTCGGGGTCGTCGGTATACCCCGGTGTTCTCGCCTGGTGGCCCTGTGGCGCCACCGCGCTGTTGTTGTTGTGCGGGCGACGGGAGGGCTGGGCTGGGGGCCTGACCTTCCTGAGCGCCCCGCCCGTGCTCTACCTCGGTGAAATCTCTTACTCGCTCTACCTGTTCCACTACGCGTGGTTGATCATGCCCCAGTACTTTCCGTCATTCCCCAATAACGCGTTCGACCGTGTGGGTGAGGTGGCGTGTGCACTGGCCTGCGCGATGCTGTCGTACCACCTGATTGAAAACCCGATCCGCCACTCGCGTCGACTCGCCGGTGACACGTTCGCCTCCTTCGTCGTGTTGCTGATTGCGATTGCCGTGGTGTGGAACGCCACGGCAATCGTGAATCACCTCGTTGGCTGAACTACGAAATGAAGTACTGACTCGAGTAGCGCAGCGGCGCGTGGAAGACCGTGCCCAGTTCTCGGGCAACGTAGGTGGAGAAGACGTCTTCGCCAGCCATTGAAAAGTGAATGCCGTCCGGGCTTCGCAGGACGGACATCACGCCATTGACGGGCACGGATTCCTGGAACTGTCCGCGCGGGCCGGCCAGGAGCTGCCACGTCGGCAAGTACACCGTGCCGGGTCGGCCACTGACGTTGGCGGCGAACTGCGCGTTGAGCAGCTGCATGCCGAGGTTGTATTCGTAGGGCTGCATCACGGGCATGCCGACCCACAGGACGTAACTGCCGGCCTGGCGCGCCATGCCGAGGATCTGCTGAATGAAGGAGCCGTAGGTCTTCTTCCACGCGGGAGTACCGAAATCTTCGATGGTGCCGTGGTCATTGATGTTCTGTTCGTCGTTGCCGCCGAGGCACACGATGAGCAAATTTGGTCGGTACGTGGCGAGGAACGAATGGAGTTGCACCGGCCAGTTGTAGAACCACGAGTTCGAGAGCCCGGTCGACGCCTTGTCCATTTGATCAAAGGTGATCCAAGGATCGTTGGCGAGATCACGCTGTAAGCCCCAACCCAGTTCGCTCCCCAAGGAGTCCCCAATTTCGAGGATGGTGCAATGGGGGCGCTTGCCCACCACGTGGGCGACGGGCCTGCCAGTTCGGCGAAGTTGCGGCGTGTTGCCCGTCGCTCCCGTCAGGGTCGTCGTGGTGCTGGTGCTCGTGGCTGTTCCCGTGGCCGCGGTTGTCGTGGTGACGGGCGGGTGCGGTGACGAGAGGTGCAGGGGGCAGTTGGAGGACTGCGGTGATGTCGGAAAGGGGGTCACCACGATAGAGGCCGGGTGGGTTGGTCCCGTTGCAGCACCGGTCGTGGTGGTGACCGGATGCGAGTGATGCGCGATGGCCTGATGAGTCGGGGCCGTCGTCGTAGTCACCGGTGTTGTTGTCGTGGGGGCGGTGGTCACGGGGGCAGCAACCGAGGCCCTAGCGCGATGTGAAACGGTGTAGGCACTGCTCACGAGCAGTGCGAGGACGAGGAGCAGCACGCCTCGAAACAGCAGTCGGGACTGCGGGCGTGTGGACGTTGTCATTAGGAGGCAGCCGCGCGAATCAGGGTGCGGTGGGAGAACGCGGCAGTCATAATCTCAGACTATAAATGGCGTTGGCACGTCGCAAGGATGGGCCGCAGAGAATCACGATTTTCGCCAGCGGCGGTAGCATGGCTCCAATGAAGGAAAAGTACTTTTCACCTCGAGCCATTGGACTCCACTGCGCTCTGGTGGGCTGGGTGGCGATGTGCGCCGCCGCCTCGTACTGGCAGGTGGGGCGAGCGCTGCAGGGCAACTCACTGAGCTTCCTCTATTCGATTGAATGGCCGTGTTTTGGCATCCTCGGGATTTTCGGCTGGTGGGCCCTTCTCAACATGGAGAAGGTCACTGAGCACCAAGAAATTGCCCGACGCGAGTACGAAGAGAAGATGCGGGCGCAGGCCCAGGCCGCACGGGCCGCCGAAGCCGCGCGTGAGGGTGAAGATCCGGAACTGGCGGCGTACAACGACCACCTCGCCGCATTGGCCGAACAGCCGAACAAGAAGAAGTGGGGACACTAAATGGACAAGGCATTTCGCCGTTACCGCGTCATGTCATTCGTGACCGGCACCACACTGATCTTGCTGTTCGCGCACCTGGCGCTCAAGTACGTCGACCACTCGCTGTGGCACCAGACCAAGTTGTTCGAGCTCCTCGATGGGGAAGCGCACGGCCTGGTGCTCTACCCGCTGTATATGGTGATGTCGTTCCAGTTTGTGTTCAAGGCCAAACTGCCCGTGGTGCTGTTGGCCCTGATGTTCTTGGCCGGTTTTGTCCCAGGCCTGGCGTTCTACATGGAATACCGCGTCGCGAAGCACGTGTACCCGAACGGGATTCCGGCCAAAACGCCCTAAGGGCGTGACAGGTCACGCGACGCTAGTAAGGCTGCAGAAACGACTCACACATAGTGGAGTCATACCGATTTCCCAGGGGAAATCGCGAACGGCAAATTAGCCGCGACCGCAGTTTGGCTTCTTGCCGTGGTTGGCCTTCTTCTTTGCGCGCAGTTTGCGCTTTACGGTCCGCTTTGACATAGGGAATAATCTTAGTGCCTCGGCGACACTCGAAGCCAAACGTAAAGTGAGTAGCGGTGAACGCAGAATCCCCTCGGGGCGAATTGATGGTGGTCGCCACTCCTTTGGGGAACCTCGGCGACCTGTCGCGACGGGCGCTCGAGCTCTTTGCGGTGGCCGACGCCATTTACTGCGAGGACACCCGCCACTCGCGCACCCTGTTTTCGGCCAACGACATCGCCACCCGGGGGAGACTCCACGCGCTGCACGAACACAACGAAGCTTCCCAGTGTGCCGAAATCTGTGAGCGCGTGGCCCGTGGCGAGGTCGTTGCCCTCATTTCGGACGCAGGAACGCCAGGAATTTCCGATCCGGGCGCCCGTGTGGTGGCCGCGGTGGCCGACGCGGGGTTGCGCGTGTCGACGGTGCCCGGACCCAGTGCGGTGATTGCGGCGCTTTCCATCAGTGGCCTGCCAACCGAGCGTTTCTGCATGGAGGGATTCCTGCCTCGCAAGGCGGGCGAACGCGCCGCGCTCTACGACCTCTGGTCGCGTGAGGAGCGCACCATCGTGGCGTACGAGTCGCCGCAGCGTCTGTCGACCTCGTTGGATGAACTGGCGCTCTTGTTCCCCGAACGGCGAGTGGCGATTGCGCGGGAACTCACCAAAATGCACGAAGAGGTTCTCCGGGGCACGTTGGCGGAGGTCAGCGCCCTCATTCGTTCGCGCGACGTGCTCGGTGAGATCGTGATTGTCCTTGATGGTGCCGGTGCGGCACCCGCGATGGGACCAGAAGCGGTCGAACAGGCGTTGCGTGACCAGTTCGCTCACGGGGCGAGCGTGCGTGATGCCGTCAACGAGGTGGTGCAGGCCCTCGGTGTGAATCACCGAGAGACTTACCAAGTGGCGCTCGAACTTCGCAAGGAAATCCCACCCACGGCCTAAGCGTCGCTCGTGGCGGGGCCGGCGTGAGTTAGTAGCCTTGAGTCATGGCTCGTTTCTATATCACCACGCCCATTTACTACGTAAATGACGCGCCCCACGTCGGTCACGCCTACTGCACGGTCAACGCTGACGCGATGGCCCGCTGGCACCGGCTGAACGGCCACGACACCAAGTTCCTCACCGGCACCGACGAACACGGTCAGAAGGTGGCCGACGCCGCGGCCAAAAATGGCGTCTCGCCCCAGGAATGGACTGACCGGACCTCGGTACGCTTCCGCGAGGCTTGGGACGCCCTCAACATCAGTTACGACGACTTCATTCGCACGACCGAGCCTCGGCATTTCGAGACGGTGCAGAAGTTCTTGACGGCCGTTTACGAGAACGGCTACATCTACAAGGACACCTACGTTGGTCTCTACTGCGTGAGCTGCGAGGACTACTTCACGAACGAGGCGGCCGACGAGGGCAAGTGCCCCATCCACGGTCGCCCGCTGACGGAGATGGAAGAAGACAACTGGTTCTTCAAGCTGAGTGCCTTCGAGCAGCCCCTGCTGGACTTCTACGCTGCCAACCCCCACTTCGTGTCACCCGACACAAAGTTCAACGAGGCCCACGCCTTCATCAAGGGTGGCCTCAAGGACATTTCGATCACGCGCACCTCGATTGACTGGGGTATTCCAGTGCCGTGGGACAGCGACCACGTCTTTTACGTCTGGTACGACGCCCTGATCAACTACCTAACGGCCATTGGCTACGGCCGTGACGACGACCAGGTCGGCGAATGGTGGCCCGAGTCGAACCACCTCATTGGTAAAGAAATCATCCGTTTCCACGCCGTGTGGTGGCCCGCGATGTGCATGGCCGCCGGTCTCGACCCCGTCCACCACATTCAGGTCCACGGCTGGCTGCTGGTCGGCGGGCAGAAGCTCTCCAAGACCATGGCCGCCGAAGGTGGCGTTCGCCTCACCGACATCTCGCCGGTGATGCTGACCGACGAGTTCGGTGTCGACCCCCTGCGGTACTACCTGCTGCGTGAAACGGCCCTGGGTAACGACGGCGACTTCTCGCACGAAGGGATCACGGCCCGCTACAACACCGACCTCGCGAACAACCTCGGCAACCTGGTCGCTCGCGTGACGACCATCGTCGCCTCGTCCTGCGACGGACAGGGCCCCGAACCTGAGGTGGAGAGCCCCCTGCGGGCGGCTGCTGAAACTGCCATTGCCGACGCTGAGCGGGCGTGGGCGCGCTTCGCACCCCACCACGCGCTCGAAGCCACCTGGCAGCTGATTGGGGCGACCAACGCCTACCTCGAGCAGTGCGCACCGTGGAAGATGGCGGCCGGACCCGCGCTGGACGCCGTGATGGGCAACGCCCTCGAGGCCATCCGCTTGGTGACGATTTTGGCGACGCCCGCGATGCCGGGCGTGTGCCAGACCATTTGGCAGCGCATTGGACTGACCGGCGCACCGACTGACGAACTCTTCGCCTCCGCGGCGGTCTGGGGTCGGTACCATGCCGTCACGCCAATCGTGAAGGGTGAGCCGCTCTTTCCCCGTATCAAGGCATCGGCGTGAGCTTCTGGACAGACGCCCACTGCCACCTGCAGGACAACTACCTGACTGAGTGGGAAGTCGAGGGCAACGCCCGAGACACCCTCGCGCGGGCCCTGGAAGCCGGCGTCAATCGTGTGGTCGTCATCGGGACCGGCGCCCAGTCCTCCCGTGAGGCGCTGGCCATCACGGACCTCTCAGGTGACGTGGAGATCTACGCCACGGTGGGACTGCACCCCCACGACGCGGCCAGTGACCTCGAGCCCATCATCGAGATGGCGAGGGCTGGACACCCCCGCCTCGTCGGCATTGGCGAATGCGGTCTGGACTACTTCTACGAGCACACCGACCGGTCACTGCAGCGCGTGGCGTTCGCCCGGCAGATCGCCTTGGCGCACGAACTCGACCTCGCACTGGTCATCCACGCCCGTGACGCCTTCGACGACCTCTTTGACGTGTTCCGTACCGAAGGCGTGCCTCCGCGCACCGTGATTCACTGCTTCACCGGTGGCCCCGCCGACGCCGAAGGCTGCCTCGAGTGGGGGTGCGACATCTCCATCTCGGGCATCGTGACCTTCAAGAACGCCGAGACTCTTCGCGAAGCGGCGCGACTCGTGCCGCTTGATCGCCTGCACGTTGAGACTGACGCGCCCTTCCTGGCCCCCGTGCCGCACCGTGGCCGCCCGAATGAGCCGGCGTACGTTTCGCTGGTGGGGGAGTACGTGGCCCAGCTCCGGGGTGAGGCCATTGACGATGTTCGTCGCGCCACCGCGGCGAACAGTGCCCGCCTCTTCGCCCTGCCAGCACAATAAATAACCCTTGATAAGGGATTATGAGACTTTTATCTGAAAAGGTTGCTCGCAGAGCCACAAGTGCCTAGCGTTGTTCATGTGGCCCCCGGGGCCCAGACGTCGTCCCTGGAGGATTGAACAATGCGCCAGGAACCTGCCAACCATTCGTCGCGATTCTGGCTCGCGCCCATTGCCAGTGTTGTTTTCCTCCTCAGCCTCGCCTCGCCGTCAACGATGGCGCACGCCTCGGGGCTCGGCAGCGAACCGATGCCAAATCTGATTGGGCTCTCCAAGGCCAGTGCGTGGCGGGTTCTGCGAGCCGACCAGCTGTTCTTCTCAACCAAGGGCCCCGGCGCCGCGAACGGCTCGTGGCAGCGAGTCGTCGGTGAGATCCCCGCGGCGGGCACCACCGTCCCGGTCCGTTCCACGGTAATTCTGGAGGTCTCGACGACGCCGGTCGCAACGCCGAAGCGCGTGGTGCACCGGCCCCGGCGAACACGGGTGCCGGCCCTGGTGGGGCAGTCACTCTCGTTTGCCGTCTGGCGAAGCCACCTCGTCGGCTTCCACATCCGGGTGGTGCATATTGGTCCCCACCGCGGTCCCTTCACCTCGGTCACTTTGCAGCGCCCCCGCGGCCACCTCTGGGCGACGGCGGGAGCGACGATTACGGTCGACGTGCGCTCCTACGCCCATCGCGTGCGGGGGCAGGCCGCGGTCCCCGGCAGCCGCACGGTAACGGTGACCCCGCCAGCGAGCGCCAGCCACGTCAAAGTGGGCATCGCCACGTACTACTACTACATCCCCGGCCAGTGCGCGACGTGGTATCTCCCACGCGGCACGCGCATCTGGGTCAAGGACGAACAGACCGGCAAAGTCATCACCTGTGTGGCTACCGATCGCGAGGGCGCCCACGGCAGGGCGGCCGTCGATTTGGACGCCGCTGACTTCGCGGCACTCGCTCCGCTCGGACAGGGCGTCATACCTGTAAGAGTTTGGTGGTGACACATTCTCGAACGTCCCTCGTGGACTTGCTCAATCAACACGGTCTCAAGCCCTCGCGCGCCCTCGGCCAGAACTTCGTGGTGGACCCCAACACGGTTCGCCGCATCGCCCGCTTGGCCGACGTTGGCCCCGATGACTTCGTCCTCGAAATTGGTCCGGGGCTGGGATCATTGACGATGGCCCTCGTTGAGACCGGCGCCACGGTCGAGGCCATCGAGATTGACAAGTACCTGCTGGAGCCCCTGCGATCAGTCGTGGAGCCCCTGGGCGTTGTGGTCCACCACGCCGACGCCCTCACGGCCGACTACGAGACCATTCTGCGCGGGCGCCAGGCGGTGGTGGTCGCCAACCTGCCCTACAACGTGGCCACACCACTCGTCCTGCACCTTCTCGAAACCGTGCCGGGCATCACCCGTTTGCTGGTGATGGTGCAGAAGGAAGTCGGCGAGCGCTTTGCCGCACAGGCCGGCGACGAAGCCTTCGGCGCAGTCTCGCTGCGCGTGCAGTACTTCGCGGACGCCGCCGTGGTCGGCAAAGTGGGGCCCAACGTCTTTGTGCCGAAGCCCAACGTGGACTCGGCGCTGGTGTCGGTGGTGCGGCGTCCCAGTGTCCGCATCAGCCCCGACATCGTCTCGGAGGAGGCACTCTTCGAGGTAGTGCGGATGGCCTTCGGCCAACGCCGCAAGATGCTGCGCAAGTCGCTCCAGAGCTGGACCACCGAGGGTGTCTTCGAGCGGGCCGAGGTGGCCGAAACGAAGCGTCCGGAAGAACTAACGCTCGAGGAGTTCGCTCGACTGGCGGCGGCGCGATGACCACGGTGCTCGCTCACGCCAAGCTGACCTGGTACTTGGAAATCACGGGGACGCGCCCCGACGGCTACCACCTGCTGCGGAGTGAAATGACCTCGCTGGCGCTGCACGATGAACTCACCATTGATCCCGACGGGGACTACCTCCACATCCCTAATGCCCCCTACTTGCCAACGGGCCCCACCAATCTTGTGCGCCAGGCGCTCGCGATGGTGGGCCGGACGGCCGGCATCACCCTCATGAAATACATCCCCACTGGTGGCGGCCTCGGGGGCGGCAGTGCCGACGCGGCAGCCGTCCTGCGCTGGGCGGGGGGTGTCAGTGACGAGCAAGCGTTGCGCCTCGGTGGCGACGTGCCGTTCTGCCTGCGCGGGGGCCGCTGTGAGGTGGCCGGCATTGGTGAGGAGTTGACGCCACTGCCCTACGAAGAACGGCAGGTGACGTTGCTATTGCCGCCCTTTTCCATCAACACCAAGCGGGCCTACGCCGCCTATGACGAGCTGGTTCGATCAGGGGAGCGCCCAGGTGGGCGCAATCACTTAGAGGCTGCTGCCTGTGCGGTGGATCCGCGGATGGCCACAGCGCTGGCGTGGGCACGTGCCGAGTTCGGTGACGTGCAGTTGGCCGGGTCGGGCTCGACGATGTTCGTCGCAGGGCACGTGAATAGCAACGCGGCACGTTGGGACGTGACAAGTCCCGTCGGGGCTTTGCGGGTGGTTCAGACGGTAACAACGCCCGGGGGGCGTTGAAAGACTATTTACCAGCTGCTCGACGCTGGAAGCGCGTACGCTTCAACATCTTCTTGTGCTTCTTCTTGCGCATGCGCTTACGGCGCTTCTTAATTAATGATCCCATGGCTTAGAGAACACTACTAGATGGCGCGGGGTAGTCCCAACTCACGATGACGGCGTCACTTTGCGGATCCGTAAAGCCTGTCGGGGGCAGCCCCGCACGGCGTACGTCGCGGCCTGCACGAGCGCGTGGTCGGCCAGGGGGCGTGGCGTCTGGTCGATGACGGGATAGCCCCACTCGTCGAGGGTGACCAATTCGGGGGCCAGTTCGTGGCAGTGGCCGAAGCCGTCACACAAAATTGGATTGACCTGCAGAACAAAGCTGCCGGAGCGACCTATTCCCATTCGAGTGCCTCCTCGTGCGTGAGTGCGGGGACCATGAGCAGTGGCGAAGCGTTGACGCCCGCGCACGCCCCCAGGGTCAGGTGAGCGGTCACGTCCATGCGGAACGTATCGAGCGCGGTGCGAACGAATCGAATAACGCCATCGGGGTGACGGCAAGCACCACGACCCGCGATTTCGGCAAAGCGCTGCTCGAGTCGCTTCGCGGCGGCGCGGGCGTCCCGGGTGGCGTAGGCGACGTGGCGAAGGTCGTCAGCGATGGCGGGGAGGCCGAAGGCGCAGGGGCCACACTGACGGGCGCTCTCGTTCGCCATCCAGGCCGCCACACGGAAGGTTTCTCGTAGTCCGCAGCTGGTGGCGGGAATGGGGCACAAAATGCCCGCACCCACACCGGCGCCTAGTGGCGCCAGCGCCTCGTTGCTGTAGGGGAGATCGAGGATGGTGGGACCAAAGACGGCACCGCCGTACCCACCGACGACGAGGCCCTGCGGCGCGGGGTCGCTGTTGACGGCCGCCAGGATGTCTCGAATGCGGGTGCCCACGGCAACTTCAATCACGCGGGGTGCCGGCACGGCGCCGCTGATGGAGACCAACATGGTGCCGGGGTGCGCGGGCGTTCCCTGGGACCGGAACCACGACGCGCCCCACCGCGTGATGAGGCCGAGGTGGGCGCAGGTTTCGGTATTCTCCACGAGCGCGGGGTGGCGGCGCACGCGCAGCACTGACGGCTTCTCCGGTCGAAACTGGGGGAGTGCCTCGTTGTCATTGAGCCAGTGGACCAGCGCCGACTCTTCGCCGGCCACGTAGCGACCAGGAGGCGTCTCAACGGTGATGGCGGGCCCTCGCAGGCTCTGGCGCTCCCGTTCGTGCACCGCACGCTTCACGACGGCAATGGTGGCGGCGTGCTCACGAGCGATGCAGATGGTGATTTGGTCGGCGTGGATCAGTTCGGCGAGCATCTCGGCGCCATCGAGCACGAGGTGGGGGTTCAGGCGAAGGAGGTGCTTGTCCTTGTTGGCCGCGGGCTCACCCTCCATCGCGTTGACCACCACGGTGCGGTGCCGCGAGCGTTGCGACCGGAGCAGCGCCACCTTTCGGGCGGTTTCGAAACCGCCACCACCGCGACCGAGGAGTCCCGAACGTTCAAGCTCTTCCATTGGTTTCGGGAGCGATCCCGCGCCAAAGAGCTGGCGGTGCTCGGCGAGGGACGCCGTTCGTCCAGTGCGCGTCGCGAGAAGGCGTTGTGGTCCGGCCAGCGGTGTCATCGCGTCTTCTTTCGGTTGGCGGTGCGCTCGGCTGAGGGCAGCGGCGACAGTGCCGTGCGACCGGCGGCGCGCGTCGGACGGTAGATCAATCGTGCCGCACCCGCGAGGGCCACGGCGGCGAAGCACGTCAGCGTGAGGTCGAGGCCGATGCCGCTGTGGGCGTCGGTGCCCGTCGTGAAGGCGTGCGCGATGGCGGCGGCCACCGCCATCCACGAGAACCAGTGAATGAATCGCCAGGTGTCGTTGCGAAGGCGCAACTTGAGCAGGCTCGATACCCACACCGCAATCATCAGGTCGAACGCCACCGCACCGAGGCTGACGCCCAGCGTCTTGTAGGAGGAGGTGAGTGGCACGACGATGGAGAGGGGGCCTGTCGACACGTAGGAGTCAACCACGGTGGTGAGGACGTGAATCCCAACGAAGGTCACCGCGATCATGGAAAGAGAGCGGTGAATCTCGTTGATCTCAAATCGGCCAACGGTCGATCCACCAACGCGCAGTGCCACGAGGGAACCCAGCACGACGACGAGTGTGAGTAACACCATGGCCACGACGCCAGTGGCCCGGGTGGTGTACCAGAGGTAGGGAGTTGTTAGGGCAATCATGCGTGGTCCTCCGGCCAGCCGCCGGCGTAGAGCACGTCGCCGTTACGTGTTACCAGTCGGGCGCTCCATCCCGCTTGGGTGAGATCGTAGAGTACGTCGCTGCCCCAAGCCACGCAGGCCGTGGCGAAGGCGTTGGCCGTAACACAGCTGTCCGCGGCCACCGAAGCGCAAATAATGTCGCTCGTCGCACTCAGGCCGGTGCGGGGGTCGATGATGTGGTGACGCGTGGTTGTCGTGGTCTCCCACGTTCGAACTGCGGACGATGACGTCGCCACGCCACCACCGGTCAGGGCGATGCGAGGTTCATCACCGGCGATGGTGGTCGCGTCGCTCACACCAATGACCCAGCCGTGGGTGCCTCCAGTGGTGTGTGCGTCGAGATTGGTGGCGACGTCGCCTTTG
>DAIQPT010000029.1:0-14897 GCA_036787185.1 Acidimicrobiales bacterium | reverse complement strand
TTGGTGGAGGTACGGGGATTTGAACCCCGGACCCCTTGCATGCCATGCAAGTGCTCTGCCAGCTGAGCTATACCCCCGCGAGAAATCAATATTAGCAGGTGTCGCACAATTCAATTTCGGCTCGCTCGCGAGACGGGCTGATGGCTCTACGACAGTTAGGGGGCGCCCCCTTCAATTCCGCAGAATTTCCTTCTCTAGAATGAATAAATGGCCCGCCCCTTTGATGTCACTGAAATCGAACAGAAATGGCAAGCCCGTTGGCTTGACGAGGGCACGTACGAGGTCGACAACGACGACCCCCGCGAGCGTTTCTACGCCCTGTGCATGTACCCGTATCCGTCGGGAGCGGCCCACCAGGGCCACGTTCGTAACTACACCTTTGGTGACTTAGTCGTTCGCTACCAGACGATGAAGGGCAAGGCCGTCCTGTCGCCCTTCGGGTTTGACTCGTTCGGTCTTCCGGCCGAAAACGCCGCCATCAAGGCCGGCAGCCACCCCCGTCTCTTTACTGACGCCCGCATGGGGGAGTTGAAGAACTCGGTGCGTCGCCTCGGGGCCGTCTACGACTGGCGTCGCGAAGTCTTTAGCCACGACCCCAACTACATGAAGTGGGCTCAGACAATCTTCTTGCGGTTCCTCGAGGCCGGCTTGGCCTACCGCGCCGAAGCTCCGGTGAACTGGTGCCCCGGTTGCGCCACGGTGCTGGCCAACGAGCAGGTAAACGCCGACGGCACCTGTGACCGTTCTGGCGACCTGGTGGAGCGCAAGAACCTGGAACAGTGGTTCTTCAAGATCACCGCGTACGCCGACGAACTCCTGACCGACATCGACACCCTCGAGTGGCCCGAGCGCGTCAAAACGATGCAGCGCAACTGGATTGGCCGCAGCGAAGGTGTGGAGTTTGACCTGCCACTGCAGATGGACTCGTCCAAGGCACTGCGCGTCTTCACGACCCGTCCCGACACCGGCTTCGGCGTCACCTACGCCGTCGTCGCCCCCGAGCACCCGATGCTCGACCTGCTCACCACCGACGATGAGCGCGACAACGTCACCGCCCTGGTCTCGCGCGCAACGCAGGCCAGTGAGCTCGAGCGCACGGCGTCGTCCGACGCGGGCGCGGGACTGGACAAGCGCGGGGCCTTCACTGGTTCCTTCGTGATCAACCCCTTCAATGGACAGCCGGTACCGGTCTACGTGGCCGACTACGTGCTGGGCAACTACGGGACCGGCGCGATCATGGCGGTGCCGGCCGAAGACGAGCGCGACTACGCCTTCGCCCAGGTACACGGCCTGCCCATCGTGCGCACTATCGAGACGCCCGCTGATTTTGAAGGCGGCGCCTACAGCGGTGACGGCCGCCACATCAACTCGGGCTTCCTCGACGGGCTCGACGTTGCCGAAGCCAAGGAGAAGGCCGCGGCTTTCCTCGAGACCAACGCCAACGGCCTGCGCAAGGTCAACTACCGCCTGCGTGACTGGCTGGTCTCGCGTCAGCGTTTCTGGGGCTGTCCGATTCCCGTGGTCTACTGCGACAGCTGTGGCATAGTGCCGGTTCCCGAGGACCAGTTGCCGGTGTTGGCACCTGACGATGTGACGATGGACAAGTCGGGACAGTCGCCGCTCGCCACCCACGAGGGCTTCCGCGCCACATCGTGCCCGACGTGTGGCGGGGCCGCGCGTCGCGAGGCCGACACCATGGACACCTTCACCGACTCGTCGTGGTACTACCTGCGCTACGCCGACCCCTTTACCGAAGGCAAGGCCTTTGACCCCGCGGAGGCAGCCAAGTGGATGCCGGTTGACCAGTACATCGGTGGTATTGAACACGCAATCCTGCACCTCCTCTACGCGCGCTTCTACCTGAAGGCCCTGGTCGACATCTCGATGGCGCCAGGCCTGCCGCGCGAGCCGTTCAAGCGCCTCTTTACCCAGGGCATGATCCGTCTCAACGGGTCGAAGATGTCCAAGTCAAAGGGCAACTTGATCGCACCCGAGAAGTACTACGAAACCGTCGGTGCCGACGGCCTGCGACTCTTCCACTTGTTCGTCGGTCCACCGGCGGACGACGTGGACTGGACGGACCAGACCGAAGAAGTCATCGAGGGCTGTGCACGTTTCATCGACCGTATTGTGCGTCTCGCGCAGTACCACGAGTGCAATTTCCATGACGAGCGCACCGCCGCTGACGACGAAGTCGTGCGCGAGGTGCACCGCACCATCGTGCGGGTCACCGAGGACCTCGACAAGTGGAGCTACAACACCGCCGTGGCCGCGTTGATGGAGTTGCTGAACACCATCTCGAAGCAGGCGCGCTCCGCTGAGGGTGCGCACCGCGAGACGCTCGACGAGTGCCTCGACTTGCTGCTGCGACTGCTGGCCCCGATGGCGCCGCACATCACCGCCGAACTGTGGGAGACCCGTCACCCCGGCGAGCCCAGCGTGCACGCACAGACCTGGCCGGTCGCAGACCCCGCACTGGTCGTGCGCTCGGCCGTGACCATGGTGGTACAGATCAACGGCAAGGTGAAGGCCCGTGTTGAGGTCAGCCCCGACGTCAACGAGGCTGACGCGATTGCCGCGGCGCTGGCGGACGCGACGATTGCCGCGGCGCTCAACGGCAGCGAGCCGTCTCGCGTGGTGGCCGTCCCGCCACGACTGGTCAACATCATTCTCTAATGGTCAAAGCAACGCCCGTTTCGACCACTGGGGTCACGATTGAACCGCCACGGTTCGATCGACCCGAGGTCGAAATTCGGGCCTCGGCGCGACGCAAGAAGACGGGCACCGCCCACTGGTCAGGTAATCGCATTGTGGTGCAGATCCCGGCCCGGCTTCGCGGAAGAGACCGGACCCAGTTTGTCGACACCCTGGTCGAGCGACTCCTGACCCAGCGGCCCGCCACGGCGACCGGTGACGCGGGTCTCGAGGAGCGTGCTCGCGTCCTCGCCGAGCTCTACCTCGATGGGGTGGAGGCTTCGTCGGTACGGTGGAGCACCAGTCAGCAGCGACGATGGGCGTCGTGTTCGCCGGCGACTCGGGAGATTCGCGTGTCCAATCGACTGCAGTCCTGCCCCGAATGGGTCATCGACGCGGTGCTGGTGCACGAGTTAGCCCACCTCTACGAGGCTGATCACTCACCCGCGTTCTACGAGTTGGCGAACCGGCACCCGCGCCAAGCGGAGTGCGCACTCTTCCTCGACGGCTACGCCCTCGGACTCGGACTGCGCATCGAGAGCGACGTCAGCGAGGACTAGAGGCCTTCACCACGGAGGAACTGTTCGAGTTCTGCCGCGAGTTCGTCGCCAGTCGGCAGATCGTCACCGAGGGAGTTGCCCTCGTCCTCGTCAGCCACTTCCTCGAGCTGGGCGACCATCGTGGCGTGATCGGGGTTGTTCGCCACCAGGTCGTCCACGCGGCCGCGGGCTTCGTCGGCCGACAAGCGCAGCGCGCTGGCGTCCAGGCTGAGCCCACCGATACGAGCCAGGCCCTCAATGAGCGCACCGGCGGCCTGAGGGTAGGGCATCGAGGCCACGTAGTGCGGCACGCGCGCCCAAAGGGTCATTACGTCAATATCAACGTCGGCGAAGCCCAGCTCCAGCGCGGAGTTGATGCCAGCAGGGACTTCGAGTTCACCCGAGACGGAACCAATAACGCTCAACAAATTGGCGCTCTGTTCGGGAGCCGTCCCGATCACGCGCACCGGACGGGTGTGCGGGGTGGGGGCGGGGAAAGCACCCAGGCCGAGGGCCAAACGGACGTTGTAGGAGAGGGCGGCGTCAGTCACGGCCTCGACGAAGTCACTCCAGTGGAAGTCGGGCTCGGGTCCGACAAGAAACAGCATGTCGGCGCCGTCTCGGTCACGACCCCAGCGCAGTGAGATCTCGGGCCAGGTCAGTTCGGTGGTCACACCGTCGACGATGCGCACCATCGGACGGCGAGCACGCTGGTCGATGAAGTAGTCGGTGTCGAAGGTCGCCAGTGGCTCGGTCTCGATGGCGTCGAGCAGCGTTGACAACGCCGTCGAGGCGCCGAGGCCCGCGTCAATCCAGCCCTCGAGGGCGTAAATGAGGACGGGGTCGTGAAGTTCGGGCTCCGACAGGGGCATCATGCGGCTAAAGATTTCGTCATCCATAGAACCCCCTTCTGAAAGATCTGTCGTTCGTGCCCTCAAGGCTAGTGGACGTTTCTAGGGCCTTCTCTCGGCCGACGTTAGGCTGGGCGCGTGCGTTTCCTCGAACCCTCTCACCAGCCGTCGGCAGCGGGAGTGGCAACGTTTTGGCCCACGGCGCCCATCACGGTGGCACTCGGGGAGCACGAATTTGATGTGACCTCACGCGCGCTGGTGATGGGCATTTTGAACCGTACGCGTGACTCTTTTTTTCAGCCGGCGGCCACCTTTGACTTCGACGCCTTCCTGAAGCGAGCCGAGGAGCTTGTGAACGCCGGGGCGGACTTGCTCGATGTTGGCGGCGTTAAGGCGGGGCCTGGTGACGAGGTCAGTGAGAGTGAAGAGCTCGACCGCGTGGTGCCGGCCATCGCGGCCCTTCGGGAGCGGTTCGACGTGCCCTTGAGCATCGATACCTGGCGGGCGTCGGTCGCCAAGGCCTGCTTCGC
This sequence comes from Acidimicrobiales bacterium, assembly GCA_036787185.1. Classification (GTDB taxonomy): domain Bacteria; phylum Actinomycetota; class Acidimicrobiia; order Acidimicrobiales; family RAAP-2; genus RAAP-2. The sequence continues at coordinate 10,283 of DAIQPT010000029.1, read as the reverse complement.
CCAGGGCGCCAGTCTCGGCAATGACATCAGTGGGTTTGCCGACCCCGAGTACCTTCCCGCCGCAGCGCAGGCCGGTGCCAGCGTGGTTGCCACGCACATTCGCCTTCGACCACGGGTGGCCGACCCCACGCCCGAATATGACGACGTCACCGCCACCGTGCTGGACTTCCTGGCCGAACGGCAGCAATGGGCGCTCGATGCCGGTATCCCGCGCGAGCGCATCATTGTCGACGCCGGACTCGACTTAGGCAAAACGGCGGGGCAGAGTCTGCAGCTCCTGCGCGACTCGGCGCAGTTGGCCGCACTGGGGCCGTTGCTGCTGTCGGCCTCGAACAAGACCTTCCTCGGCAAGATGTTTGATCTCGACGTGCTCGAACGGCGCGAGCCATCGCTCAGCGCCGCGGCGCTCGGGATCATCGGTGGCTGTCGCGTGCTGCGCGTGCACGACGTGCGAGGCACGGTGCGTGTCCGTGACACGGTGGAACAGATTTTGGAGCACGCATGAGTACGACTCTCTGTGTCGTGGCCTCGGACGCCACGCTCGTCTACGACGCGCTGCACCAGCGCATCGACGAAGCCCTCAACGGACTCGACCCGTCGATTGCCCTGCAGGACTTCACCGCCAAAGACGCCGCCGCCACGAGCGCCACACCAGTTATCAGCCAGATCCTCGAAGCCCTGCAGACGCCACCATTTTTGGTTGATCGCCGTGTCGTCGTGGTGCGTGACGCGCAGCACCTGAACGCCGATGAAACCAATGAGCTTCTGGAGTGGATGAAGAACCCGACGCCGGGCGTTCTGCTGCGTCTCGGTGTGGTGGGCTCCAAGACGAACAAGTTGGCCAAAGCGGCTGACGAAGTCATCTCGTTGGACCTTGGCTACGGCAAGGACGAAAAGCCCAACTTCGTGCGAGCGACGTTCGCCAACTACAACGTCACCGTTGACGCGGCCGCACTCTCGGCCATCACGACACACCTGGGTGACGAGATCGAGCGAGTCGATGCCCTGGCGCGCACCCTGCAGAACATCTACGGCAGCGCCCCACTCACGATGTCGCACATCACGCCCTACCTCGGTGAAGCAGGCAACGTGCCGGAGTGGGATCTCACCGACGCCATCGATCGTGGCAACGTGACCCTGGCCATCAGTATCGCCCGCCGCATGCTCGACTCTCGCGGGCGTGCCGGACTGCAGATTGTCAACATGGTCCAGCGCCACTTCCTCCGGGCCGTGCGCCTCGAAGGTCTTGATTTGTCGGCCAAGGACGCGGCTGCCCTGCTGGGCGTAAAGAGTGAATACACCGCCACCAAGGCCATGACCATGGCCCGCAAGATGGGTCCCGATCGCCTCGCTGACGCCATTTCGATGATCACCCAGGCCGACCTTGACCTCAAGGGCGCGGTGAGCTTTGGCGGCAAGGACTTGGAGAGTGACCAGGACGTGACTGAGCTCACCGTTATTGAGGTTCTGGTCGCGCGCTTGGCTCGACTGTCGGCTGCGCGCCGCTGAGCATGCCCCTCGCACTGCGGCCCTTCATCGACAGCGACGAAGCCGCCGCGCGGGCGGGCCACGAGCAGATGGCCGGCTGGGAGTTTCTTCTCCAGTATGACGAGGAGGATTCCTGGGCGACGTGGTTAGATCACCACGAACGCCTGGCGAGTGGGGAGTCGCTCCCGGAGGGCTTCGTGCAATCGGCGTTTCTCGCCGCCGTTGTTGATGGTCACCTGGTGGGTCGGGTGTCGATTCGCTTCGCTCTGAACGACTTTCTGTTTCGCTACGGCGGCCACATCGGCTACGGCGTTCTTCCGCAGCATCGCCGTCAGGGCTACGCGACCGAGATACTGCGCCAGGCGCTGGAACGCTTGCGGTTGGCCGGAGTCGAGCGGGCACTCGTGACGTGCTTCGACGGCAACATTGGCTCGGCCGCGGTGATCGAAGCCAATGGCGGGAAGCTCGAGAACATCGTCCCCTACAAGGACGACCAACTGCGTCGCTATTGGATCGCAACGAGGCAATAAAAAAACGGCGCCCACGAGGGGCGCCGTTTCTTCAAATCGTGTGGCGACTTAGGCGTCGGCCTTAGTGCGCAGCGCGTTGATGCGCTTCATGAGGCCGGACTTCTTGTTGGCCGCAGTGTTCTTGTGGATGACACCCTTGGTGGCGGCAGTGTCGATGCGCTTGATGGCGGCCTTCAAGGCGGCCTCTTCGTTCTCGGTGCCCACGGCCTTCACGGCAGTCTTGGTGCGGGTGCGCATTTCGGACTTGACGGCGCGGTTGCGGTCACGTGCGACTTCGTTCTGCTTGTTGCGCTTAATCTGGCTCTTGATATTTGCCATAAAAAACCTCGTTCTCGTTCGCCGATGTTCTCCGGCGGGCTTGATAAGGCTAGCAGGAATAGGCCTCCTCATGCGAGGTGCCAAGTGGGGGAGCGTTGGCGGGTAGCCTTGATGCACCGTGGCCAACTCACTTTTACCCGTTGAAACCTCAAAAATCCGCAATTTTTCTATCATTGCGCACGTCGACCACGGGAAGTCGACCCTCTCGGACCGCATCCTCGAAATAACCGGTGCCGTCGACCCGCGCCTCATGCGTGCGCAGTACCTGGACTCCATGGACATTGAGCGCGAGCGCGGCATCACGATCAAGGCCCAGAACGTGCGCGTGCACTTCGAGGACCACATCCTCCAATTGATCGACACCCCCGGCCACGTCGACTTCGGTTACGAAGTCTCCCGTTCATTGGCGGCGTGCGAGGGGGCCATCTTGCTGGTCGACGCCTCGCAGGGTATTCAAGCCCAGACGCTGGCCAACTGCTACCAGGCCATCGAGAACAATCTCGAAATCGTGGCGGTCCTGAACAAGATCGACCTGCCGGCCGCCGACCCCGACCGTTGCCGCGAAGAGCTTGACCGCGTCCTGGGTCTGCCCCCCGAGTCGGTACTCAGCATTTCGGCGAAGACCGGTGAGGGCGTGCCCGAACTGTTGCGCGCCATTATTGAGCGCATTCCGGCGCCGAAGGGCAACCCGGACGACCCACTGCGCGCGCTGATCTTTGACTCGCACTACGACCAGTACCGCGGCGTGATCTCGTCGATTCGCATCAAGGACGGCACCCTGCGCGCCGACGCCAAGATCCGGATGATGCAGGCTGGCGTGAATCACGACATCGAAGAGATTGGCGTACGCACCCCCGACATGATTTCGGTCGAGGCCCTCGGTCCCGGCGAAGTCGGCTACATCGTCGCCGGCATCAAGGACGTCGGTGGCGCCCGCTCCGGTGAAACCATCACCACGGCAGTGCACCCCGCACCCGAGGCCCTCGACGGCTACATCCACCCCAAGCCCATGGTCTACTGCGGTGTGTACCCCATCGACGGCGACGACCTTGGGGACTTGCGTGACTCACTCGACAAGCTCAAGCTGAACGACGCCTCAATTACGTATGAACCCGAATCCTCACACGCCCTGGGCTTCGGCTTCCGCTGCGGCTTCCTCGGGCTGCTGCACATGGAAATCGTGCGCGAGCGGCTCGAGCGCGAATTCAATCTCGACATCATCGCCACCGCACCGTCGGTGGTCTACCGGGCCTACCTGACCGACGGGTCCGAGGTGAAGATCGACAACCCCACTGACCTGCCCGACCCCTCGCGACTTGATCACATCGACGAGCCGATGCTCTCGATCTCGATCCTGACTCCCAGCGAGTACCTCGGCACGGTTATGGACCTCTGCCAGTCACGCCGCGGCGAGATGGTCAAGATGGACTACCTCTCAGTCGAGCGCGTGGAATTGAAGTACGCGATTCCACTGGCCGAAGTCGTTATCGACTTCTTCGACGCACTGAAGTCCCGCACCAAGGGCTACGCCTCCCTCGACTACGAGCCCGCCGGCTACGTCACCTCGAAACTGGTGCGCGTGGACCTGCTCATCAACCACGAGCCGGTGGACGCCTTCTCGACCATTGTGCACATGTCGAACGCTGACTACTACGGACGCAAGATGGCCGAGCGCCTCAAAGAATTGATTCCTCGCCAGATGTTCGACGTGCCAATTCAGGCCGCCGTCGGTGGTCGCGTGATTGCCCGCGAGACAGTCAAGGCTCGTCGTAAGGACGTGCTGGCCAAGTGTTACGGCGGTGACATCACCCGTAAGCGCAAGCTGCTCGAGAAGCAAAAAGAGGGTAAGAAGCGCATGAAGAACCTGGGGCGCGTCGAAGTGCCACAGGAGGCCTTCGTGGCCGCCCTCAAACTCGAGGACTAGTCGCCGGTCTGACCGTCGATCAGCTCGCGCAACAGGTCGGCGTGACCATTGTGGCGGGCGTACTCCTCGATCATGTGGAGGAAAATCCAGCGCAGGTCGCGGTCACCGCGGCGCGACGCCACGGCCATCGTGTCGAGTGGCAGGTCGGCACTGGCAATCCGCGAGCGCTCGCACATCGCGAGATACATCGCCTCGACCTCCGCCACGGGGGTCTCGTCGAGGGCTTCGAAATCGGCCTCTTTGTTAACGGCGACGTTGAAGGGCAGGTCGTCGTGGGTGCCAACGCCCCGCAGGACGATTTCAAACCACCACTGTTCGACCACGATCATGTGACGCATCAGCCCCAGCAGTGTCAGTGTTGACGAGGCCACGGGGCGCTGCTTCAGTTGCTCGTCAGTGAGGCCGGCACACTTGACCAGCAGGGTGGCGCGGTGGAAGTCGAGCCAGCCTTCGAGCTGGGTTCGTTCGGGGCCGGCGCTGGGCTCAGAGCGGTCGGGTGCGGTAATCACGGAACTCCTTTGTCGCACCCGAGGCTAGGGGATTGGTGGCGAATTGGCTAGCACTCGGTAGAATCGAGTGCCAAAGGAGGACTCATGGCCCGTCGCGCTTCCAAGAATCAATCACCAACTGACCTGGACGCCCGTAAGGCCACGATTCTCGAGGCCGTCGTCTCGGAGCACATTGACACCGCCCAGCCGGTGGGCTCGTCGGCGGTCCTGCAAAGCACTGACATGGGTGTCTCTCCGGCCACGGTGCGCACCGAAATGGTCTCACTCGAACGAGAGGGCTACCTGGCCCAGCCCCACACCTCCGCTGGTCGTATCCCGACCGACAAGGGCTACCGCTACTTCGTCGATCACCTCAAGACCGGCAAGTTGGGTGACGCCCAGCGCGCCCAGGTGAGCGAATTCTTCGCCACAGTGCGAGGCGAAATGGAGAGCGTCCTCGAACAGACGTCGCTGCTCCTGAGCCGCATGACCGACTACACCGCGGTCGTCGTCGGCGCGGGCCACGCCCATGCCACCATCCTGTCGGCCCAGCTGGTGAGCCTCGATGCCCGACACCTTCTGCTCGTGACGGTCTTCTCCGACGGTTCGGTGGCCAAGCACTCGGTGCTCCCGCCCAAGGACGTGAGTTTCGACACGGCCACCGAGGCCTCCAAGCAGTTACAGGCACTCCTCATTGGCACCACGCTGCAGCAGACACTCCAGGTGCCCTCGCGCAACGACGCGGTGGCCACGCTGGTGCGCGAAGCCGTGGCTGTTTTGCACGCCGAGCGGCCCAAGGTCGAGGGCGAGTCGGTGTACATCGGCGGCTCGAGCCGAGTGGCCGAGTCCTTTGACGGCGTCGACACGGTCCGCGAAGTCCTCAGCATCCTGGAAAAGGAACTGCTCGTCGTCTCGCTGGTCCAGGACATTCTGGACAAGGGCCTCTCGGTGGCTATCGGGGCCGAAACGGGCCACGAAACCCTCGCCACCTCGGCGGTGGTCGTCGCTCCGGTGACGGTTGATGGTGAGACCGTTGGTGCCGTTGGCCTGCTCGGCCCGGCACGTATGAAGTACAAAGAATCGATCGCGGCGGTGGAGACCGTCTCGAGTGAACTAACCCGACACTTCGGGGGAACTGACTGATGCCTACTGATCTCTACGAAATTCTTGAAGTTGACCGCAACGTTTCACCGGAGGAACTTAAGAAGAGTTACCGACGCCTGGCGCGTCAGTTGCACCCCGACGCCAACCCCGGCAACGCCGAGGCCGAAGCACGCTTCAAGGAAGTGTCCCAGGCCTACGAAATCCTCTCGGACCCCGAGCGTCGGTCCAATTACGACCGCTTCGGCACCGACAACCCCATGGGTGGTAGCCCCTTCGGGGACGCCGGCTCGGTGCAGGACATCTTCGACATGTTCTTTGGTGGCATGGGCGGACGCCAGTCTCAACGTCGCGGACCGCAGCCCGGCCCCGACGCGGAAATAGCGGTCGAGATCACCCTCGACGAGGCGGCCTTTGGCGTCAGCAAGGAAATCACCCTGACGCTGCCGCAGCGCTGCTCGGACTGTGGAGGCAACGGCTGCGCACCGGGCACCTCACCGGTGACGTGTGTCGAATGCGCCGGGGTGGGCGAAGTGCGCCGCGTGCGCAACTCAATTCTCGGTCAGATGATGACCACCGCACCCTGCACCCGCTGCCAGGGCATGGGCTCACGCATTGAGTCACCCTGTGGCACCTGTCGCGGCGAGGGTCGAGTCAACGCGCCCGTCACCTTCACCATCCAGGTTCCCGCCGGTGTGGAAGAGGGCTCCAGGATGCGGATCGCCGACCGGGGCCCCGCGGGCGTGCGTGGGGGCGGCAACGGCCTTCTCTTCGTACACCTCCGCGTGGTGCCCGATGAGCGCTTTGAGCGCCACGGTGACGACCTCCACCACGAAGCCCACATCTCGTTCACGCAGGCCGCATTGGGCGCGACCATCACGGTACCGACCTTGCGTTCGACGGCGCAGGTGGAGATTGCCCCCGGTACCGCGAACGCCACGGTGCACCGCATCAAGCACGAGGGTGTCGAGCACCTCCACGGCCGCGGCCGCGGTGACCTGTTTGTCCACATCGTGGTCGACGTACCCACCGAACTCGACGATGTCGAGCGTGATCTGTTGCACCAGTTGGCCGCGCACCGCGACGAGGCGGTCCACGAATCGAGCCACGGCCTGTTTCGAAAGCGCAAGAAGTGAGCCTCGCTGAGTGGTCCCGTCGCGTTGGGGCCCTCACCCAGCTGCGTGTCACCGACGTGGCGCGCCCGGAACTCTCTCGTGAGGATGATCACCACCTACGCCGCGTTCTGCGCGCCCGTGACGGGGAAGAGGTTGTCGTGACTGACGGCCGTGGCGGCTGGAGTATCTGTGAGGTTGGCAGTGTCTCACTCAACCGCCTCACGCCCGCGGCCGTCGATCCCGCACCGGTGCCGACGACGCTCTACCTGGCGCCACTCAAGGGCGACCGCTCCGAGTGGGCGGTGGCCAAGGCGACGGAGCTCGGCGTGACCACCATCGTGCCCCTGGTGAGCGCGCGACTCGCGGTTAAGTTTCGCGGTGAAGTGCGCGACAAGAACGTGGCCCGTTGGCAGCGCATCGCCGATGAAGCCTGTGGTCAGTGCCGTCGCACGTACGACTTAACCATTGCCGAACCGATGACCCCGGCCCAGGTGCCGGCGTCGGTGGCGATCTGTGACTTCGACGGCGCCTCGTCCTGGGAGGGCGTTCGCGAGGTCGCCATCGGTCCCGAGGGCGGCTGGGACCAGGGGGAGTGGCCAGAATCCCAGCCCCGTCTGAGTCTTGGCCCCACCGTGCTGCGGGCGGAAACGGCCGCCGTGATGGCCGCCGGTCTCATGGCGTTCACCAACGGTTCATGGGGATTTACCGCAGGGGGACCCCAAAGTGCGTAATGATGAGAGCATCACCATGAGTTCAGACTGCATCTTCTGCAAGATTGTCGCCGGCGAGATTCCGGCCACGGTTATCGCAGAGTCACCTACCGCCCTCGCATTCGCCGATCTCGCGCCGCAAGCGCCGGTGCACGTCTTGGTCATTCCCAAGACCCACGTCACCAGCGCCGACCACCTCGACGCCGACACCGCCGGTGTGATGGGTGACGTGTTCTTGTTGGCCCAGGAAGTAGCCGAGCACGAAGAGGTCCGCGAGAGTGGCTACCGCCTCGTCGTGAACGTTGGCCGTGACGCCCAGATGACCGTTCCCCACCTGCACGTCCACCTCATGGGTGGCCGACAGATGAACTGGCCCGCCGGATGAGTTTCGAAGCAGGCTCGAGTGACGCCCTGACCGTCACGACCTACGTCACCAACACCGCCCTGATGAGCAGCTTGCTCGGGCCCCGTGACGAGCACTTGCGTGTCATCGAGCGCTCGTTCCCGAACTCCAAAATTCGCGTGCAGGGCAACCAGATCTCAGTCACGGGACCCGACGGCGCCAAGGTGCTTCGACTCTTTGACGAACTGGTTCTGGTTCTCGAAGCCGGACAGCCATTGGATGCCACCAAGATTGGTCGCACCGTGGACATGGTGGACGACGACGTGCGCCCCAGTGAGGTCTTCCGTCACGAGGTGGTGCGCAGCGCTAAGGGCAAGCCGATTCGGCCTTCGACGGCCGGTCAGAAGCGTTACACCGACGCCATTGAATCCAACATCATCACCTTCGGCATCGGCCCCGCCGGTACCGGTAAGTCCTACCTCGCCGTGGCTGCCGCGGTGCAGGCCCTGCAGCGTCGCCAGGTGCAGCGCATCGTCTTGACGCGCCCCGCCGTCGAAGCGGGTGAGAATCTTGGTTTCCTGCCCGGTGACCTGATGGCCAAGGTTGACCCCTACCTGCGCCCGCTCTACGACGCCCTCTACGACATGATGGGCCCCGACGGCGCCCAGCGCTTGATCGCCAATAACACCATCGAAGTGGCCCCGCTGGCCTTCATGCGTGGTCGCACCCTCAACGACGCCTTCATCATCCTCGACGAGGCGCAGAACACCACGCCCGAACAGATGAAGATGTTCCTGACTCGCATCGGCTTCAACGCCAAGGCCGTGGTCACTGGTGACGTCAGCCAGATTGACCTCAACGGCAAACCGAGTGGTCTCGTGAAGATTCAGCAGATTCTCGATAACGTAGAGGACATCGCTTTCGTTCACTTGAGCGCGAAGGACGTTGTGCGACACCGGATTGTCGCCGACATCGTCGCCGCCTACGACCGCCACCAATCATGACCATCGACATCTACGCCGCCGACGAACAGACCGAGCACCCCATCGACCTCGAGCGATGGGTGGCCCTCTGCCGCGCGGCCCTCGAAGAGGAGCTGGTCAAGCCACCGGCGGAGGTCTCGCTGATTTTCTGCAACGAGGAGACCATCGCATCCCTGAACGAGGAGTTCATGGGCAAGGTGGGCCCCACCGACGTGCTGAGCTTTCCGATTGAACCGGAAGAAGACGTCACCGGTCGCGCCCCCGACGCCGGTGGCACCGGACCCGGTGAGCACCCCGAGGAGCAGATGCCCCAGCTCGTCGGCGACATTTTGTTGTGCCCCGCCGTCGCGGCGCGCAACGCCGTGGATCACGAGGTGAGTTTCGAGGACGAAGTGGCTTTGCTAATCGTTCACGGAGTGCTGCACCTTCGTGGCTGGGACCACATGATTGACGACGAAGCTGAAGCGATGGAAGCGCGCGAACGAGAGATTCTCGCCCGCCACTACCGCCCCCAGACCGCGTGATCGCCGCCGTCTGGACCACCGCCGACACTGCCCTCAGCGCCAGTGTGCTGCTCTTGCTCGCGCTGTCGGGCTTCTTCGCCATGGCCGAGACCTCGCTGGTGCGCATGAACCGCTCACGCGCGCGCGCCCTGCAGGAGGCCAAGCGTCGTGGCAGCACCGCTCTCACCACGTTGGTGGAGTCACCTGACTCGTTCCTCAACCCATTGCTGCTACTTGTCCTGATCTGCCAGCTGGTCTCGGCCACCATGGTCGGTGTTCTGGCGGCACACCTCTTCGGTGGGGCTGGCGTTTTCGTCGCAACCGTCCTCGAAGTCATCGTGATTTTCACCATGTTCGAAGCCATCCCGAAGAACTTCGCGGTGAAGCACCCCGACAGCGCCGCGTTGATGTCGGCGCCGGTGGTGAAGTTCATTCTGAAGTGGCGCGTGGTCCGCTGGATCTCGGGCATCTTGCTGGCCATTTCGCACTCGGTCATCAACCTTTACGGGGGCGACGACGTCGACAGCACCAAGATCACCGACAACGAGATCATCGCCATGGCCACCGTGGCCGCCGAAGAAAAGTCCATCGAGGTCACCGAGCGTGACCTGATCACCTCGGTCATCGCCTTCGGCGACACCGTGGTGCGCGAAGTCATGGTGCCCCGGATTGACATTGTCGACGTCGAACGCACCGCCACCGTGCTCGAGGCCCTGACGATCGCTATCGAGACCGGCCGCTCCCGTCTGCCCGTTCTCGGTGAGGGCATTGATGACGTGG
>DAIQPT010000028.1:0-15610 GCA_036787185.1 Acidimicrobiales bacterium | reverse complement strand
TTAGCCCTGCCAGTCCTCCACGAGCTGGCCATCGTCACCCGGGTGAAAGACCGGAATCTTGCCGAGCGCCAGAACGCGCTGTGCGTCATCACCAAGTGAGGTCTCCCAGACCGAGGCCTCGGTCACCAGGGTGCCAATCGCCACGACGTCGGCGCCGATGCTGCGCAGCAGACGCAGCGCCGCGCCGGTCGAGGCGCCGGTGGAGACCACGTCGTCAACAATCGCCACACGCTTGCCGGCGACGGCGGGGATGCGGGCGCGGTCAAAGAGCAGGCGCTGATCGGCGTTCGTGGTGATTGACCGAACTGGTTCGGCCACGGCGTCGGCCAAGTGGATCTTCGGCGTCTTGTGCAAGATCACGTACTGGTCCAAGCCCAGTGCCCTGGTCACTTCGGTCGCCACCGGAATACCCATGGTGGCGACGGTCGCGATGATGTCGACATCGTAGGGGCGCAAGAGTTCGGCGAGTTCGTCACCGGCCGTGCGCATGAAATTCACACCCATGTCCACGGTGATGAGCAGCGCGAGCGAGAGCGAGTCGCTCAGCGCGACGACCGGCAGATCGACGGTCTGCGAACCAATGGCAACGGTGTAAGTGGGTGTAGTCACAGGATTGAAGCATAATTACACCATGACCACACGCGCACCGCTCTCGACAGAACTCGCCACCACCATGTTGGCCACTGCTCTCGACGAGGCCCGCATTGGGCTCGCCGAAGGCGGCATTCCTATTGGAGCGGCACTCTTCACGCGCGATGGTGAACTCCTGGGGGCCGGTCACAATCGCCGTGTGCAGCAAGACGACGCTTCGGTCCACGCGGAAACGGACGCCTTCCGTGCCGCCGGACGTCGTCGTCACTACGGCGACACCGTGATGGTCACCACGCTCTCACCCTGCTGGTACTGCAGCGGCCTGGTGCGTCAGTTCAACATCGGTGCCGTCGTCATTGGCGAGGCCACCAATTTCCACGGCGGACACGAATGGCTCGAGGAGCTCGGTGTCGAGGTAATCGTGCTCAACGATCCCGCTTGCACGGAACTTCTGGCAACCTTCATCCACGACCACCCCACCCTGTGGCACGAGGACATCGGCCTCTAGGCCTCGGCGACAGCACTCCCGCGGCGGCGAATCAACACCGCCACCATTGCTCCCCATGTGAGCAGACTCACTACCGCGCCGACCGGCACCGTGACGGGATTCGCAAAGCGAAGTGTGACATCGTGACTCGTGGGGACCACCAGCATCTCGTTGGGTTCCGCTCGAAGCACGGCGGCCGCGCCCGTTACGTGCCACTGCGGTGAGTAGGTTTCCCGAATAAGTACGGGCTCGCCGATCGTCGCCACGTGGAACGAAATTGTGGTGTTTGATGCGGCCACGTTGCTCACCGTGGCGACGGGTCCGCTGTAAGTGGGGCCATTCACCACGGGGACAGACACGGTCTGGGTCGTGGCACCAATGGTGTCAAGGTAAGACGTCATGGAGAGTGCGTAGGCCTTGGTTGGCAGTGCACCCATGGGCATCGTGGCGGGCACACCTGCAACGAGTGACGCATTGCTGATTGCGTAGAGCCAGAAGGTGCCCTGCGTCGCGGTGCTCGCTGATGCCGTTGTCGTGGCAGGCAGCGGTGCAACGATGGTGCGCACCAGCCGAACACCAGGGACCTTATTCAAAATGGACGCCAGCGCCGGCGAAGTCGCCACGTAGTAGTTCACGCCCAGTGCGCGCAGTTCGTTGATCCCCGACGAGGGATACGGGCTCGCCGGGTGTGGCTGCCACCCGACCACTGGGGCATACACGGACGTGAGGTTCTCGTAGGCGTACTCGAGAGCGATTGACGTCGGTGTCGCATTGATAAACAAGCTGAGCGGTGTGGCGTCGTGTCCGTTGGTCCACAGGCTCAGCAGTGGCGTCCACAGCCGCTCGCCAAAGACCGACTGATAGTTCGTGGGCGTCTCGACCATGACCCGTCCAGTGGGCAGGGCTTCCAGAGCGGTGGCGAGTGCCCGCGCCCCGGTGTAGCCGGGCAGGTTGTTCATACCGGCGTCGGTCTGGTGATCAAAGGAAGTCAGAATCGTCGCGTTTTGACCGGTGAGCAGCGGCAGGCCACCGCTCAGGATCGCCGTCAGCACGAGGCCACCCACCGTGGCCAGTGTCACGGTGACGCGTGTGGCCAGCACCTCAGTCAGGGCGACAAGACCTAAGGCCACGCCAATGCCCGCAAGGGGAAACATGATGGGCAGCAGTCGACCGGTATCGGCAATCTGCAGCGGCAACAACAGCGCCACGCCCAGTACCGCAATGGCTGAGAGCATCTGCTTAGCGCCGTCGAACCGACGCCACGTCGCGTACCCCAGACCGAGCACGCCAAGCACCCACACGGTACCCGTGCCGCCATTCCATACGAAGGCGGCCAGGTTGTGCTCAACGGGGTTTACGTCACCGAGCGCTTGCCCCTGCACCGTGATGGCGGGCAACCACCACCATGCACTGAGCCCCGCGGCGGCGATCGCCGCCAGAAGCAATGGGCGCACCGCTGCTCGATCGCGGATGTCCCAGGCCGCGAATGCCAGAGTCACCAGGGCGAGGGCAACGACGCCTTGCACGTGTGCCAGTGCTGTCGCCGCGCCCCACAGCGCCACCGGCCACCACGACCCCACCCCTCGACGGAGTCGAGCCATTGCCCCGAGGCAGCACAGCGCGCACCCAATCGCGAGCGTGATCGAGAACTCTCCGAGCAGCGCGTCATAGAGGGTGCCGCCAATAGTGATGGGGTGATTACTCAACAGGACCATGAGTGACGACAGCACCGTGGCGGTTTGCAGGAACCGGCTGTAACCGAGCCCCTTCACGAGTTGCCACATGCCAAAGGGGATACTCAGCACCGACAACAAGACCATTACTTTGGCGGCGGCGGCGACGCTCACCACCGTGGCCAACGCCGTCACAAACAGTGGCGGCAGCGGGAAGTAGAAATATCCGAAGAGGAAGCCGTTGTTCGTTTGGCTGTTCCAGCCAAACGCCGAGCCGTGGAGCAGTTGTGATCGGAAGCCCGCGAGCCACCAGTCTTGACCAGGCTGGTCTCCGTAGAAGGGCCAGTGCGACGACAGCAGGGCCGCGGGGCCACCCATTGCAATAATCAGAACGATGGCCACCACCGCAAAGGCCACCGCAATGGTCCAACGGGGAATCAGGAGGCGTTCGCCAACTGGCGGGGTAGCACTCTGCATGATGGGCGAAACCTTTCGTCTGAGGGAACCGCACCCCAAACTTATTACAGGCGTCTCGCCTTAGTGCTTGTTATGAACTGGTGGGCCGAACAGGCGGTCACCGGCATCGCCCAGACCCGGCGTAATGTAGCCGACGTCAGTTAACGCGGGATCTACCGCCGCAACAACGAGCTGCACGTCGGGGTGCTCGGCCTGCAATCGATCAACACCCGGCTGGGCCGCCAGCAAGCACAAGGCCGTAATCTGGCCCGCGCCGCGGGCCTTGGCCATGGCAATGACTTGGAGTAGGGAGCCACCCGTGGCCAGCATGGGGTCGCAGACGATAACCGGCGCCCCCTCGAGGGCCATGGGCAAACCGTCGTGGTAGACCTCAGCGGCCAACGTCTCTTCATTCCTACGCAGTCCGACGAGGCACAGCCGGTGCTCGGGCACTACTTCCTGAACGGCGGTTGACATGCCGAGGCCCGCCCGCAGAATCGGCACAATCACAAACGAGGTGTCGAGGCGCACGGCGGGAGCGCCCTCCACAACCGGTGTGTCAACCGTGACCGACCGCACCGCAACGGTGCGAAGTGCTTCATAGGCGAGGAAGCGAGAAATTTCGTGCGCCAAGCGCAAGAAGTCGGCGTTCGAAGTCGTCGTGTCACGAAGTTGTCGAACCTTGTCGGCCACGATGGGGTGAGAAACAATTATTGGCTGCGTCACGACAACGACATTACGCCCTACGGCATCAGGAGATTCGACCACTACCATTGAACGGTGACTGGTACTCGACACTTCGGCCCCGTCGCCGTCGATGAGACCGCGAATCCTCTCGGTGGTGTGACCTCGTCGTACCCTGGGCCACGCGCCGAAATCAGTCGCGACACGTCACTGTCCTGGTGGCGACGCGTCTTACCTATCATCAAGTCGCACCGCTTCACCTTCACCGCTTCGGTCTCGCTGTCGTTTCTGAGCCTTTTGTTTCAGGCCCTCGTTCCAAACTTGCTGAACCAGGCCTTTAAGAACGCCATCGAGACGCACCGCACCAGCCTCCACGGCGCGGTGATTGAAATTCTGATCATCGGTCTTATTGCCGGAGCCGCGGGTATGGCTTCGCGCTACTACCTGCAGCGGACGGCCTACGAGGTCGAAGCCGACCTTCGTTCACTGATTTACCAGCACCTAACGTGGCTGAGCTTCAGCTTCTTTGACCGGGTCCAGTCCGGTCAGTTGATCAGCCGCGCGAACTCCGACATTCGTTCGGTCCAGATGTACTCCACCTTCGCCCCGCTCATCTTGGTGCAATGCGCCAGTGGCGTGCTGGCCTTCGGCTTCATGCTGGCCATCGATCCGATTCTCGCTTGCATCGCCATGGTGGTCATGCCGATTCTCTACGTAGTCGGCATCAAGATGCGACGCGTCCTGTTCCCCATCTCGTGGATCACTCAGGCCCGCCTGGCCGACGTCGCGACCATCGTCGACGAGAACGTCAACGGTGTGCGCGTCGTGAAGTCATTCGCCCAGGAAGAGGCAGAAATCAACCGGTTGGCCGATGCCGCCGAGCGGGTGGCCTGGGCCTACGTCAAGGACGCCAAGATTCGCGGCCTCTGGTCGCCGTGGGTGCAGAACCTTCCCCAGCTGGGCCTGGCCCTTGTGCTGGGCTTTGGTGGCGTCATGGTCGTGCAGGGCCACCTGGCGGTTGGCGCGATTCTCGCCTTCAACGCCTACCTGCTGATGCTGCAGGCCCCCTTCATGATGCTCGGCCAGTTAGTCATGATGGGCCAGCGCGCCAAGGCGAGTGCCGAGCGCATCTTCGAAATTCTTGACGAGCACCCCGAGATTGTGGACCGACCGGGTGCCTTCGACCTCACGAATGTCCGCGGCGCGCTCGATTTCAACCACGTCGCTTTCGCCTACCGCGACACGCCGATTCTGACTGACTTCGATCTGCACGTGGCCCCCGGTGAGACCGTGGCCATCGTCGGACGAACCGGTTCCGGCAAGTCCACGGTGGCGCGACTGATCAACCGGTTCTACGACGTGAGCGACGGCGCGGTCTGTATCGACGGGACCGATGTACGGACGTACACCTTGCAGAGTTTGCGCGCAAACATCGGTGTTGTTACCGACGAACCTTTCCTTTTTTCTGTTTCCATCGGTGACAACATCGCCTACGGGCGCCCCGACGCCACCGCGGCCGAGATTGAGGCGGCGGCCCGCGCCGCCAACGCTCACGAGTTCATCGAGAAACTCCCCGAGGGCTACCAGACAGTGATTGGCGAACGCGGCTACACCCTGTCGGGCGGCCAACGTCAGCGCATCGCCATTGCGCGCACCCTGCTGCTCAATCCACCGATTCTGATCCTCGACGACGCCACCAGCGCCATCGACGTCCACATCGAGGCCGGCATCTACGAAGCGCTGCGTTCACTCATGAGCACTCGCACCACCATCGTTATTGCCCACCGCGTATCGACCATCACACTGGCGCAACGCGTCGTCGTGCTCGACGAGGGCCGCGTGGTCGCCGACGGCACCCACGAGGAACTTTTGAGCACCTCTCCCCTCTACGGCGAGATCCTCGCCCAGTCCGTCCGGGAGGACCAGTAATGGCGTGGGGCGGCGGCGGTTGGGGTGGTGGCCCCGGCGGTGGAGGCATGTTTGGTGGCGGTGCTCGTACCGGGTTGCCCTTCGGTGGCATCCCTAGCGAACTGCAGGCTGAGGCCAACAAGTTGCTCGCGACCGAGCCGGTCCACGAAAAGTCGGCCCTCACGTTCCAGCAGCTACCGTCGGCCAAGGAACGAACCCGCTTGACGCTGCCGCGGATGCTGCGCGACCACCCGGGCTACGTCGTGTTTGGCTCACTCCTGGTAATCCTGACAACCTTCTTGTTGCAGGTCGGCCCGGCACTTACCGAATACGCCATCAACCACGGCATGACCCCCGGTCACCGCAGCACGCGCGTGGTGATTATCTGCGCCGCCATCTATTTGGTGGTCGCCGTCATCAGTGCTCTGACGCAGCAACTGCAGACCAACGTGAGCGGCACCCTGGCGTCGCGCGTCATGCACGACCTGCGCATTCGCGTCTTCACCCATTTCCAGCGCATGAGCCTCGACTTCTTCACCGACGAAAAGGCCGGCGTGCTGATGAGTCGCATGACCAGCGACATTGAGAATCTGCAACAGCTCATCCAAGACGGCATCACCTCCTTCGCCAGCCAGGGCTTGACGATGATCGTGATCACGGTCATCCTGTTTGCGACCAATGTCACCCTGGCCCTCTGGACGGTGGCGCTGATAGTGCCGATGCTCTTCGCCTTCACGTTGTGGTTCCACCACGCCTCTGAGAAGGGCTACTTGCTGGTGCGTGACCGCATTGCCTACGTACTGGCTGACCTCTCCGAATCCCTCTACGGCATTCGCGTGGTCACCGCAACTAATCGTCAGCAGCGCAACATCCGCAACCACCGTCACGTCGTTGGCGCCTACCGAGACGCCAACATGGTCACTGGCCGCGTCAACGCCGTCTACGGTCCCGCGACCGTCATGATCGGCATCCTCGGCCAGGGCTTGCTGCTCGGCATTGGCGGTCAAATGGTCGTCCGCCACCAACTGTCCATTGGTGCGCTGGTGGCATTCTTCCTCTACCTCAACCGCTTCTTCCAGCCGATTCAGCTGCTGGTCCAGCAGTACAACGCGCTCCAACAAGGCCGCAGCTCCGTTATTCGCTTGCGCGAACTAATCGAAACGCCACCCACCGTCGACGAACGCCCGGACGCGACAGTCCTGCCCACGATTGAGGGTCGCATCACCTTCGACCACGTCACCTTCGGGTACCTCGAGGGCCGCCCCGTGCTTACCGACGTCAGCCTCGATATCGCCCCCGGCGAGTCCGTCGCCTTCGTGGGCCCCACCGGCGCCGGAAAGTCAACGTTGGCCAAACTCGCGAACCGCTTCTACGACCCGACCAGTGGTCGTGTTCTCGTCGACGGCGTTG
The DNA here is from genome assembly GCA_036787185.1 of Acidimicrobiales bacterium. Classification (GTDB taxonomy): domain Bacteria; phylum Actinomycetota; class Acidimicrobiia; order Acidimicrobiales; family RAAP-2; genus RAAP-2. The sequence goes on along the minus strand of DAIQPT010000028.1, from coordinate 8,401 downwards.
ACGTCCGCACCGTGACCTTGCGCTCGCTGCGCTCGCAGCTGGGCGTCGTGCCGCAGGAACCGTTCCTCTTTGCCGGTTCCATTCGCACTAACCTCCGCTTCAGCCGACCTGATGCCACCGACGCTGAGCTTGACGAAGCCATTGACGTGGTGGGCCTGCGCGATCTCATCGATCGACTCGATCAAGGTCTCGACACCGTGGTGCACGAGCGCGGCCAGACGTTGTCGGCCGGCGAGCGACAGTTGCTCGCCCTGGCCCGCGCCTTCCTCGCCCGACCTCGCGTGTTGATTCTCGATGAGGCCACCAGTTCACTCGACCTCCAGAGTGAGATCATCGTCGAGCGGGCCCTGGACCGCCTCCTTGAAGGGCGAACCGCAATTCTGATTGCCCACCGCCTCACCACCGCTCAGCGGGCTGACCGCATCGTCGTGGTTGACCATGGCGGCATCGTGGAAATGGGGTCACCGGCAGACCTCCTCGCCGCCGGCGGGGCCTACGCCGCCATGTACGAATCATGGGTCAACTCCGGCGGCCGCGACGTGACTGCCGCCGAGTAACAGTCACCAATTCGTCACCGAAATTCCAGCGCGAGCAAGCGCAGTGGCGTACATTGAGTAACGGAAGACAACGAGGTCTTCTACCGAACCAAAGGCGGGCACTTATGCTCATCTCTCCCGACGGCACCGAACCGGTTGCTTTCAATCCCTGGCTTCACGTCGCCTCCCTAATTCAAAAGGCCGGTGACCTTCTCGGCCTCGATCAGGGCATGATCAAGCGCATCATCACCCCAGAGCGCATTCACGAAGTCGCGATTCCCGTGCGCATGGATGACGGCACCATCGACATGTTCACCGGGTGGCGGATTCTCCACGACACCTCACGCGGTCCGGGTAAGGGCGGTATTCGATTTCACCAGAGCGTGAACGTCGACGAGATTGCTGCACTGTCGGCCGACATGTCCATCAAGTGCGCCGTGGTCAACATCCCCTACGGCGGCGCCAAGGGTGGCATCAAGGTCGATCCGACCACGTTCTCCCATGGCGAGCTCGAGCGCCTCACCCGTCGCTACGCCTTCTCCATCGCCCCGATGATTGGGCCCGACACCGACATTCCCGCCCCCGACGTCAACACTGACGCGCAGGTCATGAGTTGGATCATGGACACCGTGTCGATGCTGCGTGGCCACGCCACCATGGGCGTCGTCACCGGCAAGCCCATTGCCATCGGTGGCACCCTCGGCCACGCCGGCGCCACCTCGCTGGGTGTGACCATCTGCACCGTGGCGCTCCTCGAGCGACTGGGTCGCCCGCTGTCCAACGAGCGCGTCGTCGTGCAGGGCTACGGCAAGGTCGGGGCCCCGCTCATCCAGATGCTGACCGACCGTGGCATGAAGGTCGTCGGTGTCGCCGACGTGCACGGCGCAATTCACGCCCCCAACGGTGTCGACCCCGTTGCTCTGGCCGCGCACTTCGCGGCCACTGGATCCGTGGTGGACTTCCCCGACGCGGAGACGATTGATCGAGAGGCCGTCTGGGCCATCCCGAGCGACATCGCGATTCCCGCCGCCCTCGGTGGCGTGATCACCGCCGACGTCGCCCACCGCATCGCCGCGTCATTGATCATTGAGGCCGCAAATGGCCCGACCACGGGCGAGGGTGCGGCCGTGCTTGCCGAGCGCGGTGTCATCGTGGTGCCCGACGTCCTGGCCAACGCCGGTGGCGTGGTCGCCTCCTACTTCGAGTGGGCCCAGGACTTGCAGGGATTCATGTGGGAACGAGAGCTCTTCACCCAGCGCCTGGAGAAGACGATGCATGATGCCTTCAACCACGTCTGGAAGCGCCACCTCGAGCTCGGTGTGCCGCTGCGTGACACGGCCATCGCCGTGGGTGTGGAGCGAATCGCTGAGGCGACGGAGCTTCGCGGCCTCTTTCCGTGATGCCCGACGGCCGCGTGTGGGATTATTGACACATGGCCTCCGAACTGTCGCGTGAAGAACTTGAGGAAGTGGTCGCTCGACTCCGCCAGGAAGTTGAGCGACTGCAGGACGAGATTCGGCGCATTCGACGCGACCACCACGAGGTGCCACCCCACCACCGCTAACCGGCGGCGCAGACTCCGGGGTTCGTCGTCGCCACCACTTGTGCGGCCGCCGCAATCAATGTGGCCCGCGTGAGCGTGCCCGTCGCCTCAGCGGCGTCAATAGCCCTGACCATGGCCGAGGCATTCGTCAAACTCGAGGCGGCCGTCGTGGGGGTCTGTGAGAGCAGTTCGTCGTCACCGGCGACCAAGGCCAGCACGCCCGCCTGCGCTTCGGTGAGGTGTCGCGCCGAGATGGCGCCGGCACCCAGCGCGTCGGTGATGACCAGCCCGTGAAAGCCCAGCGCCCGCAATGCCGCCACCGCGGCCCGTGAGAGGCCAGCCGGCTGACCGGTGAGACCCGGCACCACGGCATTGGACATCATCACCATCGGCACACCCGCACTGATCGCCACCCGGAACGGGTAGAGGGCGGAGCGTTGCAACGTGGCCCAGGGCAACGTGGTGGCGGCACCGGTGTCAGTATTGCCGGATGAGCCACCCAGGCCGGGAAAGTGCTTCACCGTGGCGTTTATGCCACTCTGGCGCAGTCCCTGCGCGAAGGCTGTGGCGTCGGCGGCCACCGCCGACGGACTCCCACCAAAGGATCGATAGCCGTCGGGATTACTCGCGCTGGGGTAGACCTGCCGGCCATCAACGTCCGCGACCGGTGCGAGATCAGTCGTGAATCCGGCGTTCGCCATAGCCCGACCCAGTCGGGCACCCACGGCCGTTATCTGTGGGGCAGTCATGGTGGCGCCCATTACTTGCGCCCACGGCCACGAGCCCACCAGCGCGGGCAGGCGCGTCACGCCCCCACCCTCCTCGTCCGCCATGACGTTCAGTCGAAGTTTTGACGGCGCGAGCGAGGGCAGCGATTGGAGCGTGGGAACCAGGCCGGCGGGAACGACCGTTCCGAGAATCAGTTCACCACCAAATCCGGCGGCGGCGGCTTGGCGCATTTGCACCAGGCTCGTTGACTGAAGCGAGACCACGACGACTTCGTGCGCGAGGGCGTCGGTCGTCCACGAGTCCACACGCGACGTGGCGCAGGTCAGAGGCGCTGTTTTTGTTCCCGTGGCGTCGGTCACGCCGGTGGCCCCCGCACTACTCGCGAGGCTGCCGACAAAGGCGCACGACCCGAGGGCGAGGAGCAGGCGACGAGTCACCTTCGTACCTTAGGTCGCCCTACTTCTCACGGCGCCGGAGCTCGTCTTCAATTGCCGCTGGGTCGAGGCCCCGACTGCGCAGCAGCAGGAGCAGGTGAAACCAGAGGTCCGCCGCTTCCGAGACGAGGCGCTCGTCAGTTTCGTTAAGGGCGGCGACCACGACTTCCACTGCTTCTTCACCCACCTTGCGCGCCGCGAAGGCCGGGCCCTTCTGGAGCGACGAAACGACGTAGGAGTCGGCGGCGTTCGATGCCTCCCGTTGGAGAATCTTGCGCCAAAGCCACGGGGTGAAGCACGAGGTGGCACCATCGTGGCAGGTCGGGCCTTCGGGGGTGACCCGCACGAGGTAGGCGTCGTCATCGCAGTCGCCAATGATCTCGACCACGTTGAGGTAATTCCCCGAGGTCTCGCCTTTCACCCACTGCTGCTGACGGGAACGTGAGAAGAACGTCACCCGGCCCGTGGCCCGCGTTGTGGCGAGGGCCTCGTCGTCCATCCAGCCCAGCATCAGGACGCGACCGCTCTGGTCGTCTTGCACAATGGCGGCTCGTAAGTCAGACATGGGTTTGTCCTCCGGGTCGTAGGGCGATGCCCAATGCGGTTATTTTGCGACGCAGCCCGGGGAGTCCCTCTGGATTCTCGTGCACAATTGAGGCCACGAGCGCGGCGTCGGTCACGCGCAACGCCTCGGCGACGTGCTGGGCGCTGCCGGCGCCTCCCGAGGCAATCACGGGAATATCAATGGCGTCACGCACCGCCTGCGTCAGCACGAGGTCGAATCCCGACCGCTGGCCGTCTTGGGCGATGGAGGTCAGCAGAATCTCTCCCGCGCCACGGGCGGCCGCTTCAGCGGCCCATGGCACTGTTGGGATATCGGTGGCCCGCCGGCCACCGTGGGAGTGCACTACGCCGTCACCCGCGTCAATGGCGACCACGACCGCCTGCGAGCCAAAACGAGCGGCGATCTCGGTAATGAGTTCCGGTGTGGCCAGAGCCGCCGAGTTCAGCGAGACACGGTCGGCGCCGGCCTCAATGATCCGCGAGGCGTCATCGACGCTGCGAATACCACCGCCAACAGTGAAGGGAATGGCCAGCACGTCGGCCACGCGGCGCACCACGTCGACCATGGTCTCGTTGTCGTTCGGCGTCGCGGCGATGTCCAGGAACACGAGTTCGTCAGCGCCACCGTCACTGTAGGCACGAGCGAGTTCCACGGGGTCGCCCACGTCACGGAGGTTGACGAAACTGACGCCTTTAACCACGCGACCATGGGCGACGTCGAGACAGGGAATTAGGCGAGGGAGAGGCATTGATCCAAGAAGTTCAGGCCGGCGACGTCGCTCTTCTCCGGGTGGAACTGCACCCCGAAGAACGAGCCGTGGCGCACGGCGGCACAGAGTCCCTCCGAGGTCGCCACGCTGTGGGGCGACTCGGCGACAAACGAGTGGGCAAAGTAAAACGCTTCATTCCAGGGTTCGACCATGGCCCAGCCCAGTCGCGGGATACGGGCCGTTTCCAGCCGTACCACGAGACCCTCGACGAGGCCGAGGCCCTTGACCCCACCGTCCTCCTGACTGGCCTCAAGGGCCAGCTGCAGTCCAAGGCAGATACCCAGGATGGGGCCGTCAGCGGCGTAGCGTTCGGCGAGAGCCGATGCTGCCCCCGTCTCGGTGAGGTGGGTCATGGCCGAGCGGGCGGAGCCCACCCCGGGCAAGATGACAAAGTCAGATCCGGTGATCGCCGCGGGATCAGCCGTCACGACGCTCTCGTAGCCGAGAGTGCGCAGCGACGAACAGACGGAGCGGGTGTTCCCGGCACCGTAGTCAACGACAACAACTTCGCTCACAGTGAGCCCTTCGTGGAGCGCACCACCGAGCCGTCTCGAACGAGGGCCTGGTTCATGGCGCGACCCACGGCCTTGAAGGCCGCTTCGGCCACGTGGTGGGCGTTCTCACCCTTGGCCGTGACGTGCAGGGTGATCCGTGCCGTTTGCGCCAGTGACTCGAGGGCGTGCGCCGCCATACCGGGGTCGGGGTCGATGTCGAGAGTCGCCTTGGCGCGACCGGAGAGGTCGACCACCGCAACGGCCAGGGCCTCATCCATCGGCACCCGTGCCTCACCGTAACGGGCGAGACCCTTGCGGTCACCGAGCGCCTCGTCGAGGGCTTCGCCAAAGGTGCGGAAAGTGTCCTCGACCAAGTGGTGATCCCCCGTCTCCAAGTCACCGACCCCTTCCATGCGGAGGTCCATGCCACCGTGGAAGGCCAGCTGCTGGAGCATGTGGTCGTAGAAGCCCTCGCCTGTGCTGATGAACACGCGACCCTGGCCCGGCACCCGCAAGCGGCAGGTCAAGAACGTTTCCGCGGTGGCCCGACGGTGGCGAAGCGTGCGCTCCGGCGCCCCGGTGCCGCGCAACACGGCGCTCAGTGCCTGCAGCATCACGTCGTCATCGATCTCATCACGAATAGAAATGCGCAGTCCGGCGTCATAGGCCCGGAGCATCACTCCGTGCTCGAGCACGCGGTCCACGAGGGCCTGCGGGTTTTCCATCGGGATGAAGAGGAAGTTGGTCGCCGATGGCAACGGGGTGAGCCCCAGTTCCCGCAGGGCGGCCGCCACGCGGTCACGCTCCGCAACCTGTGCCGAGACGTCGAGGGGCACCGACAAAGCGGCCAGCGCCAATGACGCCGACAGCGCCGACACTGACAGTGGGGCCTGGCGAGACGTAATGGCGGCGATGGTCTCGGCGTCAGCCAAGGCGTAGCCCACGCGCGCGCCGGCCAGCCCGTAGGCCTTGGAGAACGTGCGCAGAATGATGGCACCCTCACCAATACGCGCCGTCTCGTCGGCGCCGGCGTAGTGGGCGTAGGCCTCGTCAATCACCAACTGGCCGGTCACGTTCGTCGGCACGTCGGGAAGTTCCCCCGTCGGATTGTTCGGTCGACAGACGAACACCAGGTCGGCCGTGGCGACGTCAGTGGTGAGTGTCGCACCGGCCATGGCCGCGGCGAATCGGTACATCGAATACGAATCAGCCGGCACCGTTGCGACCGTGCCGCCACTCGCGTACATCGCGGCCAGGAGCACAATGAACTCGTCGCTCCCCGCGCCGATCGCGACATTGTCAATGCTCACGTTGTGCAGGTCGGCAATCGCCTGACGAAGGGATTCGTAACGACCACGGTCGTACTCATTGATATCGGCAAGAGCTTTGGCGACCGTGGCGGGACGAGCCGTCACCGGCGGCATTGCCGGCACGTTGCCGTCGAAGCGCAGGATGTCCGAGGCGTGCAGTCCAACGCGCTCAGCGAGCACCTCGTTCGATGGCGGCCACTGGTAGGCGTCGAGGGGAAGGGGGCGGGTCATCGGCGGGCCGTCGCTTTGTGCGCCGTCATGCCTTCGAGCTCCGCGAGGGCCTCAATGGTCGGGGCGAGTCGCTGCAGACCATCTTGGGTCACCCGTTGAATCGTGACGGTCTTCATGAACCCCTCCAGTCCGAGTCCACCCGTGGACTTCGACCATCCACCTGTGGGCAAGACGTGATTAGCGCCCGTGGCGTAGTCACCGGCGGGTACTGGCGCGTAGGGGCCAACGAAAACGGCGCCGGCGTTGCGAATACGCGGGGCGAGTGATTCGGCCCTTGCACCGATCAGCGCGACGTGCTCGGCCGCGTAGCCCTCAATTTCTTCGAGGGCCGCCTCGAGATCGTCACCCACACGCACGATGAAACCACGCGAGTCGGGACCGTGCTCCATTTGTGCGGCAATCTCTTGCTGAATGAGTGCTTCATCAACGCCCTCGTCGGCAACGACCACAATCTCACTCGGGCCAGCGGGAAGGTCGATGGCGACGTCGCGGCTGACCAGGAGCTTGGCGGCATTGACCGCACCCGATCCCGGTCCGAAGATCTTGTCAACGGGCGCAATGGACTCGGTGCCGTAGGCCATGGCGGCAATCGCTTGTGCGCCACCAATTGCCCAGACTTCGTCAATGCCCAGCAATGCGGCGGCGGCGGCCACGGCAGCGGCACCCGACGGCGGCGTGCACACCACAATGCGCTCCACCCCAGCCACCTGCGCCGGTACTGCGCCCATGATGAGTGAGGACACGAGGTTCTTCGGTACGTAAATGCCAACGGAACGCAGCGGCGTCCAGCGGCGCTCGAGCGTGACACCAGGTGAGACTTCCATCACCAGGTCGGCGGGGCGCTGGGCGGCGTGCCACTTGCGAACGTTGTCAGCCGCCGCCACGATGGCCGCTGTTGGAATGTCGCCGTAGGCGACGGCGCGCTCGGGCACCGCACTGGTCGTCTTGTCGAAGCGCTGCGACCATTCGGCCACGGCGACGTCACCGCGCTCACGCACGTCGGTGACGATTTCTTCGATGGTGATTGGTCGGTCAGTGGGGACGGGGGTACTCATGACATCATTCTTTCTACGGGGAGCGTCAGGATCGAACTGGCACCATTGTTTTGCAATTGCGGGAGCAGCGACCACACAACTGATGAGGGCACCAGGGCGTGGACGGCGACGAGGCCCGGGGTCGCCAGCGTCATCACCGTGGGTGAGCCGGCGGTAGGCAACAGTGCGGTCACTGCGGCGAGGTCTTCTTCGCGCACGTTGAACAAGAGATAGCGACTCGCGCGAGCGTCAATCACACTCTTGAGCAAGGTCGTCAACACAGCCTGCGCCTCGCGGCCCTCACTCTGTCGACGTCCCACGAGCACGGCCTCGCTTTCGAACAGGGTGCCGATAGAGCGGAGGCCATTCGTGCGCAGCGTCGATCCGGTTGACACCAAGTCAACAATCGCGTCAGCTAAGCCGAGGCGTGGCGTGATTTCCACCGAGCCCGTCACGCGAATGACCTCCACGTTGATGCCGCGCTCCGCGAGCAGTTGCTTAGCGAGACGAGGGTGCGAGGTGGCGACACGACGACCATCGAGGTCTTCAAGCCGCGTTGCGGTGTCCTCATTGGAGACTGCCGCCTGCAGCGAGCAACGACCGTAGCCAAGGCGAAGGAGAACCTCAACGTCGAACTCGCGCTCCTCAACGAGGTCGAGACCCGTCACACCACAGTCGACGATGCCGTCCTGGACGTATTCGGGCACGTCGTCGGCGCGGATGAAGAGAAGGTCAATGTCGGCGTTACGGCAGTGG
>DAIQPT010000027.1:0-16122 GCA_036787185.1 Acidimicrobiales bacterium | reverse complement strand
GGGATGCCTTCGGTGATGCAGACAATGAAGGTGATGCCACCTTCAGCGGCTTCGAGGATGGCCGCAGACGCGAACTTGGGTGGCACAACGACGAATGAGGCCGTAGCGCCCGTGGCAGCCACTGCTTCCTTCACCGAGTTGAAGACGGGAATACCGTCAACGTCGGTGCCGCCCTTGCCGGGGGTCACGCCGCCGACAATCTTGGTGCCGTAGTCGCGGTTACGCAGACCGTGGAACTTGCCCTGCCCACCGGTCAAACCCTGGACAATGACCTTGGTGTTTTCGTCAACAAAAATACTCATGGCGCTCCTTAGGCGTTCGCGAGGGACACGGCGCGACGTGCGGCATCCAACATGGTCGGTTCGGTAATCAGGACTTCGTTGAGGTGCGGCGCAAGAATCGCGCGGCCCTCGACAGCGTTGGTGCCGTCGAGTCGCAGGACAATTGGGGAGGTGATGTTCACGCGGGCGAGTGCTTCGAGCACACCCTTGGCCACTTCGTCCACGCGGGTGATGCCTCCAAAGATGTTGACAAAGATCGCCTTCACCTTGGGGTCGGCGTTGATGACCTCGAGGGCCGCGGCCATCACGTCGGCGTTCGCGCCACCACCAATGTCGAGGAAGTTCGCGGCCGAGCCACCCACCTGGTTCACGACGTCGAGCGTGGACATGGCCAGTCCGGCTCCATTGGCAATGATGCCCACCGTGCCGTCGAGACCGATGTAGTTCAGGCCCTTTTCGCGGGCCATGATCTCACGGGGGTCCTCGGTGTCGGTCAAGCGGAACTCGTCCCACTCGGGGTGACGGAAGGCGGCGTTCTCGTCCAGCGTCACCTTGGCGTCGAGTGCCTTGACGACATTGTCCGGCGTCAGGATGAGGGGGTTGATTTCGGCGAGGTCGCAGTCACCTTCGACGTAGCAGGTGTAGAGCTTGACGAGCAGTTCGGCGGCCTGTTCGCGGGCCGCTTCGTCGAGATTCGCTTCAGCCACCCAGCGACGAGCAGTCTCGAGGTCGAGTCCGCGAACGGGGTCAATCGAGATGAAGGCAATGGCGTCAGGGTTCTCTTCGGCGACCACTTCAATCTCAACGCCACCCTGGGCGCTCAGCATGCCCAGGTGCGTCTTGTTGGGACGGTCCAGCGTGAAGGAGGCGTAGTACTCCTTGGCGATCGAGCTGGCTTCTTCGACCCAGAGGCGGCGAACGATGTGGCCCTTGATGTCGAGGCCCAAAATGGTGCCAGCGTGGGTGCGCACTTCGTCAGCGTTGGCGGCAACCTTCACGCCACCGGCCTTGCCACGTCCACCGACCTTGACCTGCGCCTTCAGCACGACGGGGTACCCGATCTGCTCGGCGGCCGCGAGGGCCTCCTCGACGGTGTCGGCGACGGCGCCGTTGGGCGTCGGAATGTCGAAACGCTGGAAGTACTGCTTACCCTGATACTCAAAAAGGTCCATGAACGTCTGCTTTCTTTCCGGAAGGTGTTCGGGTTACCACCGCGAAACACCACCTCTGAACTTATTGCAGCCAACGAAGCCCACTCGAGAAAAACGCCTTGTCGACAGGCATCTTTTACGTTTTTTATTATCTCCAAAGGGCATACGGCGACCGCACACTCGCCAATGGCATTGTACGGGTGCCGGCACGGGCCCCAGACGGACGGCCGACCCCAAGAGTAACCTTGAGGGTTGTGACGAATGCCGCCCCGCCCCGAGGCTTGATCCGCGCGATCATCTCAGCCTTACGGGTGCGCCAGTGGGTCAAAAATGGCCTGGTCGTCATCGCCCCCGCCGCCGCCGGCAAGGTCTTTCGTGGCGCCGACATGAGCCACACGCTCATTGCCTTCTTCTCGTTTTCACTCGTCGCCAGTTGCGTCTACGTCCTCAACGACCTGCGCGACGTGCACGACGACCGCAGTCACCCCACCAAGCGGTACCGGGCCATCGCCGCGGGCCAGCTCTCCCCCGCCACGGCCATGATCGTGGGCATTGTTTCGGGAGCTATTGGCCTAGGACTGCCCCTGATCGCGTCGCTCCCCGGCTGGTACTTCTTGATCCTGGCCCTCTACATCGGCGAATCGCTCGCCTACATCGCCGGCGTGAAACGCCTGCCCGTCATTGAGCTCGTGTTCGTCGCCAGTGGCTTCTTCCTTCGCGCGCTCGCCGGGGCTGCGGCGTCACACATCGCGGTGTCCGAATGGTTTCTCGTGGTGATCTTCTTCGGTGCCCTCTTCCTCGTTGTAGGCAAGCGGGCGGCCGAGAAGCGCAACGTGGGTGAAGCCAACCGCGCGGTGTTGAAGGAATACACCGCCGAGTTCCTTCACTCCGCCCTCACCATGACCGCCACGGTGGTCGTGACCGCGTACTCGCTCTGGGCCTTCGACCGATCGGCCACGGGACTTTCGTCGGTGCGCCACCACGTCGTACCCATTCAGTTGTCGATCATCCCGGTGGTTGTCGCGGTGCTGTCCATCATGCGCGGCGCCGAATCGCCCGAGGGTGAAGCCCCTGAGGACCTTCTGCTTCGCAATCGTCAGGTACAAATTCTCGTTGTTATCTGGGCCGCACTGCTGGCCGTGGGGGTCTACGCATGAATCGACAGCGTTTGAGTGGCTGGGGACGTACCGCGCCCTCCTGGGCAACGGTGCTGGCGCCGGAGACCGAGGCGGCCGTCCTCGAGCAACTCGCCCAGGGGCCGGTCATCGCGCGCGGCCTCGGCCGCAGCTACGGTGACCCCGCGCAAATCAGTGGTGGCGTCGTACTCAACAACCACGCACTTGGCGGCATAAGCACCATCACCGACGACGGTGTCGTCACGGTTGGCGCCGGTGTGTCGATTGACGAACTGCTGACGCTCACAATCCCCCAGGGATGGTTCGTTCCCGTAACCCCCGGCACCCGACAGGTGTCGATGGGTGGCGCGGTCGCGGCCGACGTCCACGGCAAGAATCACCACCGCGACGGTTCCATTGGCGACCACGTTCTCTCGATGCGCATCTGCACCCCCACCGGTGTCTACGACGCCTCACCGACGCAGCACCCCGATCTATTCTGGGCCACCATCGGCGGCATGGGCCTGACCGGTGTGGTGACCTCGGTCACGATTCGACTCCTGGCGATTGAAACCGACCGCGTCTTCGTCGACACCACCCGCTACGCCAATCTCGCCGACGTCATGGCCGCCATGGTCGAGGGCGACGACGACTACCGCTACTCCGTCGCCTGGGTGGACTGCATGACCAAGGGCGCGGCCATGGGCCGGGCCATCTTGACGCGCGGCGATCACGTAACGCGCGAGCAGATGCCTGAAGCGACGCTCCGAGCCCCCGCCGGCGCCAAGTTGCGCATTCCCGTCGACGCCCCCTCGGGCCTGCTGAACCCCCTGAGCATTCGAGTCTTCAATGAACTCTGGTTCCGCAAGGCACCACGGCACCGAGTCGGTGAGGCCCAGTCGCTCGGCACGTTCTTCCACCCCCTCGACGGCCTGGCCGACTGGAACCGTCTCTACGGTCGTCGCGGCTTCGTGCAGTACCAGTTCGCGGTCAGCGACCAGCACGCCGACGTTGTTGAGCGGGCGATCGCCCGGTTGTCGTCATCAGGCGTGCCCAGCTTCCTCGCCGTCCTTAAGCGCTTCGGCCACGGCAACGCCAGTCCTCTTTCGTTCCCGATGGCCGGCTGGACGCTGGCCCTCGACCTGCCCGTGGGGCCCGCCGCCCTCCCCCAGGTCCTCGACGACCTCGACGAGATGGTCTTGGCGGCCGGCGGCCGCGTCTACCTCGCGAAGGACGCCCGTCTGCGTCCCGAGTCGCTGCGCGTCATGTACCCTCGCCTCGACGAGTTCCTCGCGGTCAAGAACACCTACGACCCCAACAACCACCTCACCAGCGACCTCGCTCGCCGACTCTTGTTAGGAGACAAATAATCATGGAGAACGCATTCGGTCAGCCCCAGCGGGTCATCGTCCTGGGCGGTTCCTCGGAGATCGCTCGCGCCATCACCAGGAAGTTGGCCGCTGCTCGCGCCCACACCGTGGTGCTCGCCGGTCGCAACCCTGAGCTTCTCGAGGTGGCCGCCGCCGAAGCTCGCGACTACGGGGCAACTGATGTTCCTCTCGTGACGATTGATGCCGAGCAGCCCTCCAGCGCCGCCACCAGCGTCATCCAGGCCTTCGAGGCCGCGGGCGGAAGCGTTGACCTCGTCATCATTGCGGTGGGCCACCTGGGTAATCAGTTCACCGACGAAGTCGACCCCGCCGCGGTGGCGCAGATGCTCACCGTGAACTTCACCTGGCCGGCCGTCGCGTTGACGGAAGTGCGCAACCGACTGCTCGCTCAGGGCAGCGGTCGCATCCTCGTCATCTCCTCGGTGGGCGCCGTGCGCGTGCGCCGCAGCGCTTACCTCTACGGCAGCGCCAAGGCCGGTCTCGACCGTCTCTGTGACGCGTTGGCCGACTCGCTCGACGGCACCGGGGTCTCGCTGCAGATCCTGCGTCCGGGCGCCGTCCGCACCCGTATGACGGCGGGCCTGAAGGAAGTGCCCTTCACGACCGGTCCTAACGAGGTCGCCGACTACGTAATGGCGGGACTGGCCTCTGGTGACCGCATTATCTGGAGCCCACCAGTCTTGCGCTGGGTCTACCTGATCCTGCGCCACCTTCCTCGGAAGGTCTGGCGCGCCGTCATGGACCGCGCTTAGCGCGTCGTCGCGGTGGCGGCGCTGAGTTCCTTCGGCCGCAAACTCATCACGTAGAAGTCGCGGGTCCACCAGTTGTCGAAGAACACGGTGGGTCGCTCCAGCATCGCGTTGGACCCCACGTTGCTCGAGTTGAGCATGTTGGTTCCCGAGGCGCCACTTATCGCGTGACCCGGCGCTCCCTGGTAGCTGGCGAAGATCACCCAGTCGGTGTTCATGTCGGTCTCCATGCCCTCGACAACACCGGCACGGACCATGACGTTGGCAAGGTCGGCAATCGACAGCGCCGGCCCTCCGACGTAGACGAGGGCGCCATTCTTGGTGACACCCAACCCCGAACGCCACACGTTGAAGGTGTTGCCGGTGACCCGGCCCCACTTGGCGTTGTTCTGCAGGTTCAGGCCAGGCACGGCGGCGCCGTGGTCAACAATGAGGTCGAGGTTCTGACGAACGGAGGCCACGTTGGCCAGCGAGTGGAAGTCGCGACCCCACTGCCCCACCGTGATGGCACCGTTCTTGTAGACAACGGTGGAGGCCGCACCCACGCGCAGCGGAATCACTACCTTGCCATCGGTGTAGTAGCCACCCTGCGCGTCCTGCATGCGGAAGCCGGAGTTGAAGGCATCCACGATGGCGCGTGAGGCGATCGGCGAAATCGGGGCGCTGTACCGGTACGGCAGGCCCATTTTGCCGGGGATTTGTGAGCCCGAGTACAGCTGCGCCTGCAGCAACTTCGTGTCCATCCAGGCCACACCAACGACGTAACTGGTGTGCACCGCGTCGGGACGAATAAAGGCCTCGTACGTTGTGGGCACGCCATTGGCGGTGGTCCGACCGACAGGGTGCCAGACGCCTTCACCGGGGAGCTGGTGGGGAGCGGGTGAGATCAGACGAGGCGGCACGGGGAGCGGACCGGTTTTGGTGTCGGTCGTCGTCCCGCCAAACGCATTCACGCTGGGGGCCCCGCCGACCTTGGCCGGGTGAAGACGGTTGTAGATGTTCTCCGCCCAGGTCACCAGACCGCCGATGCCCTCATTGCGACCCCACTCGGCGATGCGCGCCATCGCCGAGACGCCGTAGGAGGGGTTGTGGAGCGCTTGGTAGAGCGTCGTGCCGTAGTACCCGAAGGCAATCAGGGTGACCAAGATCCCGACGGCAATGGTGCGGCGAATGTAATAGGTCATCTTCGTCACCGGGCGCCGAGCGGCGTGGCGAGCACGTGCGGGCTGCGCGGCTGGCCGACGCGAGGTCGGCGGTCGTGGCGTGCCGTGACGAGGTGAATCCATAGGTGTCTAGTCTGCCAGTTACCGGCGCGATTGCGGCGCCTCGGCGGCAACGCCAACTAAGAAGACGCTAAATATGGCTACGGACGGCGCAATGGCGTCATGGCCAACATCAACTGCTTGGTGCCGTGATCGTCGAAGTCGACGGTAGCCCGTGCGCCGGTTCCGGCGCCGGAGGTCTTGACCACGGTGCCGAAACCGTAGCGGTCGTGGACCACGCGCTCGCCCACCGACAGGTTCAGGTTTTCCGCGCCCGTGGAGCGCACCGGTGGTGCCGTTCCCGAGCCGAAGGCCGCGCCCTGCGAGAACGAACTACGACGGCCCTCAAAGCCATCTTCTTCGTCACGAAACGTCGAGCGACGCAGTGGCGGCGTCTTTGAGATGTCGTCGAGCAGTTCGGCGGGAATCTCGTTGAGGAAACGACTGGGGATGGCGTCAGTGCGCTGTCCCCACATCGTGCGACTCCAGGCCTGGGTCAAAATCAGGTACTTCATGGCTCGCGTCAAGCCGACGTAGCAGAGGCGGCGCTCTTCTTCGAGTTCGGCCTCATCCGACAGCGCCCGCTTGTGCGGGAAGATCGTCTCTTCCAGTCCCGTGATGACGACGAGGGGGAACTCCAGTCCCTTGGCCACGTGCATCGTCATCATCGACACCGCACCCGCGCCGCCGTCGAGCTGATCCGAGTCGGCCACCAGGGCCATGCGCTCGACGAACTCCATCAACGTGTCGTACTGCGCCGCGGCGGAGGCCAATTCGCCGAGGTTTTCCAACCGCGACATGGCCTCGTCGGAGTTTTCGGCGCGCAGCGCTGCACCCATGCCGGTCTCGCGAACAATGGCGTCGATCATCTCGCGCGGGCTCAGGTCATTCGCCATGGCCCGCAGTTCGTCCATCATGAAGGCGAAGGCGTCGGTGCCGGACAGGGCCTTGGCGGTCAATCCCGCGGCGGCGGCGTGGTGAACGGCCTCGGCGAAGGAAATACCGTTCTCGGCCGCGAAGGCGCCGAGCTTCGTCTGGGCGGCGTCACCGATACCGCGCTTGGGCTCGTTGATGACTCGACGGGCCGAGGCTTCGTCGCGGGGGTTAACGATCAGGCGGGCGTAGGCCAGGGCCGTCTTAATTTCTTTGCGGTCGTAGAAGCGCATGCCCGAGATAACGCGATAGGGAATCCCCGCTCGCAGCATCTCTTCTTCGAGCACGCGACTCTGCGCATTGGTGCGGTAGAAAACGGCCATGTCGTTCCACTGCACGCCGCGCTCGGTGCGGGCGCGACGCAGTTCGCTGGCAATCCAGCGTCCTTCGTCGTACTCGTCGCCGGCGCGGTAGAGACGAATCTTCTCGCCGTGGCCCTGGTCGGTGAAGAGATTCTTCGCGTGCCGCGAGGCGTTTTTGGCGATGACGGCGTTCGCGGCGTCGAGGATGGTCTGAGTTGAACGGAAGTTCTGCTCCAGGAGCACCACGTCGGCGTCGGGGAAGCGCTGCTCGAACTGCAAGATGTTGCGGACGTCGGCGGCGCGGAAGCGATAGATCGACTGGTCGGAGTCACCGACCACGCAGAGGTTGCGGTGCTCGGCCGCCAGCATCATGACCAGTTCGTTCTGCACCCCGTTGGTGTCCTGGAACTCGTCAACCAGCAGGTAGCGGAATCGGCGCTGGTAGGACTCGAGGACCGAAGCGTCGGCGCGCAGCATCGCCACCGCGTTGAGCAACAGGTCGTCGAAGTCCATGGCGTTGGCCAGCTTGAGGCGGTTCTCGTAAAGGCCGTAGATTTCGGCGATGCGACGGTGATTGGGGTTGTTGGCGTCGACCGTGTCGCGGTAGCGACTGGCGGACAGCATCTCGTTCTTCGCCGCCGAAATTGCCGAGTGCACGCTGCGAGGGCTCAACCGCTTGGTGTCGATGTCGAGCTCTTTCATGATGCGCTCGACGGCGGTCTCGGCGTCGCCGGCGTCGTAAATCGTGAATCCCCGCTCGTAGCCGAGGACGTCGGCGTGGCTGCGCAGCATGCGCAGACAGGCCGAGTGGAACGTCGAAACCCACATCGACTTGGCGTCGTCACCCACGAGGTCCACCACGCGATGACGCATTTCGTCGGCGGCCTTGTTGGTGAAGGTGATCGCCATGATTTCGTAGGGACGGGCGTCACCGGTGGCCAACAGGTGGGCAATGCGGCGCGTCAGGACGCGCGTCTTGCCAGATCCGGCACCGGCCACCACGAGGAGTGGCCCGTTTCGCTGAATAACCGCCGCACGCTGCGGCTCAGTCAATCCTTCCAGCAGGCTGTCAGGATTCAGGGCTGAGGTTTCATTCTCCGGGTCGCTGCCCCATAGCGCATCGTCAGAGAAGGAACGTCGACTCACTCCCACTCAATGGTGCCTGGCGGCTTACTCGTGACGTCGAGGGCCACGCGGTTCACGCCAGGAACTTCACGGATCAAACGGTTCGCGATGGCCTCAATGACCTCGTAAGGCAAACGGGCCCAGTCAGCGGTCATCGCGTCGTCACTGGTCACCGCGCGGATGACAATTGGGTACTCGTAGGTTCGGCCGTCGCCCATGACGCCCACTGTACGCACCGCTGGTAACACGGCGAAGCTCTGCCAGAGTTCGCGGTACAAACCGGCCTTCTTGATCTCGTCCACGACGACGTAGTCAGCATTGCGCAAAATCTCGGCGCGCTCGCGCGTCACCTCACCGATGATGCGTACGCCGAGTCCCGGTCCGGGGAACGGCTGACGCCAGACAATTTCGCCGGGCAGTCCGAGTTCTTCGCCGACCTTGCGCACTTCGTCCTTAAACAAGGTGCGGAGTGGCTCGACGAGGGCAAAGCTCAGGTCGTCGGGCAGACCACCGACGTTGTGGTGACTCTTGATGTTGGCGGCGTGGCCCGACCCTGACTCAATAACGTCTGGGTAGAGCGTGCCCTGCACCAGAAACTTGATGCCGTCTTCGGCCAGCTCGCGCGCCACGCGCTCGAACTCGCGAATAAAGAGCTCGCCAATGATCTTGCGCTTGCGCTCGGGGTCAGTCACGCCGGCGAGCGCGTCGAAGAAGCGGTCAGCCGCCTGGACGTGAATCAGTTCGACGCCAAACTGCTTGGTAAAGGTGGCCTCAATCTGCTCACCCTCGTTCTTGCGCATCAATCCGGTGTCGACGAAAACACAGGTCAGCTGCTGGCCCACGGCCTTGAAGACCATGGCCGCGGCGACGGCCGAGTCCACGCCACCCGACAACGCGCAGAGCACTCGCTCGGTACCCACCTGGGCTCGAATCTTGGCGACCTGCTCGTCGATGATGGAGGTGTTCGTCCACGTCGGGGCGATGCCGGCCTGCTGGTGCAGGAAGTGTTCGATGATTTCCTGACCGCGCTCAGAGTGCGCCACCTCGGGGTGGAACTGCACGGCGTAGAAGTGGCGGTCGGCGTCTTCCATGATGGCCACGGGCGCCAAAGGCGTCGAGGCGGTCACGGTGAAGCCGGCCGGGGCTTCGCTGATGGCGTCCCCGTGACTCATCCAGCACGACGACAGGCTGGGCCAGTCACCGACCAGAACCGAGTCACCAGTGCGCGTCAGTTCGGTACGGCCGTATTCGCCGCCACCGGTGTGGGCGACGGTGCCACCGAGCTGCTGGGCCATGAGCTGGGCGCCGTAGCAAATGCCCAAAATGGGCAGCCCCAGTTCGTAGATAGCCGGATCCAGTGACGGGGCCGGGACTTCGTAGACCGACTTGGGTCCACCCGACAGGATGATGGCCGACGCGTTCTTGGCACGCACTTCCTCAGCCGTGATCGTGCTCTGCACGATTTCGGAGAAGACGTGCGCCTCACGGACGCGACGAGCAATCAGCTGGGCGTACTGGGCCCCAAAGTCAACGACAAGGACCGTCAATGGCCCATGCCTACGCCCTGGGAGCGCTGCAGTTGCTTGCCCTCAGTCTGGAGCGACGGCGCGAGCATGATCTCGGCCTTCTGGAATTCCTTCAGCGTCTCGTAGCCGCACGTGGCCATCGACGTCTTGAGGGCGCCGAACAGGTTGAGGCGGCCGTCGTTTTCGTGAGCCGGTCCGACCAGAATCTCCTCGAGGGTGCCACGAACCTTGGTGCGCACACGGGTACCGCGAGGCAGTGTGGGGTGGAAGGTGGCCATGCCCCAGTGGTAGCCACGGGCGGGAGCCTCAATGGCGCTAGTCAATGGCGAACCAATCATCACGGCGTCGGCGCCACAGGCAATGGCCTTAGCGATGTCGCCACCGCGGCTCATGCCGCCGTCAGCAATGACGTGGACGTAGACACCGGTCTCGTCGAGGTGACGCATACGGGCACCAGCGACGTCGGCAATGGCGGTGGCCTGCGGCACACCAATGCCGAGCACACCGCGTGAGGTGCACGCGTTGCCTGGTCCAACACCCACGAGCACACCGGCGGCGCCGGTGCGCATCAGGTGGAGGGCGGCCTGGTAGCTCGCGCAACCACCGACGATGACGGGCAGTTCGTACTCACGGATGAACTTCTTCAGGTTGAGGGGCTCGATCGTCTTGGAGACGTGCTCGGCCGACACCACGGTGCCCTGGATAACGAGAATGTCGAGGCCGGCGTCGAGAATGGTCTTGGCCATCCAGTCGGTCTTGGCGGGCGTCACCGACGCGGAGGTCGTGATGCCGGCGGCCTTCATCTGGCGAATGCGCTCGGCGACCAGTTCCAACTTCACGGGCTCGAGGTACATCTGCTGCATGCGCGCCGTGGCCTTGTCGTCCTCGAGCTCAGCAATCTCTTCGAACAGTGGGGTCGGGTCCTCGTAGCGAGTCCACAGACCCTCGAGGTTCAACACACCGAGGCCGCCCAGGCGGCCCATTTCGATGGCGGTCAGCGGCGAAATGGCGCCGTCCATGGCCGATCCCAGCACGGGGAGTTCGAACTTGTAGGCGTCAATCTGCCACGAGATGTCGACATCTTCGGGGTCACGGGTGCGCCGCGAGGGCACAATCGCAATGTCGTCAAAGCCATATGCCTGACGTGCCGACTTATAAATTCCGATTTCTACTTCCGCCATTGGAGCCTCCCAGAACCGTCGTCACCGTGAACGAGTTGCACTCCAATCTACAAGAGATTGCCCCCTCCTCTTTCGGGTTGCATGACGCGCTGATGAACAAATAATCAACCGCTCCCCCTAGGCTGGGAGCGCTGTCCTGACTTCGGTCACCCCCGTTTCGTCCGCTCAAGGAGCCCACCATGAAATCACTCGCCCGTTTCGCCGTGCGCCGTCGCTGGATTGTCCTGGCCCTCTGGCTCGTCCTCGCCGTCGGCATCAACGCCGCCGCGTCGGCCGCCGGTAACGCCTACTCCAACTCGTTCCAGCTGCCCAAGACCAACTCGGCCTACGCCCTGCAGTTGCTGCAGTCCGTCAAGAAAGCCGGTGTTGGCGGTGACCAGGACCAGATTGTCTTCCAGGTCTCGTCAGGCACGGTGGCCCAGCGGGAATCAACCATCCAACCAGTTTTGGACAAGATAAATCAGTTGCCAGGTGTTAAGGTCATCAGCCCCTTCTGCCCCACCGGTGCGACGCGCGCCACCTGCCCCGCAATCATCCAGACCAGCCCCAATGGTCAGATTGCCTACGCCGTTGTTGACTTTGCCAAGCCCTCGAACCAGATTCCCGCCGGAGTTGTAGCCAAGGTCATCGCCGACGCCCACTCACTGCAGAGTTCCACGCTCAGCGTCTCCGAAGGCGGCACCGCTATCGCCGACGCCACCACTGCCAAGGGCAGTCCGGGTGAGGGCTTCGGTCTGCTCGCTACCGCCATTGTGTTGATTTTGGCCTTCGGTTCACTGATGGCGATGTTGCTCCCTCTTGGTGTGGCGCTCTTCGCCATTGCCATCGCTTCGGCCGCAACCACCCTCTTGAGCCACGTCGTCTCCATCGCTCAGTTCGCCCCGATTCTTGGTTCATTGATCGGTCTGGGTGTGGGTATTGACTACGCACTCTTCATCGTTACCCGTGCCCGCCAAAACCTCCAGCAGGGCATGAGCGTTGAGGACGCCATTGTTACCTCGCTCAACACCTCCGGCCGCGCCGTGCTTTTCGCAGGTGCGACGGTGTGCGTGGCGTTGCTCGGCATGTTGTTCCTCGGCTTCGGCTTCTTGAGTGGCCTCGGTGTGGCCGCCGCCGTCACCGTGCTGATCACCGTCCTCGCGGCCGTCACCCTGCTGCCCGCGCTGCTCGCCTTCTGGAAGTCGACAATCTTGAGTCGTCGCGAGCGCCGAGCACTGGCGACCAACGGCCCCCTCGGTGCCGTACAGGAAGGCGCCTGGAAGCGTTGGGCCGAGTTCGTGTCTCGTCGCCCCAAGACGCTGTCACTGGTCGCACTCGTGGCCATTGCCCTCTTCGCCGCACCCGTGCTGTCGCTGCAGTTGGGTCTCTCCGACGCCGGGTCGAACCCCGCTGGTTCCACGACGCGCATCGCCTACGACACCCTGGCCAAGGGCTTTGGTGCCGGTACCAATGGACCGCTCGAAGTGGTCGGCAAGATCATCCCCGGCACCGCCGACCTGGCAGTGATGCAGCAACTCGACACGGCGCTCCAGGGCAAGCCTGATGTTGCCGTCGTGACGCCCGTGCGTCTCATTAGCCCGACCGTTGCGCTGATCACCGTCATCCCCGACTCGGCCCCACAGGACCGTGCCACCAACACGCTGATTGACACCATTCGGTCGACCTACGTACCGGCAGTGACGCAGACCACGCACACCGCCATCTACGTCGGTGGTCAGACGGCCCTCGGTATGGACTTCGCCCAGAAGCTCGACTCCAAGATCCCGCTGTTCTTGACCATCATCGTGTTGCTCGGTTGCCTCCTGCTCATGGTGGCCTTCCGTTCGCTCCTCGTGCCACTCGTGGCCGCCATCATGAACCTGCTGGCCGTTGCGGCGTCTTTCGGACTCGTCGTCGCGGTCTTCCAGTGGGGCTGGGGTTCGTCGCTCATTGGAGCCGGCAAGGGTCCAGTGGAGGCCTACCTCCCCATCATCATGATCGCGATCTTGTTCGGCCTCTCGATGGACTACCAGGTCTTCCTCGTCTCGCGTATGCACGAAGAGTGGACCCACACCAAGAGCAACCACGAGGCCATCGTGCGTGGGCAAGCCAACACGGGTCGCATCATCACCGCGGCCGCGCTCATCATGATTTGTGTGTTCTTCTCGTTCGCCTTTGGTGGTGAGCGCATCATCGCCGAGTTCGGTATTGGACTCGGTGGCGCCGTCTTGATTGACGCCTTCATCATTCGCACCGTGTTGGTGCCATCACTGATGCACTACTTCGGCAAGGCCAACTGGTGGATGCCCAAGTGGCTCGACAAGGTCATTCCTAACGTCGCGCTCGAAGCCGGCGAATAATCAGACTCACCCTGTGTGGGGCGCCTCGTTACCGTCCGCGGAACCGACCGCGACGAGGCGACAAGATAGCCAGCTAGTGCGTTTCGTCTGACCCTTTGAACAAGCTGCCCAGGTGGGTGTGCTTGAAGTGGGTGTCGTACTTCAGGCCGTACCCGAAGAAGCGGTCCCAGCCCACGTGGCCCAGCCAGATCACGCCGAGAGCCGTTACCAGCGGGTGGTGTCCTTCGTAGCCAATGAGGACCGCCACCGACGGTGCCAGGTACGAGTGGCCAAGGTTGTAGAAGAAGGCACCAATCGTGGTGTTCCGTAGGTAGCCCAGCATGAAGATGTCGGGCAGGAAGAGCACCAGTGGGTAGACCCACCAGCGCTGGTGTGTCAGCGCGAAGACCAGAATCGACGCCGCGAAGACGACGATGCCGTCGAGGCGCAGCCACCACCGAGGCTTTCCGGTGACGAAGCCGCTGTTCATAGGCCCTTGAGGAACGCGATCAGCGCACCGAAGTACGCGTCCTGATCGTCGTAGAGCGCCATGTGACTTCCCTGCTCACAGATAAACGACGAGCCCTGGGGTATCTTCGTCGCCATCATCTCGAGGAAGGTCGGGTCCATCGTGTCGTACCGTCCACCGAGGACGAGTGCCGGCACCGCAATCTGGTGCAGGTCGTCGGTGCGGTCCCAGGTCGCCAGCGTCGCCTCGGGCCACATACCGAGCTCGCTCGGCCCCTGCATCTTGAGGTAGCAGGGGTAGTTGATGTTGGCGAAGGCGTAGTTGACGGGCTCGGGCCAGGCCTCCGGCGCCATGCGGAGCACGTGCTCGACGTAGTACGACCGAACGAGGAGTTCCATGTAGCGAGGGTTCGCGAAGTCACGGGCCGCCTCGATAGCGCGGATTTCGGCCAAGTCCTCCGCCGGCATCTGCGGAATCAGGACGTCGCTGGCGTAGGTCGAATAGGCCGGCGCGCTGGACATCATGTTGGAGATGACGACGGCCTTGAGGCGGTCGCCGTGACGAATCGCGTACTCCATTGCCAGGATCCCACCCCACGAGTGGCCCAGCAGAATCAGGTTGTCGGGGCCGAGGCCCAAGGCCTCACGCACCTGGTCGACCTCGTCAACGAACCGGTCGAGATCCCACAACTCGTCATCCTCGGGCCGGTCGCTGCGGCCCGATCCCAACTGGTCGTAGTAGTAGTACTCGACGCCGGCTTCGGGCAGGAAGCTGTCAAAGGCTTCGAAGTAGTCGTGCGTTGCGCCCGGTCCCCCGTGCAGCAGCAGGACCTTGAGTGCGGGATTATTACCGACGCGCTTGGTCCACACGTTGAAGGTGCCACAAGGCGTGGTCACGGGAATCATGCGCACACCGCCGCTGAGCGCGTCAGCACGATTCGTTCGGTCGAAGTAGTTCACGGGGCCCCCAATTGCGATTGCTCTTGCGACGGTACCACCGAGGATTGGGGCGCGTGGGGATTAAAAGCAAGAGACCGGGCCTTTCGGCCCGGTCTCTCACCATCACGCGAACGTGACTACATCATGCCGCCCATGCCACCGTCGTGACCAGCGCCAGCACCAGCGGGCTCGGGCTTGTCAGCAACGATTGCTTCGGTGGTCAGCAGCAGTGCGGCGATCGAGGCCGCGTTCTGCAGCGCCGAACGGGTCACCTTGGCCGGGTCGATAACACCAGCGGCGACCAGGTCCACGATCTCACCCGTGAGGGCGTTGAGACCGAAGGAACCCGACGCGTCGGCGACTTCGCGGACCTTGACAGCACCCTCGAAGCCGGCGTTCGCGGCGATGTGACGCAGCGGCGCCTCGAGCGAGTTAGCCACGATGCGCGCACCGGTGGCCTCGTCACCCGTCAGGGTCGCGATGAGGGCGTCCACGGCGGCGCGGCTACGCACCAGCGCAGTGCCACCACCGGCCACGATGCCTTCGTCGACGGCCGCGCGGGTAGCGCTCAGGGCGTCTTCGATGCGGTGCTTCTTTTCCTTGAGCTCGACCTCAGTCGCGGCACCAACCTTGACGACGGCAACGCCGCCGGCCAGCTTGGCCAGACGCTCCTGGAGCTTCTCGCGGTCCCAGTCCGAGTCGGTGCTCTCGATCTCAGCCTTGATCTGCGCGACGCGGCCGGCCACGTCGGTGGCCGAACCGGCACCCTCGACGATGGTGGTGTTGTCCTTGGTCACGACGACGCGGCGGGCACGACCCAGCAGGTCGATGGTGGCCGAGTCCAGCTTGAGACCAATCTCTTCAGAGATCACGGTACCGCCGGTCAGAATGGCCATGTCCTGCAGCATCGCCTTGCGACGCTCACCAAAGCCGGGGGCCTTGACGGCGACGGAGGTGAAGGTGCCGCGGATCTTGTTGACGACGAGGGTGGCGAGTGCTTCGCCATCGACGTCTTCGGCGATGATCAGCAACGGCTTGCCCGACTGCATGACCTTCTCGAGGACGGGCACGAGGTCGTGCACGGCCGAAATCTTGCCCGAGGTGAACAAGATGAAGGCGTCGTCGAGGACGGCCTCCTGGCGCTCCTGGTCGGTGACGAAGTACGGCGAGAGGTAGCCCTTGTCGAAGGCCATACCCTCGGTGAGCTCGAGCTCAATGCCGAAGGTGTTGGACTCTTCCACCGTTACGGTGCCGTCCTTGCCGACCTTGTCGATGGCGTCAGCGATGACTTCGCCGATTGACGCATCGGCGGCCGAAATGGTGGCCACCTGGGCAATCTGCGTCTTGTCGTTGACCTCACGGCTCTGCTCGTGGATCGAGG
>DAIQPT010000026.1:0-16169 GCA_036787185.1 Acidimicrobiales bacterium | reverse complement strand
GGTGGGCGTGGGGCGGGTGTCCAGGCTGAAGTCGGGGCCGGAAAGGACCAGGGCGTTCATGGTGCCACCCTAAAGGTATCGTTTGCCGAAGTGGCGGGTAAGTTGAGGCCATGAGTCTCTACAGCATCCCCTTGACCACCCTGCAAGGCGAGGCCACCTCGCTCGCCGCATTCGAAGGCGAGACGGTGTTGATCGTCAACGTGGCCTCTAAGTGCGGCCTGACCCCGCAGTACGAAGGCCTTGAGGCACTGCAGCGCACCTACGGGTCGCGCGGCTTCTCGGTGGTCGGCTTTCCCTGCAACCAGTTCATGGGCCAGGAGCCGGGCAGTGCTGAAGAGATTCTGGAATTCTGCTCCACGACCTACGGCGTGAGCTTTCCCCTCTTCGAAAAGATTGACGTGAATGGTGAGAACCGTCACCCCATCTACGCCGAACTGTGCGAGGTCGCCGACGCCGAGGGCTACACCGGCGACATTCGCTGGAACTTCGAAAAGTTTCTGGTGAGCCCCGACGGTCTCATTCAGCGCTTTGCGCCTCAGGTCACGCCCGAGGACCCCGCATTGGTCGAGGCCATTGAGGGCTTCGTTCGCTAAGCGAACCCTCGCTCCATCTGCACCACGGTGGGGCGAAAGCCCATAGAGGTCCAAAACGCTTCGGCCGTGCGGTTGATTGCGCGATAGCGGACGTCAACGGTCGTCGCCCTCGCATCGTCAACGACTGAGAGTGCGTGCAGGACCATGGCCCGTCCGAGTCCCCGCCCCTGGTACCCAGCCGCGATTGCAACTTCAGACAGTTGGAGAGAGTGTGGCAGTGTCCCTCGGAGTTCAGGGGCTTCGAAGAGCGCGCACTGTCCGACAATGACACCGTCAACCTCGAAGACGAAGAAGGTCATGTCGGGATCGGTGATGAGATCGACGAGTTCGCGTCGAATGACAGCGCTGTTGCCACTGTGACCGGACGCTGCGTTGCCCTGGGCGGCGTCGATAAGGGCATCGAGGGCAATGACCAGCTCGATGTCCTCGAGTGTCGCGCGTCGAAGAATGCCCGGTGTGGGGGAGGGCCGAAGTGAGGCGCGCTCGACTGTGGCCCGGTAGCTAAGGGGTGCGTATCCGCGTCGTGCCCAGAGCGACGCCTCGGCACAGGGCACCCAGACGACGTGACGGGTTGCGCCGGCGGTTCGCCATTCGCCGAAGGCGTGCGTGAGCAGTTCGTCGAGATGGTCGGCCTCGGCCAGCGACCAGCCATCAAGCCCCGTCCACGATGTCATCGACTCGCCGGGTGCGGCGAAAAGATTGCCGTACAGGTGCGAGACGACGGTGTCACCATTGCGGATAGCCCACGTAGGCCAGTGAGCGCTGGCGAAGTCACGGGCTAATTGGTCGACGTCAACGTCACCGGCAATGAAGGGATCGCTCGCCGCTCTGGCATTGAGCGCGTGCGTCGCTGCTTGAGCGAGGTGGTGCGATGCCTGTCCGGGGTCGACGCGGTGCACCTCAGCCATAGGAGGCACTCTAGGGGTGTGTGAGACTAGGAGCATGACAGTTCGCGCAACCCTCTTTGACATGGATGGACTCCTCATCAATTCCGAGCTCTTCTGGCACGAAGCGGAACTGGAGATTTTCGGCTCGCTGGGGGTGCCCGAGGCGGTGCTCAACGAGCGCAGCACGAAGGGCGTCTTCGTGGCCGAAGTGGTGCGGCACTGGCGCGCCATCTACCCCTGGACTGGCCCGTCGAATGAGGACGTCGTCCAGCAGATTTTGAATCGCGTCGGCGAGCTGATTGAGGAAAAGGGTGCCATGCTGCCAGGTGCTGAGCGCGCCGTGGCAATGGCTTCGGCCCGTGGGCCGGTCGCGTTGGCGAGCTCGACACCCCTATGGCTCATCCAGCGAAACCTCGCCCACTTCGGGATTACCGATCTCTTCGCGACCGTGAACTCGGCCGAATTCGAAACGCACGGCAAGCCTCACCCCGCGGTCTTCCTATCGGCAGCGGCGTCGGTGCACACCGCACCAACGGAGTGCCTGGTCTTTGAAGATGCGGCCGCCGGTGTGATTGCCGCCAAGGCCGGCCGAATGAAGGTGGTGGCCGTACCAATGGCTTCCGACAAGGACCAGCCAGCCTTCGCGTTGGCCGACTTGGTGCTCAACTCGCTCGAGGAACTCACCGAAGCCTGGATGGATGAGGCCTTTGGTCTCTAGCGGTCCGAGCCGTTAGTACGCTTAGACGAGAACGTTTTAAAGGAGACCCGTGTTTCGCCCCGTCAGCGCCGATCTGGATTTTGTAGCTATCGAGGAGACCCAGCTCGCCCGTTGGCAGGAGCACGACGTCTTTGCCCGCACCCTGAAGGAGCGGGAGGGGGCCGAACCCTGGATTTTTTACGAAGGCCCACCCACCGCGAACGGTATGCCCGGCCTACACCACGTCTGGGCCCGCGTCTACAAGGACCTCTTCTGTCGCTACCAGACCATGCAGGGTCACTACGTCGCTCGTCGTGCCGGCTGGGACACCCACGGACTCCCCGTCGAGGTACAGGTTGAGAAGCAGCTGGGTATTTCCGGCAAGAAGGCCATTGAAGAACAGGTTGGCATCACCGAGTTCACACGACTCTGCCGTGAGTCGGTCCAGACCTACGTCGGTGAATTCGAGCGCTTGACCACCCGTATCGGTTATTGGACCGACATGGAGCACGCCTATTACACCTACCACCCCTCCTACGTGGAGTCGGTGTGGTGGCAGCTGCAGCAGCTCTTTGATCGCGGTCTGCTGTACGAAGACCTCAAGGTCGTGCCCTACTGCCCACGATGCGGTACCGCACTTTCGAGTCACGAACTGGGCCAGCCCGGTGTCTACACCGACGAAGTCGACGAAAGCGCCTACGTGCGTCTCGCGATCACCGACGCTGACGCTCACCCCGGTCTGCGTGGTGCGACCCACCTCGCAGTCTGGACGACGACGCCGTGGACGCTCCTGTCCAACGTCGCCGTGGCCGTCAACCCCGAGATCACGTACGCCGTGGTCAACGGCACTGTGGTGGCCGAAGCACTGATGGAGCAGCTCTTTGGCGAGGGCACGAAAGCCGACGCCACGATGCTCGGGGCCGACTTGCTGGGTGTGCACTACGCCCGCCCGTTCGATGACGTCGACCTGCCGGAAGGCGTGGACGCCTGTTTCGTGGTCGGCGCCGACTACGTGACGACCGATGACGGTACCGGACTGGTGCACCAGTCGCCGGCCTTCGGTGAGATTGACCGCGTTGTCGCACGTCAGAACAACCTGCCCACGATCAACCCGGTGGGACCCGATGGTTGCTTCACCGCGGCCGTGTCGTGGCTTGAAGGCCGTGCGGTACGCGAGGCCAACAGCGACATCAACAACGAGCTCGAACGTCGCGGCCTGTTGATCAAGCGCCTCGACTACAGCCACTCCCTGCCGCACTGCTGGCGCTGCAGCACCGTCTTGATTTACTGGGGTAAGCCGTCGTGGTACGTCGCGACCAGCCAATTCAAAGAAAAGATGATGGCCGAAAACGCCACCATCGACTGGCACCCTGGTCACATTCGCGATGGCCGATTCGGTGAATGGCTGGCCAACAACGTGGACTGGGCGCTGTCGCGTGACCGCTTCTGGGGCACACCACTTCCAATCTGGCGATGCCCTGACAACCACCTGACCTGCGTGGGCTCGCGGGCCGAGCTCTCGGAGCTGACGGGACGCGACCTTTCCGACATCGACCCGCACCGCCCAACCATCGACGAGATTCTGGTGCCGTGCCGTACCTGTGGTCAGGAAGCGCGCCGTGTGGAACCTGTTATCGACGCGTGGTTTGACTCGGGTGCCATGCCGGCCGCGCAGGTGGGCTATCCCCACGTTCCGGGTAGCGAGCAGGCGATGCAGTTCCCCGCGCAGTTGGTCGTGGAAGCCATTGACCAGACCCGTGGGTGGTTCTACTCCCTGCTGGCCGTGAACACACTGGTGTTTGGTGCCACGCCGTACCAGCACGTCCTTTGCCTCGGTCACATTGTTGACGAGAACGGCAAGAAGATGAGTAAGTCCCAGGGCAACGTCATTGACCCGTGGGAAGTGCTCAACACCCGTGGCGCTGACGCCCTGCGGTGGTGGATGTTCTCGCAAGGATCCCCGTGGACGTCGACGCGCGCCAGCTTGGCCGCCATTGACGCGTCACTGCGCGACACGCTGGCGACGTTGTGGAACACGTTTAGCTTCTTCACGACCTACGCCTCGTTGAACGAGTTCGATCCCCGCGACCCCGAGATCCCCGTGCCACAAGACCGCACGGCGATTGACCGCTGGATTCTTTCGCGCCTCGAAGCCGTGACGGTAGCGATGACGGCCGCCCTCGACGGCTACGAGCCGCTGAGCGGCACCGACGCACTGTCCGAACTGATCGACGACCTGTCGAACTGGTACGTCCGTCGTTCGCGCCGCCGCTTCTGGCGCACGGACCCCTCGATGCCCCGTTCCGACTCCTTGGCCGCACAGGCGACACTCCTCGAGGTTCTGCAGCGCATCACGTTGCTGCTGGCGCCGCTGTGCCCCTTCATCGCCGAGCGCCTCTACGCCGAGCTCTTCGACGTCGCGGAGAGCGACTCGGTGCACCTGGCGTTGTGGCCGACCGGTAACCCCGCCCTGCGCGACGAGGCCCTCGAAGCGTCAATGGACGTGGCTCGTCGACTCACCTCGCTGGGCCGTGCCGCTCGCGCCGAAGCCGGCGTCAAGGTGCGTCAGCCCCTGGCGCGCGCACTGGTCTTCATTGCCGCCGGCGACGTAACCCCGCCGCCGGGCATTGTCGAAGATGAGCTCAATGTCGACACGCTGGAATACGGCACCGAACTGGCTGACGTGCTCAGCTTCGAGTTGGTACCCAACTTCCGTGCCGTTGGACCACGACTCGGCGAAGCAGTCAAGGAACTGAAGCCGGCGCTGGCCGCGCTCGACTCCGTTGCCGCCGCGAGCGCACTCGAGGCTGGGGGCACGGTGTCAATCACCTTGTCGACCGGTGTCTTCGAGCTGTCGAGTGACGACTTGGAACTTCGCGTCAAGAGTCAGGGTGGTTTTGCGGTCTCGCGTGAAGGCGCCGAAGTCATTGCACTCGACCTCGAACTCAACGACGAACTTCGCAAGCGTGGCTACCTGCGTGATGTTGTTCGCCAAGTGCAGGATCTACGCAAGACGACTGGTCTTGACGTGTCCGACCGCATTGTGCTGCACCTGACGGGACTCGATGACCTGAGCGACTGGTTCGACGTGTTGGCGAGCGAAGTACTCGCGAGCGACGTTGTCATTGGTGCCGGGACGGGGGAGCCGACAGCGCTCGACATCGACGACGAGCGCGTGGCGTTCGCCTGGATCGCGAAGGCCTAGTTAGTCCTGCAGCTTCGCGAGGAGCGTGGTGAGCTGCTGGCGTTCGTCGCAGCTCAACCGCTGTCCGAGGTGGGCGTCGAGGTAGGAGAGGTGCACGCTGAGGGCCTCATCGAGTTTGGCGTTGCCCGCTGGCGTAATGGCGACATGAATCGCACGGCGATCGTCGGGGCAGTGCTGACGGGTAACGAAGCCCGCTTCTTCGAGGCGGTCGATGAGTCGGGTGGTGCCGCCCGTAGAGAGCACGACGGCGTCGGCGATCTCGGTCATCTTGAGGCGGCCCTCGTGGGACTGGCGCAGTTGCATGAGTACCTCAAACCAGGCCAGAGAGATATCGCAGGATTCCTCCAACACGGTGGTGAACGAACGTGCCATGCGGGCGTTGGTGTCGAGGAGAAGCGCGAAGAGCTGAACACGTTCGTCGGTGGTGGGGCAGATGGGCTTCGTTACCGCCATGTGACGTTCCTCCAAAATAATTGTGAGTGCAATTATTGTTTGACAAGATGTTGCGTAAGCAACTATAGTCGATACCAGCACAGATGTGCGCCTTTATTTCAAGGAGAAACAATGAGTAACTTCCCTACCCCCGGTGTGTACAACATTGACACCACCCACTCGAGCCTGAGCTTCATCGTTCGCCACCTCCTGGTGTCGAAGGTCCGCGGTGGCTTCACTGAGTTCGAGGGCACCATCACCGTTGGTGACACCCCCGAGACCTCGTCGGTCAGCGTGACCGCTCAGGCCGCAAGCTTCAGCACCAACAACGCTGACCGCGACAACCACGTCAAGTCGGCTGACTTCCTCGAGGTTGAGGCCAACCCCACCCTGACTTTCAACTCGACCTCGCTGACCGCCAAGGGTGGCAACGAGTACGCGCTCGTGGGCGACCTGACCATCAAGGGTGTCACCAAGTCCGTGACCTTCGACGTTGAGTTCAACGGCCAGGGCGAGCACGCCTACGCGCAGTACTTCTCGAGCGTGATCGGTTTCGAGGCCAAGGCCACCATCGACCGCCGCGACTTCAACGTCAACGTTGGCGCGAACGAAATCACTGACTCCGTCGTGAGCCACAAGATTGACCTCGTTCTCGAGGTTGAGGCCACGCTTCCCGCCGCTCAGGCCTAAGTGTTGTTCTGATGCGCGGGTGCACCACGTGGTGCACCCGCGCATCGTACGCTTACCGTTATGGCTTCCTCCTCATCACGTCGTGGACCTAAGTCCACCATCGGCGTTCTCGGCGCCCTGGCCGCACTGTTGTCGGTGTGGCTCCTGGCGCTGAAGCGCCGCAAGTAGCACCGCTTCTTTCGGCAGCTACCACCGGTAGCCTGTCCCAATGGCATCTGCGTCGTTCGCCCCACTCCGGCACCGCAGTTTCGCCTTGGCCCTTAGCGCCAATTTCATCTCCTCGACCGGATCGTGGATGCAGTCGGTGGCGCTGGGCATTTACCTCACCCTGACCACTCACAATGCCCTCTGGTTGGGCCTCTTGACCCTCTCGGCCTGGCTGCCCGCCATCATCGGCTCACCGATCGGTGGCGTGATGGCCGATCGGATGCGGCGCGAGCGCTGGATCCAGATCAACAACTTGCTGCAGGCCGCCGCGGCCATTGCCCTGGCGGTCGCCGAACTTACCCACCACCTCTCGCCACTGGTGGCGTGCCTCCTCGCCATCTTCGAGGGGCTCTGTGGCTCGGCGTCGTGGGCCGCGTGGCAGTCGCTCCTGCGCGATCTGGTGGACAAAGACGAAGTGCTGTCCGCCGTATCACTGTCGTCAGCCCAGTTCAACTTGGGCCGCATCATTGGGCCAGTGTTTGCCGCCGGTCTGCTGGCCATTGGGAACCCCGGCTGGTGCTTCGTCGCCAATGCCCTGAGCTACATCGTGGTCGTGGTGGGCTTTTCCTTCGTGCACTCGCCGGAGCGCCACGTGACGCCGAGCGCCTTTACGCCGATTGCCGACACCATTGCCGGTGCCCGCGCCGGTTGGGCGGCCCGTGGGGCACGTAATGGCATCGTCATGGTGGGCGTCGTGGGCATTGTGATCAGTCCCTTCATTACCTTGGTGCCCGCCATGGGAATCGACGTGCTTCACGCCGGAAAAATTGGCGTCTCCTGGATGGTCACCGCCCAAGGTGTTGGTGCGGTTCTTGGCGCGCTGGTCCTGCCCGCCCTGGCGAAGCGCACCTCACGACTCGGGGTACTGCAGGGATCGCTCGTGGTCGCCGCGGTGTCAGAAGGTCTCTACGCCTACGCCCCTAACCTGGCGTGTTCGGTGGCCGCACTGACCATTCTTGGTGGTGCCTACGTCGGCTGCATGACCGGTCTCAACACGGTGGTGCAGATTCACGCCCCCGAGCGCGAGCGATCGCGGGTGTTGTCCCTCTACGTCTTGTCCTTGTCGGTGTTTTATCCGATTGGTGCCGTGTTTCAGGCCGACCTGGCCCACCACGTCGGTGTGCGCATCGTCAGCGTGCTGGCCGCGGCCGTGTTCTTGGCCCTGCTCGCGGTGATGACCGTATGGCGACCTCAGTGGTGGCACGACATGGGCGTGCCCCGCTCGGACGCAGAGGTGTTGGTGGCAGACTAGGGCTATGACCTTTACTGCCATCAATCCCGCCACCGGTGTCGTGATTGCGGAGTACCCGCACCACGACGATGCCTACATCGACGCCGCCCTCGGCTGGGCCTTCGACGCCTTCCAGATCTGGAAGCGCACCCCCATTGAGGAGCGTGCGCTGCTCATGAACCGCGCGGCCGAACTGCTCGAGAGTGAAATTCCGGCGGCCGCCGAATTAATGACCAACGAGATGGGCAAGACCTTCGCCGCAGCCAAGGGCGAGGCCTCGAAGTGTGCGCTGACCATGCGCTACTACGCCGAGCACGCCGCGTCGATGCTGGCCACCGAGCCGGTGGTGACGAAGGCCTCGCGCAGTGGTATCCGCTACGAACCGCTCGGACCACTCCTCGCCATCATGCCGTGGAACTTCCCGCTGTGGCAGATCATTCGCGTCGCAGTGCCGAACCTGATGGCCGGGAACCCGATCGTGCTGAAGCACTCGTCCAGTGTCCCTGGGTGTGCCGAGTATGTCGAGGGCATCTTCACTCGCGCCGGTTTCCCCAAGGGGCTGTTCGTCAACCTCTTCGTGGAGTCCAGCCGGATCGAGCCCATCATCGCCGACCACCGCATCGCCGCCGTCACCGTGACGGGTTCGGAGCGGGCCGGTCGCTCGGTGGCCGCACTCGCTGGTAAGCATCTGAAGAAGGTCGTTCTTGAGCTCGGTGGCTCCGACCCCTTCATCGTCGCCAAGTCGGCCGACCTCGATCACACGATTCCGCTCGCCGTGACGGCCCGTTTACAGAACAACGGTCAGGCCTGCATCTGCGCCAAGCGGTTCATCGTGGTCAAGGACATCGCCGAGGAGTTCACGCGTCGCTTCGCCGCCGCCATGGCCGAGGCGCCCACAGGCGACCCCATGCAGCCGGTGACGGTGCTTGGGCCACTCGCGAACCAGGCTCAGTTTGACACCTTGACGGCGCAGGTCGCTGACTCAGTCGCGGCTGGTGCCGTCGCCGTGGTTGGTGGCGCGCCCCTCGACGGGCCGGGCTACTACTACCCACCGACCGTACTGACCAACGTGCCGGCCTCGTCACCCGCTGGCTGCGAGGAGCTCTTTGGTCCCGTGGCCGTGGTGCACGTGGCCGAGGACCTCGACGACGCCATCCGCATCGCCAACGACACGCCGTGGGGGCTGTCGGGCTCGGTCTGGGCGACCGACCAAGACGAGATCGATCGGGCCATCGAAGGCCTCGACGTCGGTATCGTCTTCGCGAACGCGGTGGTGGCCTCGATGAACGAGTTGCCCTTCGGCGGCGTCAAGGCATCAGGCTTCGGACGTGAGTTGGGAGTCTCGGGTATCCGCGAGTTCACCAACGTCAAGTCCTTCTACGTCGCGTGAGCGAGTTCTACTTCGACCACGCCGCCTCCGCGCCGCGTCGCCCCGAGGTGACCGAGGCGATGGCGCCGTGGATGAACGGGGTAGTGGGGAATCCCTCCGGCACCCACCGTGCCGCCCGCCTTGCGCGCAAAGCGGTGGAAGACGCCCGCGACGACATCGCCGCTTTAACGGGTGCCCGTGCGACCAACGTGGTCTTCACCGCTGGTGGCACCGAGTCGTGCACCCTGGCCATTGCGGGCGCGGTGCGCTCGCACCGCCGCAGCCACGAACGCAGCCGCATTGTGCTGTCGCCCATCGAACACCACGCCGTGACGGACGCGGCCGCCATGATTGCGGCCCAACTCCCCGACGTGACGGTGTCGACCCTGCGGGTTGACAGCGACGGCATCGTCGATCTCGCCAGCCTGGAACAGGCACTGCAGGAGCCGGATGTCGCACTGGTTTCAGTGATGGCGGCTAACAATGAAACCGGCGTCGTCCAGCCGATTGAATCAATTGCGTCGATGGCGAGCTCAGCCGGGGTGCGAAGTCACAGTGACGTTGTGGCCGCGGCGCCGTGGCTCGACCTGCGTCCGTATGGCGCGATGGTGGACCTGCTGTCGCTGTGCGCGCACAAAATTGGTGGCCCCGTCAACGCGGGCGCACTGGTGCTGCGCGAGGACATGGTCCTCGACGCGCTGAGCCCCGGTGGGGGGCAAGAAAAAGGCCGTCGTGGTGGCACGGTCGACGTCGCCGCCGCGGTGGGGCTCGCGACCGCGCTCCGACTGGCCGACAACGAACGCCATGAGGTCAATAAGCGCGTGACCGCGCTGCGGGACGACCTTGCGTCACGACTGTCACTGATTCCCGGTGCCGTCATCACCGCGGCCTCGGCGGTGCGTCTGCCCGGCACGGTGCACGTGACTTTTACCGGCGTCGCTAGTGACGAACTGATGTTTCTGCTCGACCAGGCCGGGGTCTACGCCTCGGCGGCCGCGTCGTGTTCGAGTGGTGCCGTGAGCACCAGTCATGTCCTCAATGCCATGGGCGTGGCACCCGAACGGGCGCGCGGCTCGCTGCGTCTGTCCTTCGGTGCCGAGACCACCAGCGACGACATTGCGGCCGTGGCGGCCATTGTGACCAACGTGGTGGCGACGCTTCGGGGCGAGTCATAGCGTCACGGTGAACTGGCAGACTGGGAGCATGAAGGTTCTGGTCGCAATGAGTGGAGGGGTGGACTCCTCGGTCGCTGCCGCCCTGCTCAAGGAGGCCGGCCACGATGTAGTCGGCGCCACCTTGAAGCTCTGGGGTGGTGCGTCGGACTCGGGGTGCTGCTCAGTCTCCGACGTCGACGACGCCCGCCGCGTGGCGCAACTCCTGGGTATTGATCACCACGTCTTCAACTACACCGAAGAGTTTGACCGCCACGTCGTTGCCCCGTTCGTTGCCGGCTACGCCGCCGGCACTTCGCCCAATCCCTGCATTGAGTGCAACCGTCACATCAAATTCGATCTGCTCTTCGAACGCGCGGAGCGTCTCGGGTTTGACGCCGTGGCCACGGGCCACCACGCCCAGGTGGTGCCGAGTCCGCAGGGGCCGCGCTTAGAGCGAGGCGCCGACCCCGCCAAGGACCAGTCCTACGTGCTGGGCTACCTAACCGGAGACCAGCTGGCGAAGTTGCTGCTTCCCATCGGACATCTCAACAAGAGTGACGTACGGGCCCACGCCCAACGAATTGGCCTGCGCACGTGGGACAAGCCGGACTCCCAGGACGTCTGCTTCATCGAAGCATCCAGTGGCCGCGAGGCCTTCCTACGCTCGCGGATCGACCTCACCACGGCCGAACTCGTTGACATGCGCTCCGGTGCCGTGATCGGCACCACGGAGGCGGCGGAACTGATGACCGTGGGGCAGCGCAAGGGCGTTTTGCCCGATCGGCACGGTGAAAAGCGCTTCGTGTCGCGGGTGGAGCTCGGGGCGCGACGCGTGCACGTGGGTCGCCTCGAAGACATCGTGACGACCGACATTCGACTTGACGCCAGCACCGTGACCTTTGCCCGCGAGCCCCTGCCGTCGGGGCAGCCCGTGCTCGTGCAGTGCAGTGCCCACGGCACGCCACTGGCCGGCCGACTGTTTCACGATGAGGAGTGGCACATCATCCTCGACGAGCCCGCGCGACCGGTCGCGGCGGGACAGAGCACGGTCTTCTACAACGTGGACGAGCCCTCGGTGGTTGAGGGCGCGGCCATAGTGGCCCAATGACGTCACCCCGTGAACGCCACGCGGCCCTGACCGCGGCCATTGCCGAGCACAACGTCGCCTATTTCCAGGACGACGCCCCTCTGATTCCCGACGCCGACTACGACGCGTTGGTCCGCGAACGGCGCGCCCTCGAAGAGGAGTACCCCGACCTTCACGATCTCTCCAGTGACGTGGTCGGCGCTCCCGCCGCCGCTGTTTTCTCGCCGGTGACCCACGCCGAGCCAATGTTGAGCCTTGACAACGTCTTCGACGAGGATGAACTGCGGGCCTGGAGTGAGCGTGCCGAACGCGGCCTCGAGGGCACGAACCTTCGCTACTCAGTCGAGCCGAAAATTGACGGGCTGGCCCTCTCGATCACCTACCGTGACGGCGAGCTGGTGCAGGCCGCCACCCGCGGCGACGGCCGCGTCGGTGAAGACGTGACGGAGAACGTCCGCACGATTGCCAACGTGCCCGCCTACCTCGGCATGGTCCCCGGACGCATTGAAGTGCGCGGTGAGGTGTATCTCGCCAAGGCCGACTTCGAAGCGCTCAACGAGGCCCAGCGCGCCAAGGGCGGCAAGATCTTCGCCAATCCTCGTAACGGTGCGGCCGGGTCACTGCGGCAGAAGGATCCCGCCGTGACGCGGGAACGCCCACTCTCGTTCTTGGCGTACCAGCTAGTGGATGTCGACGGCACTGTGTCGATGACAACCCACGCGGCAATGCTGGCGCAACTGCGCGACTGGGGCTTTTCAACGGCCCCCGAAACACGCTCGGTTGATGGTCGCGACGCGATGGTGGCCGCCGCGACCTGGTTTGAAGAGCATCGCCACGACCTGCCCTACGACATCGACGGCACCGTTATCAAGGTTGACGACCTGGCCCTGCGGGCCACGATGGGGTCGACCAGCCGCGCCCCCCGCTGGGCGATTGCCCGAAAGTTCCCGCCGGAGGAGCGCACCACCACGCTGCTGGCCATTGAAGTCTCTATTGGTCGCACTGGGCGGGCGACGCCCTACGCCGTCCTGGAGCCGGTCGTGGTTGCTGGTTCACGGGTGGCCATGGCCACCCTGCACAACGAGGACCAGGTCCGCGAAAAGGATGTTCGCCCCGGCGACACCGTCATCGTGCGCAAGGCGGGCGACGTCATCCCTGAAATTGTGGGCGCCGTGCTACGAACGGACGGGCCACGAGGCGAACCGTGGGTCTTTCCGACCGAGTGCCCTGAGTGCGGCGGCATACTGGCGCGCGTTGGCGACGAGTCCGATACCTACTG
Organism: Acidimicrobiales bacterium; assembly: GCA_036787185.1. Taxonomy (GTDB): domain Bacteria; phylum Actinomycetota; class Acidimicrobiia; order Acidimicrobiales; family RAAP-2; genus RAAP-2. Next base: position 3,338 of record DAIQPT010000026.1, on the reverse strand, counting down.
CATGAACGCGGCGTGCCCCGCGCAGCAGCTCCAGAAAATCGTGCACTTCGCTTCGCGCGGCGCGCTGGACATTGAAGGACTGGGCGAACAGCGGGTGGGTCAATTACTCAGTGAAGGCTTGATTACCGACGTCGCCGACCTCTTTGGGCTAAACGAAGAGAATCTGCTCACACTCGAGGGCTTCGCGGAGATCTCCGCGAAGGGTCTGATTGACGCTATTGCCGCGGTGCGCACCGCACCGCTCAGCCGGGTGCTGGTGGGTCTTGGTATTCGTCATGTCGGTCCCGTGGCCGCGCGCGAACTGGCGCGGGCGTTCGGGAGCTACGCCGCACTGGCCGAAGCGCCACTCGAGGCGATCGAGGCCATTGATGGCATTGGGCCGGTGATCGCGCAGTCGGTGTACGAGTACGTGCGCGACGCCGACACGCGAGTGCGCATCGAGACCATGCTTCGCTACGGCGTCACCTTGACTGAACCAGTCGACGATGTGGTGGTGGAACAGACGTTGGCCGGCAAAGCTGTGGTCGTGACCGGCAGTGTTGAGGGGTACTCCCGTGACGAAGCGGCTGCCGCCATTGTGGCGCGCGGCGGCACGTGCCCGGGCTCGGTCTCGGCGAAGACCTTCGCGGTGATCGTGGGCGAGGCGCCCGGCATGAACAAAGTGACCAAGGCCCGTGAGGTCGGCGTTCCCCTGATGAGCGCGGCCTTCTTTGAAGAATTTCTCGCAACGGGCGTGGTGTCGGCTACCCTCGAGTAAGGCGAGAATCGAGAAGTAAGAGGGTTTATGCAGTCAGCTTCGTTTTCTCCTGGCCACGTGTTCGCCGGTCGGTTCCGTGTCGACGAGGTCATTGGCGTCGGGCACACCACGCAGGTTTACCTCGCCTTTGACGAGTCGCTCAACCGCCCCGTGGTAGTCAAGTGCCTCACCGACGAACTCGAGAGCTACGACGACATTCGCCGTCGCTTCCAGTCGCGCATCGTGACCACCTCTGGGCTGCATCACCCCCACCTCGCCCGCGTGTTTGATGGTGGGCAGGAGAGCGGCCGCATTTTCATGGTCGCCGAGTACTTGCCTGGCGGATCACTCGAAGACGAACTGTCACGTGGTCTCGTGCTGCCACCGGAGGAAGTGGCCCGCCTGGGTCGCGACTTGGCATCGGGTCTCGCGGTGCTTCACGAGAACGGGCTCGTGCATGGCGAGATCACGCCGTCCAAGGTGCTCTTTGACGGCGAGCGTATGGTGCGTCTCTCCGACGTGGCTTCGGCTGGCCTCGGTGTCGCCTTTCGCTCCTACGTCACCGGCGAGGACGTTCGTTACTTCAGCCCCGAACAGGCCCGCGGGGAAATCGCCACGGCCGAGAGCGACGTCTACGCCCTCGCGCTCATTTTGTTCGAGGTCGCCACGGGGCAACGTCCCTTTGACGGCCACAGTGCCGAGGCCACCTTGCGCACCCGTGCCCACCAGCCCCTTCCCGCGCGTCCCGAGCTCGGCACGCTGGACATGCTGCTGGCCCTCGCCTCGATTCCGGACCCCACCGTCCGACTGACCGCGGCGCAGTTCGCCGAGCGGCTCTCAGCAGTCGTGCTTGACGGCAACGACTTCGTGTTGCCCGACATGACGCCTCCGCCGTTGCTGTCCGCTTTTGCGCCCGTCGAACGACGGACCTCGGTGGGGTTCCAGGCACCTTCCGCGGAAGACATTGTGGGGGCCCCGGCCACCTCGCCCGAACCCTCGTCGCTCTACGACGATGAGCCGGCCGCGCCAATTGTCTTTCTGCCGACGTCGACCGCGCGCCGTCGCCGTCGCCCCGCCTTCCTCGTGGCGGCCGTTGCGCTCGTGGTACTCGTGGCCGCCGGCGCTGGTGCCTACGTCATGGGCTACTTCTCCTCGACCCACCAACTGCCATCGCTCGTGGGCTTGACCCTGGCCGACGCCTCGAGTGTGGTCAAGGCTGACGGCATCACGTTGCACGAAGTCGGCACCGCGTCGTCCAGCGCAACGCCGGCCAACGCCATCGTCTCGCAGTCACCCAGTGCGGGCACCTCGGTGGCCCAGGGGTCAACGGTGAACGTGGTCGTGTCTACAGGTCCGAAGTACGTGATGGTCTCGGTTCCGAAGGGTCTCGTTGGTGCGACGTGTGCCGCGGCAACCCACGCCCTGACCGCCGCCCACCTCCTCGCGAGCTGCCCGGCAACGAGCGCCGTGACCAGCACCTTGCCGGCCGGTGCCGTCGTTCGCTACGTCGTCAACGGCCTAACGAATCCACTCGCGGTGCCAACGGGATCGCGTGTGGTGCTCGTGACCAGCAAGGCCAGCGGTTCGACGAGCGTCACGACGACGTCGACCACCATTCCGTTCTCGAACCACGGACCGCGGGCGGTGCCCAACGTGGTGGGCGACACTCAGAGCCAAGTCTTTGCGGCACTCCACACGGCCGCGTTGTACTTCGCGAGTGAAGGCCCGGGGCACGGCACGGCACTGTGGAAGCACGTGGTGTCTCAGTCACCCGCCGCTGGCACGGTGGTGCCGTGGCACTCGACCGTGATCATTCACGTCACCGAGCACTAAACGGCGACGAAGGTCGCTGAGGGAACGGGTAGTCTTAATCCTTTATGAGTGAGTCGAGCAGCCCCCTCCGACGTGACGATGTGGCCAAGGTCGCCCGTCTGGCACGCCTAACCCTGACCGACGCGGAACTAGACCTGTTCACGGAGCAACTCAGCCAGGTGCTCGAACACGCCGCGGATATGAACGCCCTCGACCTGGCCGACCTGGCACCCACGGCGCACCCCTTCGGGCTCACCAATGTGATGCGCGACGATGTCATTCGACCCAGCCTCGAGCCGGAGTCCTTCTTGTCGCAGGCGCCTGACGCCGAAGACGGCCGTTTTGGCGTGCCGCGAATTTTGGGAGAAGCGCCATGAAGACGGCCCAGCAGATCGCCCACGACGTCGCTACCGGTGTGTCGAGCGCCCAGGCCGAGCTGCAAGTCAGTCTGGATGCAATCGCCGCGCGCAACGAAGAGCTCAACGTCTTCTTGTACGTCGATACCGAGCGCGCTACTGCTGCTGCCGCCGCAATCGACGAGCGCATTGCTCGTGGCGAGTCGGTCGGCCCATTGGCCGGTGTGCCCGTCGCCATCAAGGACAACCTGGTCCAGACCGACGTGCCCACCACGTGCTCGTCCAAGATGCTCGAAGGCTGGCGCCCGCCGTACAACGCCACCGTCATTGACCGTCTGATTGCCGCCGGCGCTATTCCTGTCGGCAAGACCAACCTCGACGAATTCGCCATGGGATCGTCCACGGAGAACTCCGCCTTCGGTCCCACCCGCAAC
>DAIQPT010000004.1:0-64470 GCA_036787185.1 Acidimicrobiales bacterium | reverse complement strand
TGCAGCGTGCCCAGAGTGGGACTCGAACCCACACGCCCTCTCGAGCAAAGGATTTTGAGTCCTCCGCGTCTGCCATTCCGCCATCCGGGCTGCTGTTCCACGCTATCAGCCTCGTAAGGTGTCCTCGTGCGCTTCGAGCTCTTTACCTTTCAAACGGAACTTGATGCACCAATTGACGCAGTGTCTCAACGGCACGCCCAGCGCGACCACCTGCTCCTGCGCGTTACCTATGAGGGCGTCGTGGGGTTCGGTGAAGTTAGCCCGCAGCCGCATCGACTGAACGGCGATCCCTCACTCGACGAGGTGGTCGCCCAGTTGACCGACGTGCTGTTGCCATCGTTCGTCGCCGCTGTTTCGCGTGAAGGGGATGTGCCGCACTGGAGTCGGGTGACGCGGTTTCAAGGATCGGGAGCCGGTGCAAATTTTGCCGCGGCGATTCTCGAAATGGCGGTGCTTGACTGGCAGCTCCAACGCGATGGCGAGGCACTTCAAGCGCTATGGCCGTCAGTGCACCCGCCCGCCATTATGAGAACGGTTGATGTCGCGTGGCGCGGCTCACTCTCTGACGACGTGGCACGACTGCGGGTCAAAGTCGGAGCTGTCGCGTTGAACGCATCATTCATCGACCACCTTTCGGCGTGCCAGGTTCCGGTCATCCTTGATTACAACTGCGCCGGCCCAAGCACGGACGAGATTCGTGGGCTGCTTCGACAGCTTGACGGCCTGGTTGACGTCGTCGCCGTTGAGCAGCCGTTCGCGGCCGGCAACGTTGTCGAGCACGCGCTCTTGGCGAAGGAGTTGCCGGTGCCGTTGTCGCTTGACGAAGGGGTCCGATCTCGCCGCGACGTTGAACACATCGCCCAATATGGCGCGGCATCAATGGTGTGCCTCAAGCCGGCACGTCTCGGCGGGTACAGCGTGACGCGCGCGGTTGCCGCACGGGCTCTTGAACTCGGCCTGCGCCCTTACATCGGAGGATTCTTCGAATCACCGTTGGCGCGGACGGTGAATCGCCAGGTAGCGGCAGCAACCGTCAGCGAGCCCAGCGACGTTGGCGTCGTCGAGCGGCGCGGCGAATCGGGGCTGTGGCGCACAACGGCATTCGGTGTCGGTGTTGCCCCAGAGCGAGCGCTTGAAGGCATCCTGCGCCCCGTGCCACAGGGCTCTTTCGAGGTCTAGAGTCTCGTTATGAGCGAACGAAGCCAGCGTCGGCACCTGGACGATATTCAGCGTCGCCTGGTAAAGGCTCGTGAGAGTCTCCGGGTGCTCGAAGAACAGGTGGCCGCCTGGAATGAAACCCTCGACGAAGCTCGAATTCGCTCATTGGTCTCCGAGACCCCGCAACTTACGGCAGAATATAACGAACTATCAAAACATGTTGTCGCTGCCACCGCGGAACTGCAACGACGAGGATCGGAAGTTCAGGCCCTCATTGCGGAACGTGATGCGCTACTTCGACAGTGGGTTCCGAAGGGTACATAAATGGAAAAGCGTGTCGTAATTGCCGACGATGAATCGATCATCCGACTCGACCTCAAGGAAATCCTCGAGTCCGACAACTACCTCGTTGTGGGCGAAGCCGCCAACGGCGACGACGCGCTGGCCATGATCAATGAACTGCAGCCCGACCTGGCTCTCCTCGACATCAAGATGCCCGGCCTCGATGGCATTGAAGTGGCCAAAGCGGTGCAGGGGAGCGAGACGCAGGTAGTGCTGCTCACCGCCTTCAGCCAGCGCACGCTGATTGAATCTGCACGAGACGCTGGCGTCGTGGCCTACTTGGTGAAGCCTTTCCGTTCATCCGAAATCCTCCCCAAGCTCGCTGCAATTGTGAACCCCCACGCCGAGCCAGCCGAAATGAACGACCCCTCGGTTGCGGACGACAAGATTGAAACCCGCGAAATTGTGCAACGCGCCAAGGAGACCCTGATGCGCGAACGCGGACTGGATGAACCAGCGGCGTTTGAGTTCATTCAGCAGTCAGCAATGCGTGGCCGGACACGGATGCGCGACATCGCGCAGCAGATTTTGAAGGGTGAATTCGTTGGCTAACGCCACGGAGCAGCGCCCGCTTTTGCTACTTGACGGAATGTCATTGGCATTTCGTGCTTTCTACGCACTCTCGACGGATATTGCCACCTCTGGTGGTCTGGTCACCAACGCACTCCACGGCTTCGCCTCAATGCTGCACTCGCTGATTCGTTCGCAGCAACCGGGCTCGCTCGCGGTGGCCTTCGACCTGCCAGGCGGAACGTTTCGCGACGCGATGACCGACGACTACAAGGGTGGTCGGGCAGAAACACCCGTTGAAATTGAGCACCAGTTCGCTCTGATCAGGGAACTTTGCGAAGCACTGCACATTCCCGTGGTGTCCAAACCCGGATTCGAGGCTGACGACGTGTTGGCCACGTTGGCTACGCGAGCTCGTGATGCCGCGCTTCCCGTCATTGTGGTGACGGGTGACCGCGATTCTTTCCAGTTGGTGGAGGATCCTTTCGTGCGGGTGCTCTACAACCGCCGAGGCGTCTCGGACTATTCGCTCTACGACGAGGCGGGGATATTTGAACGCTGCGGCATTGAACCGAAGCGCTACCCGCTCCTCGCCGCATTGCGCGGCGACACCTCCGACAACCTGCCCGGTGTGCCGGGGGTTGGCGAGAAGACGGCGGCGAAACTGTTCGCGACGTACCGCGACTTCGATGACCTCTATTCGCACCTGGCCGATTTGACTCCGAAGCTGCGCGAGAACCTTGCGGCATTCGAGGACCGCGCCCGGCAGAACCAGCGGGTCATGGAACTGGTCCGTGACGTTGAATTGGACGTCACCCTCGACGATCTGGTTCTGGGTGGTTGGGATCGTGGCGAGGTGGCGGCCTTTTTTGACCGATACGAAATGTCGGCGATGCGCTCTCGTTTCGAGAAGTTGATTGCCGAAGGGGCCATAGGTGCCGCCAGTGGTGGCACTACCGCGCCGAGTCCCGTTGCGGCGCCACTCGTCAAAGCACCAGAATTGGTCAGAACCACAGACGTTGCGAAGGCCATCGCTGATGAAGTGCTCGTGGCAGTGGGCGGAGAGCGCATTGCAATAACTCCCGCAGCGGGAGGCCCCTGCTTTGTCGGCTCACTCAATGAACTCGGCAACGCCCTGGCGCACGTAGCGATCGTGGGTCATGACGTCAAATCGCTCTACCGCTGGTCCGCCACGAATGGTGTGACGGTAGGTGAGCCCGCTGACGACACCGCCATTATGGCGTTCCTGGTCGACGCGACGTCGGGCCGATACGACCTCGCAGACGTGGCGTTGCGATACCTTAATGCGCAAATTTCCCAGCGAACGCCGTCGTTGTTTGATGGTGACGCCGATGACGACGCACTCGTCGAAGAACTTGGCATTGTCTGGCAGCTGCGTCAGGTGCTGCAGGCGTCGATTGCCGAATGGCAGCTGGACCGCGTGTATCGGTCAATTGAACTCCCGTTGGTTGCCGTTCTCGGGCGCATGGAGGCTCGAGGGGTGCGCGTTGATGTCGAAATGCTTCGGAGTATTTGTGCGGAATTTACCGACGAGGCGAAGCGTCTTGACCAGCAGATCCAAGAGGTAGCGGGCCACCCCTTCAAGGTGAATTCGCCCAGCCAATTGGCCGTGGTGCTCTTTGAGGAGCTCGGTCTGACGCACGGGAAGAAGACCAAGACTGGCTACTCAACTGACGCGGCCACTCTCGAAGCAATTGTTGATGATCACGACATTGTGCCGCTGGTGCTGCGCTTCCGTGAAGTGGAGAAGTTGCGCTCGACCTACGGTCTGCCCCTCATCGAATCCGTCGGATCGGACGGCCGCATTCACGCCACCTTCCAACAGACCGTGGCGCGCACCGGACGATTGAGTTCGGAAAATCCAAATCTCCACAACATCCCTGTTCGCTCGGCCGAAGGGCGTCGCCTGCGCGTGGCCTTTGTGCCCACTGAGGGCTGGTCGCTGTGTGTGGCCGACTACGACCAGATTGAACTGCGTATTCTGGCGCATCTTTCCCACGACAGCGGCTTGCAAGCCGCCTTCGCGAGTCATGAAGACGTGCACCGCACCATTGCGGCCTCGGTGTTCGGCGTTGCGCCTGGCGATGTCACGCACGAACAGCGCGAGCAGGCCAAGGCAGTCTCTTACGGTCTGGCCTACGGCATGGAAGCGTTCGGGCTCAGCCAGCGCCTCGGTGTCCCCGTGGGTGCGGCCAAGGAAATCATGGAGCGCTACTTTGCTGGCTTCCCAATGATTCGGGCCTACATGGATGAGACGATTGCCACGATTCGCAATCAGGGCTTCTCGCGGACGGAGTTTGGGCGAATTCGTCCGTTCCCCGATCTGGCAACTGCGGTCGGTCCCGCCCGAGCGGCGGCCGAGCGGCAAGCGATGAACGCTGGTATTCAGGGTCTCGCCGCGGACATATTTAAGGCCGCGCTGGTTCGTTTGGACCACCGATTGAGCAGCGAAAAGCTCGAAGCGCGCCTCATTTTGCAGGTGCACGACGAAGTGCTCGTCGAGGCACCATCCCACGAAGCCGAACAGGTGGAACGGGCCGTGCGTGAGTCGCTGACCGCAGTCGCGTCGCTCAGTGTGCCCCTGGAAGTGTCGCTGGCGTGGGGCAATAACTGGGCAGAAGCCAAGGGCTAGCCGGCAAACTGCTACGATTGGGTTCCCTCGTGAACACCGGTCACGCGGGTCTTATTGCCTAGTCAAGTCCCGGTGTGGCTGCATGAAAGTTGTAACTATGTCGGATGGCTCAGTCCTCCTCTCTCCCGTTCAGATGGGAACCTTCGACGCAGAAGGAAATTACATTCCTCGCGTCATCACCGAAGACAACTTGGTCGGCACCGACCTCACGTCGCTGGTTGAAAACTCTGTCCTCGAATTCGAAGACGGTGACCTCGTCACCGGTACGGTCGTGCAGATCTCGCACGACGAAGTACTGCTCGACATTGGTTTCAAGTCCGAAGGCGTGATCCCCAGCCGTGAACTCTCCATCCGCAACGATGTTGACCCCAGCGAAATTGTTTCGCTCGGTGAGCGCGTTGAGTGCCTCGTCCTCCAGAAGGAAGACAAGGAAGGACGTCTGGTCCTTTCGAAGAAGCGCGCTCAGTACGAGAAGGCCTGGGCCAACATCGAAGAAGTCAAGAACCGCAACGAAATGGTGCAGGGTGTTGTCATCGAGGTCGTCAAGGGTGGCCTCATCGTCGACATCGGCCTCCGCGGCTTCTTGCCCGCCTCGCTGGTTGAGCTGCGTCGCGTGCGCGAACTGCAGCCCTACATCGGCAAGACCGTCGAAGCCAAGATCATCGAACTTGACCGCAACCGCAACAACGTGGTTCTGTCACGTCGCGCCTGGCTCGAAGAGAACCAGAAGGAACAGCGTGGCGACTTCCTCACCAACCTCAAGCCCGGTGAGCGCCGTCACGGTGTCATTTCGTCGGTTGTCAACTTTGGTGCCTTCGTGGACCTGGGCGGCATGGATGGTCTCATCCACGTCTCCGAGCTCAGCTGGAAGCACATCGACCACCCGAACCAGGTTGTTGCCGTCGGTGACGAAGTTGACGTCGAAGTGCTCGACGTGGACTTCTCCAAGGAACGCATTTCCCTGTCACTCAAGGCCACGCAGTCTGACCCGTGGCAGGTCTTCGCTGATGGCCACGCCGTTAACCAGCTGGTCTACGGTCGCGTCACCAAGTTGGTGCCCTTCGGCGCCTTCGTCCAGGTGGGCGACGGCATCGAAGGCCTCGTGCACATCTCGGAAATGGCCGCACACCACGTCGAGTCGCCGGAGCAGGTTGTCTCCGCTGGCGAAGAGCTGTGGGTGAAGATCATCGAGCTGGACACCGCTCGTCGTCGCATCAGCCTGTCAATCAAGCAGGCCGCCGAAGGTGGCGAAGTGTCGCAGGAGTACCGTGAGGCCTTCGGCTCGCACGCCTACGACGAAGAAGGTAACTACATCGGTGGACTGGAATTCGGCGACTTCACGCCGGAGACCGAAGCACAGGCCGCATGGGCCGAGTACGCCACCGAGGTTGCACCGAAGGCTGACGGCGAAGCCGTGGTTGAGGTCACCGAAGTCGTCGCCGAAACTGACGCTGAATAGTTTCCGAAACATCACAACAACCCGCCGGCTGGAAACAGCCGGCGGGTTTTGTTTTGGCACGAGTGTCCGATGCGGGTGAGTACCGTGGAGTGGTGAAACGAATCGCCCTCATTGGTGGCATTGGCTCGGGGAAGAGCACCCTTGAAGCGCACCTCGTCGGCCGAGGCCTACCGGTCATTGATGCCGACGCCATCGCCCGTCGACTGACCGTGCCCGGTGCTCCAGTTGGCGACGCCATTGTTGATGCGTTTGGTGCTGGGGTTCTTCGTGAGGGCGTCATTGATCGTGCACTGCTGGCGAGCGTGGCTTTTGCCCGCCCGGAGAACCTCACTCGATTGAATGCGTTGACCCATCCGGCGATTGGTCGTGAAATGCGACGGGAGATGGATGAGCAACAAGCTCCCGCCGTCTTTGTCGCCATTCCGCTCTTCCGCGAAGACCACCGGCGTTCACTGGCTCTCGATGAAGTCTGGGGCGTGGTGGTAGCGCCCACCGTTGCACTGGACCGGCTAGTGCATCAGCGCGGCATGACCCTTGACGACGCCAGGGCGCGCTTGGAGGCGCAACCGTCGAATGCCGAACGCGAAGCGCTCTGTGACCTCGTGCTCGCGAACGACGGCACACCCGAGGATCTCTTTGCGCGAGTTGATGGTTTACTCGCCGAGCGGGGGATTGCGTGAACCATTTTCTCGTTGAATCGCCGTTCCGGCCGTCGGGTGACCAACCGCGAGCCATCGCCACCCTCGCTCAGGGTGTCGAAGATGGTCTTCGGTATCAGACACTCGAGGGCATTACCGGATCGGGGAAAACCGCCACGATTGCGTGGCTCGTCGAAAAGGTGCAGAGACCGACGCTGATTTTGGAGCCAAATAAGTCGCTGGCGGCCCAGTTGGCCTCCGAGTTGAAGGAAATGCTCCCGCAGAACCGCGTCGAGTTCTTCGTGTCCTACTACGACTACTACCAACCCGAGGCTTACATTCCTCGTACCGACACCTTCATCGAGAAGGACTCGGCGATTAATGAAGAAATCGACCGGCTTCGTCACTCGGCGACCTCGTCGTTGCTGACCCACCGAGACACCATCGTGGTGGCGTCGGTGAGTTGCATCTACGGTCTCGGTTCACCGGTTGAGTACCGAGAACGAATGCTCCGTTTTGAGGTGGGCATGTCCATCGATCAGCGCGAGCTTCTTCGTCGGTTGGTGGAGATGCAGTATTCGCGCAACGAACTCGTTCTGGATCGCGGCACCTTCCGCGTCAAGGGCGACACTATGGAGCTGCAGCCGGCCTACTCGAACGAGGCGATTCGCCTTTCGTTCTTCGGTGACGAAATCGAGGAAATCCGTTTCTTCCATCCCGTGACGATGGAAGAGCGTGGCAAGGTCGAGGATGTCACCCTGTTTGCGGCGTCGCACTACGCCACGGGAGCCGACACGCTGCATCGAGCCTGTCGTTCCATCGAGGAGGAACTGCAGCAACAATTAGCGCGCTTCAACGCTGAGGGCAAGCTGCTTGAGGCACAACGCCTCCGGTCGCGCACGGAGCACGACCTCGAGATGCTCGCGGAGACCGGTGTGTGTGCGGGTGTTGAGAACTACTCGGCCCACCTGGACGGACGAAAGCCGGGGGAGCGCCCGTACACATTGCTCGACTATTTCCCCAGCGACATGCTCGTAGTGATCGACGAGTCCCACGTCGCCGTTCCGCAAATTCGCGGACAGTACGCCGGAGACCGCTCGCGCAAGGAGACGCTCGTCGAACACGGGTTCCGCCTTCCCAGTGCCATGGACAACCGTCCGTTGAATTTCGACGAGTTCATGGAACTGGTTCCGCAGATGGTCTTCGTGTCGGCGACGCCGGGGCCATTCGAGTTGGAACACTCGGACCAGATTGCCGAGCAGGTCATTCGGCCAACTGGTTTGTTGGACCCCGTACTGCACGTGGTGCCAACGAAGAATCAGATTGACGATTTGCGCGGACGTCTCGACACGGTCATTGCCCGCAATGAGCGTGCGATCATTACGACCCTGACCAAGAAGATGTCGGAAGACCTGACCACCTACCTGGTGAAGGCCGGCTACCGGGTTCAGTACCTGCACAGCGACATTGACACGATTCAGCGAATTGAAATCCTGCGATCGTTGCGTTTGGGCGAGTTCGACATCCTCGTCGGCATCAACTTGCTTCGCGAAGGTTTGGACCTCCCTGAAGTGTCTCTGGTCGCCATTTTGGACGCCGATAAGGAAGGTTTCCTTCGCTCTCGGAGTGCTCTCATTCAGACCATTGGTCGTGCCGCGCGAAACGCTAACGGTGAGGCTGTGCTCTACGCCGACAAGATCACCGATTCGATGCGCGACGCCATCAGTGTGACCGAACGCCGCCGGCAAACCCAGATTGCCTACAACCTCGAACGAGGCATCACACCGACGACCGTCACTAAGAACGTCGCCGACATCCTTGGTCGTTTGCGGAGTGAGGATGCGCCACAGCCCACCAACAAGGTTCACGGCATCACCTCGCTCGAAACGGTGCAGTCTGACGACTTGCACCTCGAAATAGCGCGCGTCGAGGAGGCCATGCTGAAGGCCGCCGCCGAGTTGCAGTTTGAAGAAGCCGCGGCCTTGCGCGACTACCTCCACTCATTGCAGCTTCAGGGTCTCAATGGTGTTGATCTGCGACTGGGCGAGGAGCTGTAACCGGTAGATTTTTAGCCATGGCGTCATCTATTCGCATTCAGGGCGCTCGGGTCCACAATCTCAAGAATCTTTCCCTCGAAATTCCGCGGGACAAATTGGTGGTCTTTACTGGTCTCTCCGGTAGTGGCAAGTCATCCCTCGCCTTTGACACGATTTACGCCGAAGGGCAGCGTCGGTACGTTGAGAGCCTGTCGGCCTACGCCCGGCAGTTCCTCGGTCAGATGGACAAGCCGGATGTGGAGTTCATTGAAGGGCTCTCACCGGCGATTTCCATTGACCAAAAGACGGCGTCGCGCAATCCTCGTTCAACCGTCGGCACCATCACGGAGATTCACGACTACCTCCGCCTGCTGTTTGCTCGTATCGGTGTAGTGCACTGTCACCAGTGTGGCAAGCCCGTCTCCCGCCAAACGCCACAGCAAATCGTCGACCAGGTGCTGTCGTACACCGATGGCGGACGTTTCCTAGTGCTCGCCACCGTGGTTGATGGCCGTAAGGGTGAGTATTCAACACTGCTCAATGATCTCGCTGGTCAGGGCTTCTCACGAGTGCGCGTCGACGGCGTCGTGCACGAGTTGGCGGAACGGGAAAGCATTCAACTCGAAAGGTATGAACAGCACACGATTGACGTCGTGCTGGACCGCCTGACAATCAAGTCGGCCAATCGTCAGCGTCTTACCGAGTCCGTCGAGGGCGCACTGGCGCTGACCCGTGGCACCGTCTCTTTTCTTTTTGTGGACGACGACGAGCTCGTTACGTTCTCGGAAAAGATGGCCTGCACCGACTGCGGCATTAGTTTTACCGAACTCGCGCCTCGCGACTTCTCCTTCAATTCTCCCTACGGAGCGTGCCCCGTGTGCACCGGACTCGGCACACGTTTCGAGGTCGACCCCGACCTGGTAGTGCCCGACCCCACGCTGTCGTTGGCGGAAGGCGCCCTCGCCCCTTGGGGTGGTGCACGACTGAAGTACTTCGACCGTCTGCTGGCCGGTGTCGCTGATTTGGGTGAATTCGACATCAACACCCCGTGGAAGTCCCTGCGAGCCAAGGACCGCAAACTGGTGCTCTACGGCGTGGAAAAGAAGTCCGTGCCAATGAAGTTCCGCAATCGCTACGGCAAAATCAAAACCTACGAGACCACGTTCAACGGCATCGTGGAGTGGCTTGAGCGCAAGCGGAATGAAGCCGATGGTGACTGGTCACGGGAGCAAGCAGAGCAGTTCATGCGCGAGGTTGAGTGCACCGCCTGTCACGGACAGCGACTCAAACCCGAAGTCCTGGCGGTGCGCATTTACGGAACCAACATTGCCGACATCAACGCGAAAACCATCGATGAGGCGATTGCCTACTTTGAGCAGCTGACGCTTACCGAGCGGGAGCAGACCATTGGTCGTCAGGTCGTCAAGGAGATCCTCTCGCGCCTCCAGTTCCTCATGGACGTGGGTCTTGACTACTTGACGCTGAATCGCGCGTCAGCAACACTCTCCGGCGGCGAGGCCCAGCGCATCCGTCTGGCCAGTCAGATTGGCTCCTACCTGGTCGGTGTGCTGTACGTTCTTGACGAGCCCTCAATTGGCTTGCACCAGCGTGACAACCGTCGACTCATCACCACGCTCGAGAAATTGCGCGACCTCGGCAACTCCGTGATCGTGGTGGAGCACGACGAGGAAACTATCCGTCTGGCTGACTTTGTCGTCGACATCGGACCCGGCGCTGGTGAATTTGGTGGGGAAGTAGTGCACGCCGGCACCTACCCGGCATTGCTGAAGAACACCGAAAGTTTGACTGGCCAGTATTTGGCCGGTACCCGCCGCATCGAAATCCCCTCAGAGCGTCGCAAGGGGAGCGGCAAGAAGATCACCGTCAAGGGAGCACGTGCGAACAACCTCCAGAACGTGACGGTCGACGTGCCACTAGGCAAGTTCGTCGCCGTCACGGGAGTGTCGGGGTCGGGGAAATCGACTCTCATCAACGGCATCTTGCTAGCGTCGCTCGAACGGCAAATCAACCGTGCCAAGACCAATGTCGCTGAGCACGACACGATTCTGGGAGTCTCAAATATCGACAAGGTGGTTGCCGTCGACCAGCAGCCCATTGGTCGAACGCCACGATCGAATCCCGCGACGTACACGGGTGTCTTTGACAAAATTCGCAAGCTGTTCGCGGACGTCGCCGAATCCAAGGTTCGTGGCTACCAACAGGGCCGATTCTCGTTCAATGTCAAGGGTGGCCGCTGCGAGGCCTGCGCTGGTGACGGCACCATCAAAATTGAGATGAACTTCCTGCCCGACGTGTACGTGAACTGCGAAACGTGCAACGGTGCGCGCTACAACCGCGAAACGCTGGAAATCAAGTACCGAGGAAAGTCAATCGCCGACGTTCTCGACATGCCTATTTCAGAGGCGGTGAGTTTCTTTGAGCGTCAACCAACGATTCTGCGCCACATTCAAAGCTTGGTGGACGTGGGCTTGGGCTATGTCCGCTTGGGCCAGTCCGCGCCGACGTTGTCCGGCGGTGAAGCGCAGCGTGTGAAGCTGGCGGCCGAGCTAGCACGCCGCCCCACGGGTCACACGCTGTACGTGCTCGACGAACCGACGACAGGTTTGCACTTTGAAGACGTGAACCGCCTCCTGCAGGTGCTTCACCGTCTCGTTGATCAGGGCAACACGGTACTGACCATTGAGCACAACCTGGACGTGGTCAAAACTGCCGACTGGGTGATTGACCTCGGTCCCGACGGCGGACGGCGCGGTGGTCTCATTGTTGGCGAGGGGACGCCCGAGGCGATTGCGGCGTTGCCCACGGCAACGGGGGTCGTCCTGGCTGATGTCCTTGCGCAATACGGTAAAGGCTAGTGTTCCCAAAGCCAGCCGGTATCCCCAAGGAGAGTGGTTGTTACATCTTTCGTAACGCCATCGGCACCGTCATCTACGTTGGCAAGGCCCTGTCGTTGAATCAACGCCTGTCGAGCTACTTTCAAAAGTTCGACGCATTGACGCCGAAAACACAGGCACTCATGACCGAGGCGAAGTCGGTTGAGTGGATTGTGACACCTTCGGAGAATGACGCGCTGCTGCTCGAAAATGAGCTGATCAAGGCGAATCAGCCTCGGTACAACATGCGGTTGAAGGACGATAAGACCTACCCGTTTGTGGCGATTGACAGCCGCGAACCGTTTCCGGTGCCGTACATCACTCGCGCCAAGCACCGTAAGAAGGTGCGCTACTTCGGCCCATACGTTGACGTGCGGGCCCTTCGCGCCACGATGGACGAGTTGCTTCAGGTCTACCCTCTGCGATCGTGCACGTCGCACAAATTCGATTATCACAAGCGGCTGGGTCGCGCCTGCCTGCTGTTTGACATTGGTCGCTGCTCCGGCCCGTGCGTTGGCGCGGTCACCGAAGAGGAGTACCAGGGGCTCGTGCAGTCGTGGGCGAGATTCTTTGAAGGCGACGTTCGTCATCTACGGCAACGACTCGAGGCCAACATGGCCGCGGCCGCGAAGAATCAGAAGTACGAAGCAGCAGCGCGCTTCCGTGATGGCCTGCAGGCGTTGGAGCGCGCTGACCACGATCAGAGCGTGGTGTTGGACGACCACAGCAACCTCGATGTTGTGGCGGTGGGAACTGATGGCGGACGTGCAGCACTCGTGCGCTTTCGGGTGCGTCATGGTCGCATTGTGGGTCGCAGTGTCCACGTCATTGACCGCTCGCTCGATGAGTCATCGGCCGAGATTTTCGAGGCAGTGTTGCCCGACCTCTATCACCAGCCGACCGATGTGCCTCCAGTCGTCCTTTGTGACCGTGAAACAGCGAACAGCTCGTGGGCTGCAACCTTCCTGGAGGAGACTCGAAAAAAACCTTGTGAACTCGCAGTGCCCGAGCGAGGGAAGAAAGTTCGGGTTTTGAATCTGGCGCAAAAGGACGCCCAAGCGGTGATCGCGCGCGATTCGCTACGTCGCCAATCGGACCACAATGTTCGCTCCCGGGCGTTGCAAGAGTTGGCGGCTGCGTTGCAACTGCCAGAACCACCCTTCCGGATTGAGTGCTTTGACATGAGTCACCTTCAGGGAACGAACTACGTGGGCTCCATGGTTGTCTTTGAAGATGGGCTCCCTAAGAAATCGGAGTATCGCCATTTCAGCGTTAAAGAAATTCTGGGAAATGACGATGTCGGCGCCATGCGCGAAGTGGTGCGCCGGCGCTTGAGCTACTGGAATGACGACCAGTCGACATCAAAGTTCCGACGGGCCAATCTGGTGATTATCGATGGAGGACTTCCGCAGCTACACGCGGCCATGCAGGCTGCGCACGACGCCGGCGTGGGAGACGCGGTGACGCTGGTCGCGCTGGCCAAGCGTGAGGAATTGATCTACCGTCCTGGCACGTCGGTGCCGGTGGCGTTGGAGCGGGGGAGCGAGAGCCTCTACATGGTGCAACGCATTCGCGACGAAGCCCACCGCTTTGCCATCACCTACCACCGTTCAAAGCGGGGCAAGTCGATGGTGGCGACGGTGCTCGATGGTGTTCCAGGTCTCGGCGAACGCCGCCGCGATCGGCTGATGCTCGAAATGGGGTCATTGGACTCAATCCGCGCGGCCACCCTCGACGAGCTACAGGCTCTATCGTGGATGCCAGCAGAGGTTGCCAAGAACCTCTACGATCATTTGCGGGCACCAACCGCGCCGGCGTTGCGAAGGGAACGAGACAATGACTGACGTTCTTCTTGTCACTGGCATGTCGGGTGCTGGCCGTTCCACGGTGTCATCGGCCCTGGATGACTTGGGCTGGTTCGTCATCGACAACTTGCCACTTGAACTCATTGTTCGCGTGGGCGAGCTGGCGTCCTCTGGGGCAAAAGAGGGCACTGGCGTGGCCTTCATCGTCGGCCGGAGCGGCAATGACGCCCCCGACGCACTGCTCAGCGCCGTTCGCGAACTGCGGGGCATGCACGAGAGCGCCAAAATTCTGTTCCTTGACGCCCCCGACGATGTTTTGATTCACCGCTATGAGGGGACTCGCCGTCGCCACCCACACCCTGGAAGCACTCTGGCCGAATCAATTCGCGCCGAACGCATCATGCTGCAGCCGATTCGCGACAACGCCGACTTGGTCATCGACACTGGCTCCACGAATGTGAATCAGTTGCGGAGCCGCATTGTGGAAACGTTCACCTCGGCAGTGGGTCATGACCCAATGCGCGTCTCACTCGTGTCGTTTGGGTACTCCAACGGACTGCCCCGTGATGTCGACCTCGTATTTGACTGCCGCTTCCTTCCCAACCCGCATTGGGTAGAGGACCTGCGCCCCCAGACAGGCTTGGACGAGGCGGTGTCGCGGTACGTCTTGGAACAGCCGCAAGCCGAGCACTTCGTGTCGGACGTCGTGAACCTGCTCGAATGGCAGATCCCGGCCTTCGCCAAGGAGGGGAAGTCCTACCTCTCAATTGCTATCGGATGCACCGGCGGGAAGCATCGTTCGGTCGCGATCGCCGAAGAGATTCGTCGTCGACTGGGCATTACGGCCCCGGTGTTCCACCGCGACATTCCCCGATAGCCTTTATCGCTCCCACTGATGTTGGTGCAGACTTCGGCCATTATTGGCCTTCGCGCCGCTTGGGAAAATGAAAGTTACGCGACAGTAGAAAATTTGCCCGCCCATTTGTGGGAACATTGAAGGGCAGTCAGCGTGGTCTGCGGTCTTAGACATCCCCCTACTTGAAGGAGATCACAGTGGCGACACGTGTAGCAATTAATGGTTTTGGTCGTATTGGACGCAGCTACCTGCGCGCCTCACTCAACAACCCCAACATCGTGGTAGTCGCCGTCAACGACTTGACGCCTGCCGCAACCAACGCCCACTTGCTGAAGTACGACTCAACGCAGGGCATCCTGGACCTCGACGTGACCCACAACGATGAGGCCATCACCGTTGGTGGCCAGGAAATCAAGATCTTCGCTCAGCGCAACCCCGCCGACCTGCCGTGGGGTGAATTGGACATCGATGTTGTTATCGAGTCAACGGGCTTCTTCACGACCCGTGAGAAGGCTGCCGCCCACCTCGAAGCTGGCGCCAAGAAGGTCATCATTTCAGCCCCCGCCACGGAAGTTGACGCGACGTTCGTGGTTGGCGTCAACGACGACACCTACGACGCTGCGAAGCACAACATTGTGTCGAACGCCTCGTGCACGACGAACTGCTTCGTGCCCATGGTGAAGGTCTTGGACGACCTCGCGGGCATTGAGACCGGTTTGATGAACACGATCCACGCGTACACCAACGACCAGAGCCTGCTCGACGTCGCGCACCCCGACCTGCGTCGCGCTCGCGCTGCTGCCGTCAACATTGTGCCCACGTCAACCGGTGCCGCTCGCGCCACCAGCCTCGTCCTGGAAGCCATGAAGGGCAAGCTGGACGGTACGTCGCTGCGCGTGCCCGTGCAGGACGGTTCGATCACCGACTTCACCGCCATCGTGCGTACCACGACGGTGGAGGAAATCAACGCTGCCTTCAAGGCGGCAGCCGAAGGCGCGCTCAAGGGCATTTTGGTCTACACCGACCAGCCCATTGTGTCGTCGGACATCGTCGGTTCACCCGCATCATGCACCTTCGACTCCAAGTTGACGATGGTGCAGAAGATCAACGACAGCCAGAGCCTGGTCAAGATCTTCGGTTGGTACGACAACGAGTGGGGCTACTCCAACCGTCTCGTCGACCTGACGAACCGCATCGGCAAGTAACGATGGCACTTCTCCCAAGTTACGAACGATGGGGGAGTCTGGAAGGAAAGCGCGTTCTGGTACGCGTTGACTTCAACTGCCCTGTTGCCGAGGTGAATGGACAGCTCGAAGTCACCGATGACTTCCGCATCCGGGCTACGTTGCCATTGTTTGAGGACCTGCTGGCCCGCGGCGCAACGGTTGTTGCGTGCACGCACTTTGGCCGACCCAAGGGCGAGGTCGTTGAGAAGTACTCCGTGGCACCCGTGCGTCGTCGTTTGGCAGAGTTGTGCCCTGACGTCGAGCTTCTCGAAAACCTCCGATTCAACCCGGGCGAGGAAGCCAACGACCCCGCGTTTGGTGCGTCGTTGGTCGAAGGCTTCGACTACTACATCAACGAGGCGTTTAGCGCCTCGCACCGTGAACACGCTTCAATCATGATTCCTCCGACGTTGATCCCCAGCGCAGCCGGTCCCAACCTCCTTCGCGAAGTTGAGACGCTTCAGACGTTGCTCGAAACCCCCGCGCGCCCCTTTGTGGCCATTGTCGGTGGTGCCAAGGTCAAGGACAAGTTGGGCATTGTGAAGGTGTTGGCGGAAAAGGCCGACACGGTCATTGTCGGTGGCGGCATGGCCTACACCTTTGAAGTCACACAGGGTCGCACCATCGGTGGCTCCTTGTTTGACGCCAGCTATCTCGACTCATGTGCGGCGTTGCTGGAAACGGGCAAGGTTGAAATTCCTGTTGACGCCATTGGACTGCCCCTTGGTGTGCCTTTTGGCCCCGACGGTGGACCTGACGCGGTGACGGTCTTCGGCGAAAACATTCCCGATGACTTCGAAGGTTTTGACATCGGCCCGAAGACGCGCGACGCCTTCTGTGAGATCATCAGTAAGGCCGCCACGATTCTGTGGAACGGCCCCATGGGCGTTTTCGAAGACCCCCGATTGGCGGAAGGCACCAAGGCCGTGGCGAATGCCGTGGCGGCCTCTTCGGCAGTGTCCGTCATCGGCGGCGGCGACTCGGTGGCGGCTATTCAGAGTTACGGCCTCGAAGATCAGGTCAGCTTTGTTTCAACCGGTGGCGGTGCTTCACTGGAATTTGTGGAACTGGGCGATCTGCCTGGTTTGAAGGCTCTCCGCGAAAGCAGCAAGTAATGACCAAGCCACTGGTAATTGGCAACTGGAAGATGAATCTCGACTTCGTTGAGGGCATTCACCTGATGCAGCAAATTGGTGTTCTTCTGAAGAACAAGCCAGTCGAACACGCCGAACTCGTCGTCGCACCACCCTTCGTGGATCTGCGCTCAGTGACCTCGGTTGTCGAGTCTGACAAGATGCCGCTGACCGTTGCCGCACAGCACGTCAACAGCAATGACAGTGGCGCTCACACCGGTGAGGTGTCGGCACCGATGTTGCGACGCCTTGGCGTGCAGTCAGTCTTGGTGGGCCACTCGGAGCGCCGCGCGATGTACGGCATGACTGACGAGGTCGTCGCTCAGACGCTCCGCACGATTGTGCGTCACGGCCTGGTGGCCGTGCTGTGCGTTGGCGAAGAGCTCGCAGTCCGTGAAGAGGGTACGCAAAACGACTTCGTGCAGGCGCAGTTGGAAGCAGCGCTCGGGGGCCTGGAAGAAAAGTTCCGCGCCCAGGTTGTCATTGCCTATGAACCCGTCTGGGCAATCGGAACGGGCCTGACCGCGACAACCGAGCAGGTTCGCGACATGACCGACCACGTTCGTGCTGTTGCCGCCAGCCTGTCCTTGGGCGATGCGCGGGTCCTCTACGGAGGCTCCGTCAACGCTGAAAACGCCGCGTCGATCATCGCGGAGGGCAAAGTAGACGGTTTCTTGGTCGGCGGCGCCTCGCTGAAGGCCGAATCCTTCGTGGCCATCGCTCACGCTGCTGACGACTGCTACGATGGCAAGCGCTAACCGGAGGTCGTGATGTTTACATGGGTGTTCATTGGTATTGAGGCCATTTCGGCCGTTGCCCTCATTTTTCTCGTGCTGTTGCACTCGGGACGTGGCGGTGGCATCTCTGACCTCATGGGTGGCTCGGTGAACACGATGGCTGCTGGTTCGACGGTCGTTGAACGCAATCTTGACCGCATTACGATTGCCGTGGCATTGGTGTTCGCGTTCGCAACGTTGACGCTTGACCTTCGCCTGCAATAGTTCGTTAGGAACTTTGTGAGACGCGGCGTTGTCGCGCTAGTTGGCTGTTCGCTCCTCGTCGGGGTTCTGATCTCGGCAAGCGGGGCCTCCGGAGCAACATCGTCCTCGGTGACGATTTCCGTGCCGGGACCAATCACGGGCTGCTCGCCACTTGCGCAAGGCACTTCTGATGCCACGCTGGCCATCGATGACATCATCTTGCCCTCGGCCTTTGTGACGTCAACGAACGACACGGTGCAGGGCGAGGGCGGGGCGATCTCGTCGGCCGAATTGGTCTCGTTGAACCCCGAGACCGTCGTGTACGCAATCTCGCCGGCCATGGCGTGGTCGAATGGTGTCAAATTCTCCGCCACCGATCTCATTGACTGGTGGAAAGCGGGGCGCAGCTCGACGTCAGTCACACGAGTTGGCTACCAAGACATCAGCTCGATGGTCGCGGACAAGACCGGTACGTCAGTGACGGCCGTCTTCTCGCGGCCGTACGCCGCGTGGAACCAACTATTTCGTGACGTTGGCTTTCACGGATCCCACTCGACCTGCGCTCCGTCGAGTTTGACGCGAATGGTAACCCTGGGTCCCTACCGAATCGTGAGCGCAACGGCTAGCTCGGTGGTCCTCGAAGCAAATCCACACTGGACACTCTCGTTCAACCGCATTCAGCGCGTCACCATCACCACCCGTTCGTTACTCCCAGCTCGGGGCCAACTCTACGTGGCCTATGAACCACAATTTTCTTCGAGTTCAGTGATGTCGCTCACCCAACACCCGTTACTCACGGGCGCGATTACGTCGCAGAACGTTATTGAAGAGGTGCAGTTCGCTCCTCACGAATCCTCAACAAAGTCAGTTGCACTCCGTCGAGCCTGGTCGCTGCTAATCGACCGCCATGCGCTGATTAAAGATCTCTTCGGTACGGAGACGTTGGTGCCAACACCGGCAAGCTCAGCCCTGTTTGCTCAGGGAGAGCCGGGAAACCCCTCCACGGGCATGGTGGCGGGCGTTACGGGCGTTACTGGTGCCACCAGTGCTACGTCGGTGGTCGCGGACTGTGTTCGTTGTGGGGAACAGTGGCTCGCGTCGCATGGCTACCGCCGGATCAATCATTGGCTGACTTTCAAGGGAAAGCCGGTGACGCTGTCGGTGGCGACTGGTCAGTCGCCTGTTGATCGTGCGACCACCGATGCGATTCGTGCCCAGTGGCGATCACTTGGAGTTCAAACGACGCTTCACCAGTGCGCCTCCGATGTCGCTGCGAGTGCCTTGGCCGCCGCCGGCGGTGCCGACGTCGCGATCGTTGAGCGACCCACTGACATCAATCCGGTAGTCCCTGCGGAAAGCTTCCTGTCTTCACGAAGCAAATCGTCATTCGCGGTAAACACTTCGATTTCGTCTATGGCGTCGCTGGTGTCAACAGCATTGGCCACCTTTAATCCGGTAACGGCTCTCACCGCCTGGTCAATGGTCGACCAGGCCGTTGCCAAGTCCTTCATTGTGCGACCACTCTTCACCCCACCGGCGCTTGTCGTCTGGTCGACCGCCGTGGAGAATGTCGTTCCAGTGAATTCGCTGGAAGCGCTGGTTGACAGCGTGACGAACTGGGGAGTTGCCGGCCAGTCGTAACGGGGGTTGTCGTTTTTGGCTAGACTGAAAACCCACGTCGAAGTGGTGAAATGGCAGACACGCTAGCTTGAGGGGCTAGTGCTCGAAAGGGCGTGCGGGTTCAAGTCCCGCCTTCGACACCAAGTATCGCCTAACACGCACTACGCGTTTGCGGCTCCTGCGGCGCACCGTTGAGACGGTAGCAAACTACGATGAATCCGGAGGAGTGCCATGTCGACGGTTTTATTCACTGCGTTCACGTCCCGCCACGACGCGGTTGACTTGGCGAACGACGCCATCGCCACCCTCGGTTCACACGGAATCGCCGCGTCCCTGGCGCTCCTTGATGGCGACCTTCCGCCATTCACGCTTGACTCAGAGTCACTCGTCGTCTCCCTTGGTGGGGATGGCACCTTCTTGCGGTCAGCCCGCTTGGCGCACGCCAGCGGGGCCCGCATCCTGGCAGTCAACCTCGGCCGGGTCGGCTTCCTCCTGGACGTTGATGCGGCGGACGTAATTGCCAGCATTCTCGCGGCCCGCAGCCACCAGGATGCTGTCGATCGTTTGGCTCTGGAAATCGAACTCCTCTCTGGAGAAAAGTATTTCGCGTTTAACGAAGTCGTTGTCGAGCGTGAAGCCCCCGGACACATGGTGCGAGTGACGACCTACGTCGACGATGAGGAGTTCTTTACCTACAGCGCCGATGGTGTCATGGTGGCAACGCCAACGGGTTCCACCGGATATAACTTCTCGGCGGGTGGGCCGATGGTAGACGCGGATCTTCCCGTCATGACGCTGACTCCAGTGGCGCCACACTTCACCATCGACCGCTCAATTGTTGTGGGCGATCACCGCACTATTCGCTTGATCGCCGGTGGTAAATCGGCCGTCGTCGTGGCTGACTCGCACGTCATTGGAACACTTCGCCCCGACGAATCCGTTCTGGTGCGCAAGAGTCCAACACCGGTGCGGGTCGTTCGGAGCGGGGCCTTCGATATGGGCCTGCGTCTGCGCGCCAGTCTTCGAGAGGGCCATGCCTAAATCGCAACTGGTCGAACTCTACGCTCGGAGTCTCGGGGTCATCGAGGAGGCCCGGGTCCACTTTGGTGAACGCTTCAATGTCATCACCGGAGAAACTGGCGCGGGTAAGACGCTTCTCTTGGGCGCGCTGGAGCTCAGTCTTGGCGCCGATGGTGGTTCATCGCGGTACGCCTTGACCAATGAGTCGAGGGCCACCGCGCTCTTTGACGACGCCGGCCAAGAGCGGGTGTTCGCCCGCGAATCGGGGGCATCGGGACGACTTCGCAGCACGCTGGATGGCGCGCCAACGAGCGTTGATCTCCTTCGTGAAGCGTCGCAGAAGCTCATCGTTATTCACGGACAACACGACTCACTCGCTCTGCGCAATCGGGCAGAAATTGTGCGCATCATTGACCGGGCAGGTGGCGTCGACACGACCGAACTTGACGGCATTCGTCACTCACTTCGCGAAGCGTATGAGGAGCGGCGGGCGGGTGGGGGAGACTCCGCAACCCGTGAACGGGAGCTCGAGTTTCTGCGTTTTCAGGCCAGTGAAATCGACAACGCTCAGATTGTCGATGCCGACGAACTCCACCGATCCCTCGACGAACTCCAGGGGCTCACCGAACTCATTGACGCCCAAGCTGGAATCGCTATGGTCGCCGAGGGGCTCGACGGGGATGGTGATGACGCGGTTCTGAGTCGGTTCGCCGCCTTGGTGCAGGCCCTCCCACATTCGCCCGCTCTCGAGGGTGTCCGCGAGTCCCTTCGATCGTGTTTGAACAGCACTCGAGACGCAGTCAGTGATTTGCGTTCGTTAGCCAATCCGGATGCCATTGATGGTGAGCGGTTTGATGCCCTGCAAGACCGTATTGCTCTGTTGCAGTCGCTCGTTCGGAAATACGGACCCACGCTGGCTGATGTTATTGCGCACGGCGAGGCCTCCCAGAAGGCCGCTGAGCAGTTGGCGACGGCGATGAGCCGTCTCAGTGGCTTAGATGCCGAGATCGCCGATCTCGAGGCACGAGAGCGCTCAGCGGCGCAGGAGGTTCGTAAAGCCCGTGAATTCGCCGCGGTGGGTCTTACGAATGCGGTGCGAGCACAATTGCCGCGCGTGGCCCTCCCTAATGCCACCCTCCGATTTGTCGTTGACGGTCTCGATGGGTCGGACGCACAGATTCTCTTCACTCCCAATCCTGGGCAGGCGGAGGGTCCATTGCAGGCCCTGGCGAGTGGCGGTGAGCTCTCACGGGTACTTCTGGCATTGTCCCTCGTGGCCGACGACGATCATCTCGTTGCCGTATTTGACGAAGTCGATGCCGGCATCGGTGGTCAGGTGGCCCAGCAGATTGGGGCGTGCCTAGCCGAGCTTGGTCAGCGTCAACAGGTGATTGCCGTCACGCACCTGGCATCGGTTGCCGCGAAGGCGCAGCACCACTTTGTTATCCAAAAGTCTGTTGATGGCGGGATTACGCGCACCACCGTGACAGAGGTGACCGGACCCTTCCGCGTCCGCGAAATTGCCCGAATGCTGGCGGGGGATGCCATTACCGAGGAAGCTGTGGCCCTGGCCCAGCGACTTTTAGCGTCGAATAACTAGACACCCTCACCGGGGGTGGAGCAACTAAGATGATGCTCCGTGAAGCCTTGTGATACGGAATGACTAAGTACGTTTTTGTCACCGGTGGAGTGTCAAGCTCCCTGGGAAAGGGGCTCACCGCCTCGTCGCTTGGTCGCCTCCTCAAGGCCCGTGGCCTCAAGGTCACGATGTGCAAACTCGACCCCTACCTGAATGTCGACCCCGGCACCATGAACCCCGGTGAGCACGGCGAAGTATTCGTTACTGACGACGGTGCCGAGACGGACCTTGACCTCGGACACTACGAACGATTCATTGACGAGTCGCTGTCGCGTTCGTCGAACACGACGACCGGTTCGATTTATTCGAAGGTGATCGCCAAGGAGCGCCGTGGTGACTACCTCGGCAAGACGGTCCAGGTCATCCCGCACATCACCGATGAAATCAAGGATCGTATCCGTCGCTTGGGGACCGTTGGGGCCGATGTGGCCATCGTTGAAATCGGGGGCACCGTTGGCGACATGGAAATCGTGCCCTTTATTGAGGCCATTCGTCAGTTCCGTCGTGATGCCGGTCGCAATAACGTTTGCTACGTCCACCTGACACTGGTGCCCTACCTGGCACCTTCGGGGGAGCAGAAGACCAAGCCGACACAGCACTCGGTGACGCAACTTCGTTCGTACGGTATCCAGCCTGACGTCATCGTGTGCCGCTCCGACCAGCCCATTAGCGAAGGACTGAAGCGGAAGATTTCGCTGATGTGCGACGTGCCGAACGACGCTGTTATCTCGGCCATTGACGCACCGAGCATTTACGACATCCCGATCACAATGTACGAGGAAGGTCTTGACACCCGCGTGTGCGACACCTTGGGTATTGACGTTGCCGCACACCCGATTGACCTCTCCGGATGGGAGGACGTCGTCAACCGCGTCCACCACACCAACCGCACCCTTTCCATTGGCATCATCGGTAAGTATGTGACCATGGCTGACGCCTACTTGTCGGTGGCCGAGTCAGTTCGCCACGCCGGTTTCGCCATTGGCGCCAAGACAGAGCTCGTGTGGCTCGAGGCCGAGCGCGTGCCGTCGGAGATTGACGCCGCTCGTATTCGCCAGCTCGACGGCATTGTTATTCCCGGTGGATTCGGCGAACGTGGTATTGAGGGCATGATTGCGTCGGCGGCGATTGCGCGTGAACACAACATTCCACTGTTGGGCATCTGCCTCGGCATGCAGATCATGGTCATCGAATACGCCCGACACGTCCTTGGCCTGGCTGACGCGCACTCAACCGAATTCTCACTGACGACGTCTGCGCCCGTTATCGCACTGATGGAAGAACAGGCGGACGTGACTGACATGGGTGGCACCATGCGCCTTGGCGCGTACCCAGCCATGCTGGCGGAAGGTTCCATCGTGGCCGGCTTGTACGGTTCAGAGGTCGTTTCGGAGCGTCACCGTCACCGCTACGAGTTCAACGCGCGATTTATTGAAGACTTTGAACGCGGCGGCCTGCGCTGCAGCGGAACCTCGCCGGACGGTCGACTGGTTGAGTTCGTCGAGTTACCATCGCACCCGTATTTCGTTGGAACTCAAGCGCATCCTGAGTTCAAGTCACGTCCTGACCGTCCACATCCTCTGTTCTACGGACTGATCGTGGCCGCAGACGAGCGGGCCGAGGGGCGTTCACCGCACATTATCGACCCTGCGGAAGTTGCTTCGTCGTTGTGACGCACCGGCTGAAAGTCGTCGCGACTGAGCCACTTCTGTCATCGTTCGTCTTTGCCGTCGAACGTCGCACCGTCACCGACGGTGACGAAACTTTTGAGCGCGATGTGGCCACCCATCGCGGCGCTGTTGCGATATTGGCGATTGACGATCGGAACCGTGTTGGGGTCATTCGCCAATATCGTGCGACCATTGACACCGAATTGTGGGAAATCCCCGCGGGCACCATTGATGCCGGTGAGGACGATGATTTCGCGGTCGCCAAGCGGGAGCTGGCCGAGGAAATGGGCATCGCCGCCGACCGGTGGCAGCGATTCGCTCGGACCCTCAATTCACCGGGTTGGACGAATCAAGTGATGCACCTCTTTGAGGCTCGTGATTTGACCGAGGTTGAGCGAACACCCCTTGGGCCTGAGGAGCGACGGTCGAGCATTGCCTGGTGGGATGAGGCGGCGGTGCGGGCCTATCTCGACAGTGACCAACCCATCGATGCGACGACTGCGTTGGCCTTTCATCACTACCTGTTGCTGCATGGGCATCACTGACAGCGCACGACGCGACTATCTCGAATGGCTGGTCGTCGAGAAAGGTCGGAGTCGGGCAACGGTTGAGTCGTACGAACGCGACATCGTGCAGTTTGACGAGTGGTTATCGGCGCAGCAGGTGGCGCTGGACGCCCTCAGCACCGACGACCTCGAGCGGTACGTCAATGTCCTACGTGAGCACAAAGCGCCGTCCTCGGTCGCACGCGCCGTGGCCAGCCTGCGTGGCTTCCTTGGATTCCTTTCCGAGGAGGGGGTCCTCGTGGTCGATCCCGCGGCTGGGCTCAAGCCAAGTCGGCGGGGTCGCAGTTTGCCCAAGCCTCTAGAGGAGCACGTCATAGGGCAGTTGCTGGATTCTCTGTCTGGCGGGACGCCAATCGATCGACGGGACCGGGCCCTCCTTGAACTGCTCTACGGCACGGGCGCCCGTGTCAGCGAGGTTGTGGGACTTTCAATTGAAGACCTCGACTTCGACGAGGAGCTCATCCGTGTCACCGGCAAGGGGTCGAAGCAGCGACTGGTGCCAATGGGTCGTTCGCTGCAATCGGCGCTTCGTAGTTACCTCGTAGCCGAAGGGCGCGCATCGTTCCCCAAGGGAAGGCCGACCTCTCGGGTGTTTCTGAACAACCGCGGCGGTCCATTGTCGCGCCAGGGAATCGATCTAATTATTGCCAAGCGAGCGCTGGACGCCGGCATCGATCGGTCAACCATCAGCGCGCACGTCTTCCGCCACAGTTGTGCGACTCACATGCTGGCGCACGGCGCCGACATCCGCGTGGTGCAAGAACTTCTGGGACACGCCAGCATTTCGACCACCCAGGTGTACACGGCTGTTTCGGTAGCATCGTTGCAACGGGCCTACGAATCGGCGCACCCCCGCGCCGTCCGCTGAGGAGCCAACGTGTCCAATCTGTGGTTTTTGATAGTCCTGATTCCCTCAATCGTCTTGCACGAGGTCAGTCACGGCTGGGTGGCGTATCTTTTCGGTGACAACACGGCCAAGGAGCAGGGCCGATTGAATCTCAATCCAATGCGGCACATTGACCCCGTCGGGTCACTGTTGCTGCCAGCAGTGTTGTGGATCATGCACGCTCCACTTTTTGGATGGGCCAAGCCGGTTCCTGTGTCGATCAATCGGCTACGACACCCTCGATGGCAATCGGTGCTGGTCTCGCTGGCGGGACCTCTGACCAATATCACCCTGTCGGCCGTGGGTTTGGCGATGTCGTGGTACGGATTGCACGTTGCGCTCTCGGCCGGGTGGTTTCTGGCCGGTCAATACGTAGGTTTGACGAATCTGTCATTGGCGATATTCAACCTGATCCCGATCCCACCACTTGATGGCTCAGCCCTGATTGAGGGCATTATTCCGCGACGCCAGCTCCCTCGGTACTTCGACGTGCGTCAGCGTGCGCTGCCGTTTTTGTTGGTGGCACTCTTCATCTCGAGCTACGCATTCCACGTCTGGGATGCGCTCTTCAATGACGCCACGCGATGGTGGCTTTCGCTCTTGGTTTAGACGAGACCCATAGCGGCGGCTGCGGCTCGGAAGCGCTCACCGGCCACGGTGGAGGCCTTTTCTGCCCCTCGGGCAGCCACTGACTGCAGGGTCGTCTCGTCGGCTCGAAGATCGAGGTAGCGCTCACGAATGGGCGCGAGGCCTGCAATAACGGCCTCGGCGGCATCTTTCTTGAGGTCGCCGTAGCGGGTGTAGCGATCCGCGATTGCTTCGGGGGTGTCCCGCGTGAAGGCAGCAAAGATTTCGAGCAGATTCGAGAGGCCGGGCTTGGCGTCCCAGTCGTAACGAACCTCACCGTCAGTGTCCGTGACGGCCTTCTTGATTTTCTTTTCAATTTCAGCTGGCTCGTCGAACATGTAGATGGTGCCGAGTGGGCTGGCCAGTGACTTTGACATTTTGCGGGTTGGCTCTTGGAGGTCCATTACTCGCGCGGCGGCCTTGGGCTGCACGCCCACCGGAATCGTAAAGGTGTGGCCGTAGCGGTTGTTGAAACGCTCCGCGAGGTCTCGAGTGAGCTCTAGGTGCTGGCGTTGGTCGTCGCCCACCGGCACCTGTTCAGCGTCGTAGAGAAGAATGTCGCCGGCCATCAAGACGGGGTACGTCAAGAGACCAACACGGTAGCCCTCCTGGCGACCCGACTTCTCCTTGAATTGCGTCATGCGGGTGAGTTCGCCATACGAGGCCACACACTCGAGCAGCCAGCTCATTTGAGCGTGGTAGGGCACTTGGCTTTGAATGAAGAGCGTGCAGAGGTCCGGGTCCAAACCTGAGGCGAGAAGTGCCGCCACGGTGTCCCAGGTCTGGCTGCGCAGGGCGGCGGGATCGATTTCGAGGGTGAGCGCGTGCAAGTCAACAACGCAGTAGAAGGCGTCGGCGGTTTGGGCGTCAACCCACTGGCGCAGGGCCCCCAGATAGTTACCAATGTGGGGGGTGCCCGAAGGCTGAATACCAGAAAGGACGCGCATACCCGAATTCTACGAGACAGTTCGGCGAACTAATGTATTCGCCATGACCTACGTCGTGACGACGCCGTCGTTTAGCGGCCCCATAGAAGTGCTGCTTCAAATGATCTCGGCGCACGACGTCGATGTCCTCGACATCCCTCTCGCGCCCTTGGTGGATGCGTTTGTGGGGCACCTCCGCGACGAATCGGTCGCAATCGATGTCGAGGAACTGTCCGAGTTTCTCTTGATTGCCGCAATTTTGCTGGAGATGAAGAGCCAGCGACTGCTTCCCGGTCGTGAATCGACTGAGCCTGACGAGGAGTTCGTGGGCTGGGAAGAGCGCGACGTGCTCCTTGCGCGACTCTTGGAGCTCCGCACGTACGCCGCGCTGTCCGACTCCTTTGTCTCCCTGTTTGAACGAGCGGCTCGGTCATACCCACGCCTTCGAGGTATCGACGAGGGTTTTGTCGTGCAACCTCCAGATCTTCTCGCTGGGGTGACACCGGCGATGCTGGCGCAGGCGTACTTGCGTGGTGTCGAAGAGAAGCCCGTTCCCGTAGTTCGCCTCAACCACGTCACGGTGGACGCCGTCACCGTCGCTGAAACGGTGGTTCAGCTGGCCCAGCGCCTTCCCACCATGGGGACCTTGTCGTTCCGCGACCTCACGGCGGGCCTTGAAACGCGCATTGAGATCATTGTGCACTTCCTTGCGCTTCTTGAACTCTGCAAGCTCGGTCACCTGGAGCTGGGTCAGGGCGCAACCTTCGGTGACGTGGACATTACGTGGATTACCGACGCAAACGGACTGGATCTAGGAAGGGTGGACAGTTATGAGGGATGAGAATTCACTCGAACAGAAGCTAGAAGCAATGCTCACGGTCGCCATCGAACCGATTTCGGCAGAAGAGCTCGCCGATGTTGCCGAGACCGATGCCGCTACGGTGCAGGAGACGCTCCGGGCACTCCGCGCGCAACTGCGCGAAGAGCGTCGTGGTTTTGAGCTTGCCGAATTGGCCAGTGGGTGGATCTTGCAATCGTCACCTGACGTGGCTGAATGGGTGAGCAAGTTCGCAAACCGTGACGTGTCGCACCGATTGAGTTCGGCTGCGTTGGAAACACTGGCCATCATTGCCTACCGACAGCCAATTTCGCGCGCCCAAATTACGGCGCTGCGTGGCGTCAACGTCGACGGTGTTGCTCGACTCCTCGAGCAGCGCGGTTACATCGAGGAGAAGGGGCGCGCCTCGGGTCCTGGCCAGCCCATCCTCTACGGCACGTCGGAAACATTCCTCGATCGACTGGGCTTGGCGTCACTCGATGAACTGCCACCCATTGAAAACTTCATGGAGCCCGTCGACACCGCCATTGCGCTGGCCGCAGAGCTCGCCGGGTCACTCGACGTCGCCGACGCAACTGACGCTTCGTAGATGGAAGACACCACCGGCGAGCGGCTACAAAAGGTGCTGGCACAGGCCGGCTACGGCTCTCGCCGCACGTGCGAAATTCTGATTTCCGAGGGTCGCGTGACTATTGATGGTCGACGCGCGGAACTAGGAAATCGAGTCGACCCGGTCGTCAACGTGGTCTGCGTAGATGGCCGGCTCGTCGCCATCGATCCCGCCAAGGTGTACTACCTAGTGAATAAGCCAACGGGCGTTGTGACGACTGCGTTCGACCCCCAAGGTCGGCCGACAATCTTGGAGCTCGTGCCAGATGACGCACGGGTGTTTCCCGTAGGGCGCCTCGATATGGACACCGAAGGACTAATCCTCGTGACCAACGATGGGCGACTGGCTCATCTCTTGACGCACCCGTCCTCGGGCGTTGAGAAGGAGTATCTCGTGATGGTCGAGGGCGACCCCTCCGCCCACGCGCTACGGACGTTGCGTGAGGGCGTTGAACTGGAAGACGGGGTGACTTCGCCAGCCCAAGTGGCGCGCGTCAGCGAAGGTCTCATCAAGATTGTCATCCACGAGGGGCGTAATCGGCAGGTCCGCCGGATGTGTGACGCCGTTGGTCATCACGTGCTTCGGCTCGTTCGAACACGTATTGGACCTCTGACCGATACGACCCTTCGACCGGGCGAATACCGAGAGCTGGCCCACGCCGAGGTGCGAAAACTGATGGAGTCGGTTGGTGTCACCCCCGAAATCGCATCTACGATGCCATCATGACTTTTTCAACGGTTCGGGCCATACGCGGTGCAATCACTGTCGATGAGAACTCGGTGCCGGCGATTAGCGACGCCACCGTTGAAGTGCTCACTGCGATGCTCGCCAGAAACGGCGTGCACACCGATGACGTCATTAGCGTCTTCTTCACGAGCACGGCAGATTTGACCGCGACGTTTCCGGCCACGGCGGCTCGAGACGCCGGGTTTGCCGACGTTCCCCTGATGTGTGCGTCAGAGATTCCCGTGCCCGACAGCATGGCAATGACCATTCGCGTAATGATGCACGTGTCGACCGACAAGGCACGCTCCGACATCCGGCACGCGTACCTCAGAGATGCGGCATCATTACGGAGCGACCTTGACTAACCGCAGTGCGCACATTGTCGGACTCGGGCTGATTGGCTCGTCCGTCGCACTTGCGCTCCGCCATGCCGGTTGGGCGGTGACGGGATTTGATGCCGACCCGGCCGTTGTTGCCGAAGCGCTATCGCTCGCAGTCATTGACAGCACCGAACTTGATGAACGAGTGTCTCTGGTCGTCGTTGCCACGCCAGCCGGGGCTGTTCCTGAGGTTGTGGCATCGGTGCTTCCACTGGTTGGTGGCGACACAATCGTGACAGACGTGGCGGGCGTCAAACGAGAAATTGTTGGGGCGATTAGTGATCCGCGGTTTCTTGGTGGGCACCCGATGGCGGGGTCTGAGCTTCGCGGTATCAAAGGTGCTCGCGCGGACCTATTCCAAGGGTGCACTTGGATTCTTACCCCAACTGACAGCACGGACGCCGATCGCTACGCCCGTCTGCACGGGTGGCTCCGCGAACTGTCGGCTTCCGTGATTGCGGTGTCGGCACTCGACCATGACCGACTTGTTGCGATCGCCAGTCATGTTCCCCACGTGTTGGCCGGCGCACTGATGAACCACGCAGCCGAGGCCGCTAAGGAAGATGCCGTTCTGCTCCAGTTGGCCGCCGGTGGTTTTCGCGACATGACTCGAATTGCGGCTGGTGACCCCACAATCTGGCCGGACATTCTGTTTCAAAACAAGGTCGCGATTATTGATTCTCTCGACGATATGGAGTCGAGAATTGACCGATTGCGACATGCCCTGCTGAGCAACGACACATCGGCCGTCATGGCCTCGCTCACCGCCGCATCACTGGCGAGGCGTCAGCTCCCGGGACGCAGTCTTGCGAGTGAGGCGCTCGTCCAGCTCCGCATTCCCATGCCGGACCGTCCTGGCGTCTTGGCGGCAATCACCATGGTCGCATCGGAACAGGGCATCAATATCTACGACATCGAAATTGCCCACGGCATCGAAGGGTCAGCAGGAACCTTGCTCCTCACGGTCGATCGGAATCAGGCCGATGAACTCATCGGCGCATTGGCGAACAACGGATTTCTTGCAGCGAGGACGCAATGACGACAATTGACGTTCAATCAGGCTCATCGTTCCGCGGTGATATTCGCGTACCCGGCGACAAGAGCGCCTCGCATCGCGCCCTCATTCTGAGTGCGCTCGCAGCGGGGGAGAGCACCATTGAGGGGCTCTCCACCGGACATGATGTTCAGGGTACGGGCGCGATCGTTGAAGCGCTCGGTGCCACCGTTGAACTGTCGGGAACCTCGGGTCGCGTGGTCGGGCCCGACGATGGCTTACGAGCGGTCGAAACGCCCTTGTCGTGTGGAAACTCTGGGACAACTATTCGACTCATGAGTGGCGTCGTGGCGCCAGTCGATGGCCTCCACGTGTTCACCGGTGACCCGTCACTCTCGCGTCGGCCGATGGATCGAGTGGCCATCCCACTGCGTTTGATGGGGGCATCGATCAGCGGTCACGGTGACCGTGAAACACCACCGCTGGCGATCACGGGTCGTCCACTCCACGGCATCTCCTACACACTGCCCGTGCCAAGCGCACAGGTGAAATCAGCACTACTGCTGGCGGGCCTGTCGGCGACGGGGTCGACCGAAGTCATTGAACTGAAGAAGACTCGAACGGCCACAGAAGACATGCTGCGTCTTGCCGGATTAAGAGTTGAGAGCGTTGACCACGACAGTGGTCGGCGAATAACTCTCCAGCCAGGCCGACCACGGGCGCGAGCCTGGACCGTACCGGGGGACCCTTCGCAGGCGGCTTTCTTCATAACCCTGGGAGCCATTGGGCGAGACTGCGCCATTCGAGTCTTTGACGTAGAAACCTCACCGGAACGCATTGGATTCCTTCCGGTGCTTCGCCGAATGGGCGCCGACATCAGCGGAGACCTCACCACCGGCATTGCCACCTTGGAGGCGCGCAGCTCGGCGTTGATCGCGACCGAAATTCACTCCGAGGAGATACCCTCCGTCGACGAGGCTCCCATATTGGCTATCGCTGCCGCGGCCGCTGAAGGAATTTCGGTCTTTCGAGACATGGGTGAGTTGCGCCTCAAGGAATCGGATCGGTTCGAAGGCTGCCTGATGCTGGCGCGGGCCGTGGGGGCCAAAGCGTGGGCTGAGGGTGATGACTTCTTTATCGAAGGACTCGGCTCTGCAGCGAATTTTCACCCATTCTCAATTGATGCGAATCTTGACCACCGCATCGTCATGTCGGCGGCAGTGGCGGGTGCGGCCGGTTCCGGAGCCTCCATTGCCGGAGCGGATACCGTTGCGTCGTCGTACCCCGACTTCTTTGAGCACCTGGAGTCGCTCCAATGACCGATCAAATTATTGGTATTGATGGACCTGCTGGATCAGGGAAGTCGACGGTCGCGCGCGCTGTCGCCGAGAGGCTCGGTTGGACCTACCTTGACACCGGCGCAATGTACCGGGCGGTCACCGTCTTAGCAATGCGCGCCGGCGTTGATCTGGCCGACGAGGCTGCGGTATTGGCTCTCGCGGCGACTGCAGATATTGCATTGCGCCCAGTGGTTCTCCTCAACGGCGAAGACGTCTCCGTGGCGCTTCGCACACCCGAAACGAATGAGGGTGTGAGCATTGTGGCGTCGCTGCCATTAGTTCGAGCCGCGATGGTGGAACGACAGCGGGCCATGGCCGCCGCTGAATCGCACGGGGTCGTTGTGGAGGGTCGCGACATAACCACTGTCGTCTTCCCCGAAGCGCCTACCAAGATTTTTCTAACGGCGTCGCTCGAAGAGCGCGCCAAGCGACGCGGTGACGAAACCAGTGCGTCCATCGCTCGACGGGATCAAGCCGATGAGTCTCGAGAGGCTTCGCCGTTGCGTCAAGCGGCTGACGCCCATGTCATTGACACCACTGGACTGACCATCACTGAGGTGGTCGAGGAGATTGTGCGATGCCACACGAACACCAGCTCCAACTGAATCCTAAGAAGTCGTTTTTCTACCACGTCGTTGCGGGAGTTATCCGGACTGTTGCGTGGTTGGTGTTTCGACCAACCGTCGAGGGACAATCAAATATTCCTCTCAATGGGCCAGTGCTCGTCGCACCGACGCATCGAAGTAATTTGGACTTCGCCTTTTCACTGTTCATCTCGCCTCGCAAAGTGTTTTTCATGGCGAAGGAGTCCCTGTTCCGCGTACCAGTCCTGGGCGGCGCCTTGATCGCTCTTGGCGCCTTTCCAGTCACTCGCGGTGCGGCGGACCGCGAAGCGATGCGTGCCGCTGAAGAGGTGCTGCGCGCGGGTCACGCTCTTATTCTCTTCCCCGAAGGTACGCGCAAGTATGGTCCGATCATCGAGGACTTGCACGACGGCGCAATGTTCATCGCCGCACGGACGCAGGCGTCGGTGGTTCCGGTGGGCATCGCCGGAACGGGTGGAAGGATTCCCGGTCACCGCTTGCCAAAGGTCAATATCGTCGTCGGCGAGCCACTCGCGCCCGCGTCAAACGAAGGTCGCGTGTCTCGCAGCGCGGTCGCCGCAAAGACTCAGGAATTACAGGCGTCGCTCCAGGCGGCCTACAGGCAAAGCTTGGAAAACTAGGCCGTACGGCGCAGCTTGCGAGCGCGGGCGTAGGTGCCGAACACCACGCGGGCGTAGCGGAAGCCGAAGAGCCAGTTCTTGCCCTTCTTCGTCGTACCCGACGCACGAGGGTGCCAGACAGTGGGGACGTCAACGGCGCGGTAGCCGAGCTTCATGCAAACAATAAGGAGCTCGGCGGTCTGGTACTGGTCCTGGATCAGGTGGTCCACGGCCTGCGCCAACATGGACACGCGCAGACCTCGGTAACCGGTCGAGGTGTCAGTCAGCTTCGTTCCGCACATGCGGTTCACGATGAACGAGAAAGTGCGCACACCGAGCTTGCGGGTGGCGTCGGAGGTCTTGTCTTCACCCAAAACGCGGCTTGTGAGCACGAAGTCCGCAGTGTTGTTGGCGAGAGGCGCGAGAATATTGGGGAGTTCGGCCGGGTCGTTCTGACCGTCGGCATCCAAGGTGAGGCAGTACTTCACGCCGTTTGCGGCGCAGT
The DNA here is from genome assembly GCA_036787185.1 of Acidimicrobiales bacterium. Taxonomy (GTDB): domain Bacteria; phylum Actinomycetota; class Acidimicrobiia; order Acidimicrobiales; family RAAP-2; genus RAAP-2. The sequence goes on along the minus strand of DAIQPT010000004.1, from coordinate 31,229 downwards.
AGCGGTAGGTGACCTGCAAGGCAACGCCGTGTCCCAGGTTCACTGGGAACTCGAAGACCTTCACGCCGGGGTAGCGACGGGCGACCTCGGCAGTGTTGTCGTCACCACCATCGACCACGACGAATACGGTGTAGGGCTTGCCATCAATGTCGGCGGGCATCTTTTCGAGCACCGCACCGATGTTGGCTTCTTCTTCGTAGGCGCAGAGCGAGACGAGAATCTCTTCAGGCTGGAATCCGGGGTAATCGCGGTCGAAGCGCTCCTGCGCTTGGGCGATGGCGTACTGTCGCAAGCGTTTGTTGCGCTTCTTTTCCAGGTCAACGTGAGACATTCTGTTCCTTAGTAGTTTCGAGCCGACCCGAGTATCGACGCGCTTGTAGTTCTGATGGAGCGAAATCCGTCCGTTTCCGCATCCCACTACTGGGAAGCGAGCCCGTTCGCACCTGCAAATCCTAGCAACGGGGCGTCCGTTGCCGTGGTTATGAGACCGATCGAGCGAGAACCTGTGCAGCGGTGAATTCCCGGTCGCTCTGAGCATCAAATTGACTGGCGGCAGGGGCGCCGAGGGCAACGTCGAGCACGAGGCCCACCAGTCGTAGGAGTTCGCGGAGTTCTGGCGGTGGTGGGAAGTACTCGTCCTCAACAACCTGTTGAGCTTCGACCACGCCATCACGGGGATTGAGCCGGGTGATTACTTCGAGCACGAGTGACTCTGGGGCGGACGCGCCCGCGGTGACGGCGACGACGCCACTCAGATCATCAGGGAGCTCGTCAACTCCGTTGATGCGGTAGACGCGCTGGCAGCCAGCGCTCTCGGCAACCTTGGTCAACGCCACCGTGTTCGATGAATTGGCCGAACCGATAACGACAACGGCGTCAGCCTCGGCGGCGATGGCACGCAGTGCACCTTGGCGATTCGTGGTGGCGAAACACAGGTCCGATCGGTTGGGCATCCAGATATCGGGGAAGACAGCGGTGGCGTGCTCACGCAGCCCCTGCCACTCGTCCATGCTGAGGGTCGTCTGGGAGAGAAGAGCAAAGGGACCCTCCGCTCCAGCGAGGTCATCGATGTCCTGCTCAGTCTGAATGAGGCGAACAGCGTCGGGAGCAACGGCCATTGTGCCAACGGCTTCTTCGTGCCCCTCGTGGCCGACGTAGAGGACGGTGTAGCCCTTCTTCGCGCGAACCTTCATCTCGTGATGAACTTTGGTAACCAGCGGGCAGACGGCATCCACAACAGTGCCACCGCTTTCTTGGGCGGCCGCAATGACCGATGGGGGAGAGCCGTGGGCACTCAGCATCACCGGCGAGCCTGGTGGCACGTCAGCGACATCATCGACGAAGATGACGCCGAGTGATCGGAAGTGGTTGACCACGAACTGGTTGTGGACAATCTCGTGGTAGCAGTACACCGGAGCATCAAAGACCCGGGTCATCCAGTCCAGCGCCTTAATGGCCTTTTCGACCCCGGCACAGAAGCCCCGCGGGGCGGCAACTACAACACGCTGAACACTCACGACTTCAGCCTAGTTTCCCTTGGTTTTGGATTCGCCCCTAGGCTGGAGGTGTGTCCGGCGCTCGCATTTCCGCCATTTCCGAGAACTCCCCAGCGTCCTTCGCCGACGTCGCCGTCGGTGACGCCCTTATTTCGATCAATGGCGTAGAGCCGACCGACATCATCGAGTACCAGCAAATGATTGATGGCGATGACGTCACGCTCGTGCTGCAGCGAGACGGCGAGGCTCTCAAGCGCAAGGTGCGTATCACCAAGGAGCCAGGGCAACCGCTGGGCTTGTCTATAGATTCGGCCGTCTTTGACCGAATTCGCACCTGTGACAATCACTGCACGTTCTGCTTTATCTACCAATTGCCGAAGGGGCTGCGCCGGTCCCTCTACGTCAAAGACGACGACTTCCGTCTGTCATTCCTCTACGGCAACTACACCACGTTGACTCGTTTCACCGAATTCGACCTGGAACGGGTGATTGACGAAAACCTGTCGCCCCTCTACGTATCAATCCACACCACAAACCCCGAGCTGCGATCTGACATGCTGCGTAACCCGCGCGGGGCCACGAGCCTCCGGTGGTTGCGAGAACTACTGAAGGCCGGTATCGAGGTCCACGCCCAAGTGGTGGTGTGCCCCGAGGTCAACGACGGTGCGGAACTGAAGCGGACCCTCGAGGATGTCATCACTTTGTACCCCGAACTGACCTCGGTTGCACTCGTGCCAATTGGCATCTCCGATTTCTCCAATGAATCAACGATGCGCTCCCACACGGCCGAAGAAGCAGCCGCCGTTATCGCACTGGCTGACCGCTACCAGCGCCTCTCCTACGACCTCCTTGGGCGCGTCAACGTCTTTGCATCGGACGAGTTCTATCTCGTGGCCGGGGCCACGCCGCCCCCAGCCACCAAGTTCGAGAGTCTGGACCAGGCCGAGAACGGCATCGGCCTGGTGGCGTCGTTCTCGGAAAGCTTTCGGGGCACCTTCGACATGGAGAAGCTGGGCACCGGCTTCTTCCAGTCGGTTGATGGCGCACCAGCCTGGGGATACCGCGCCGAACGAGGTGGATCCACGGACGCCGCCGTTGGTGGCGACATCGTCATCGTGACCGGAGAGTACGCCGCGCCGATTCTGCGAAACCTCCTCGATGACTCTGGCTATCAGGACGTGGCCATTGTGGCTGTCCAGAACACCTATTTCGGGGGCAATATCAAGGTTGCGGGGCTCCTCACGGGGCACGACCTCACGCGAGTGCTCCAAGACCTGCCAGAATCGAGTACCTGCCTTCTGCCCGACGTCTGTTTGTCGGAGGGGAGATTTCTCGATGGCTTGACGCTCGATGATCTTCCCCGGCCGGTCACCACCGTCCGCACGACGGGTCAAGACCTCCGAGAAGTTCTCGAACGCGCATACGAACAGCGATTGGTTTCACAATGAAAAAGCCCCAAGTAGTTATCGTCGGTCGACCGAACGTCGGCAAAAGTTCCCTCGTTAACCGGCTCGCCGCACGACGCATCGCCGTGGTGGAAGAGCATCGCGGGGTCACGCGCGACCGTAAGTCGGTTGAAGTGGAATGGACGGGTACGACATTCGACATTGTTGACACCGGTGGGTGGCTGGAAGCGGGCGACGAACTGGAATCCAAGGTTTCTAAGCAGGCCGACGCCGCGCTGGCGGAAGCAGACCTCGTCCTGCTCGTCGTGGACGTCACGACAGGCATGGTCGATGAGGACACCCACGCCGCTCGATGGGCGTTGCGGAGTGGTCGTCCTGTGATGCTGGTGGTGAACAAGGTTGACGACACGCTGCACGAGGCCAGTTCGTGGGAGTTCCTCTCACTCGGAGCGGGGGACCCATTCTGCGTGTCGGCTCTGCATGGTCGTGGTGCCGGTGACCTTCTCGACGCCATTGTGGAGCGCATCAGCACTCTTCCGAATGAAGCGCCTGGCGATGACATGACTGAAGACGGCGCGCTGCGCGTGGCGCTGGTGGGACGCCCCAACGTGGGGAAGTCAACACTGTTCAATCAACTCATTGGCGAAGAGCGTTCGGTCGTTCACGACATGCCGGGCACGACCCGGGACGCCATTGACACACTCGTCGAAACTGATCAGGGTCTCATCCGCTTTATCGACACCGCCGGTATGCGCCGTCGGGCCAAGACCGAAGCGGGTTTGGAGACGTACGCCGTGCTCCGAAGCCTCGAAGCACTCGACCGTGCCGACATTGCGATTCTGGTCATCGACGCCACGGTGGGCGCCACCGGACAGGACCAACGACTGGCCGAGCGAATTTCCGCGGCCGGCTGCCCGTCGATCGTCATTTTGAACAAGTGGGAACTCATCCCCACCGAAGAGCGCGACAGTGTGCTCGCCACCGTCGGTGACAAGTTGGCCTTCTTGGGTGACGCCCCAGTTATCAAGACCACGGCCACCTCAGGTAAGGGCGTTCACAAGATTCTGCCGGCCTTGTCAATTGCCGCCGATGACTACGTGAAGCGTGTGCCCACGGGTGCACTGAACCGGGCGATTCGCGACCTCCAGATCAAGCAGCCGGCGCCGACCGGAAAGATTCGTTACGCAGTGCAGGGGGCGAGCGAACCACCGACCTTCACCCTCTTCATTGCTGGTCGACTTCCCACCACCTACCTCCGCTACGTTGAGCGGTCGCTGCGCGAACGATTTGAGCTGGGTTCAACGCCCATCCGGGTCCGCGTTCGCACCGAATAGTGGCGCTCTGGTGCGAGCACTGCGACCGTCCCGTTGAGGGTGTGGTCTGTGAGGTGTGCCACCAGTCGGTGGAGACGCCGGAACGTGAACCACTTCCGTGGAAATGGCGCTTCTTTGTTGTTGCGACGGTCGTCTACGTCGGATACCGCATTTATCAACTCATTCATTGGCTAGCGCACTAGCGGGAGGAGTTGCGAACTCCCTTATGGCGACTAGGCGTTGGTAATCATTCGGACCCGTTCCAGCACCCGTCGGGCGGCGCCCGACAGAACCGACTCGCTCGCCAGGTCGAAGCCCTCGGCCAACGACGTTGCCCTTCCCGCAGCGATCAGTGCCAACGCCGCATTGGCGCAGACCACATCGAACACGGCGTCGACGGTGCCGTTGAGGAATCCCTCGACGACCGCACGGTTGACAGCGGTGTCACCGCCGACAATCTCTTGAACATCATGCCGACGTCCGAGTTCAGCACCCGCATCAATGGTTCGGTGCTCCATCCCCTCATTGGTGAGGTCGTAGAGCTGACTGGTCGCACCCAAACTCAGCTCGTCGAGACCATCGTCACCGCGTACGAGCATGGCCCGATCAATGCCACGAGCAAGGAGCACCTCCGACATTTTGGCGATAAGCGGTGCTTGTGCCACGCCGATAACCGCCGTCCGAACCTGTGCTGGATTGGCTAGTGGGCCCAGGACATTGAAGATCGTCCGAAAGCCCAAGCTTCGGCGAATGGGGCCAAGGTGGGCGAGTGAGGCGTGAAAAATTGGGGCGAAGTAGAACCCGAAATTCGACTCCTCAATTGAGCGGCGAACGGTGTCGGCATCAACACCGATATTGACGCCCAATGCCTCGAGGACATCGGCGCTTCCAACCGACGACGTGGCCGACCGGTTGCCGTGCTTCGCTACCGGCACACCAGCACCAGCAACGGCGAACGAGGCCATCGTTGAGATGTTGACGGAGTGGAGTTGGTCGCCACCGGTGCCCACGATGTCGACGCAACCCTCGGGCGCTGACGCCGGTAAGGCCGTCGCCATCATGGCGTCAACGAAACCGGTCATCTCATCAACGGTTTCACCCTTCATCGTGAGTGCCGTCAAGAACGCAGCGATCTGCGCCGGTTCAACGTTGCCGGTCAGGATTCTCGCCAGCCCCGCGTTCGCCTGCTCACGGGACAGGTCTTGGCGCTCAAGGAGGGGTTTGATTACTTCCGCAGCGAAGGTCGATGTCATGGGCGCTCCTGTGCCATTCCTGAGGACGACGCCGTTGTCGACTAATTCTCCCTGAATACTACGATTTATCTATGACGCAGACGTATCTCGACGCCATTGGCGCTTTTCATCGTAAGCGGGCCGCCGCCGACAGCCGACAGTGGCAGGAACGACTCCGGTCCACCTACGACGGCCCCTCGTTTCGCGATGCGCTGCTCAACAACGCCAACGTTTCAGTGATCGCCGAAGTCAAGCGCCGGAGCCCCTCGAAGGGATGGCTCAACGAAGACCTTGACGCCCCGGCACTCGCTGCCCTCTATGAGCGGGCTGGTGCCCGAGCAATTTCAGTGCTGACTGATCAGCCGCACTTTGGCGCTCGTGACGCCGATCTCCCGTCGGTGGCCTCAGCGGTAACGATTCCGCGCCTCCGGAAGGACTTCACCGTCTGCGAGAACGATGTGTTGGACGCGTGCGAGATGGGTGCGTCCGCCGTGCTGCTCATTGCGGCCCTACTGGATGACGACGAGCTCGTGACCTTGTCGTCGCTCGCCGCCGAACTAAATATTGGCGCCCTTTTTGAGGTGCATGACAAGGATGAGGTGAGTCGTTCATTGGCGGCTGGTGCGATGATCATCGGAGTGAACCAGCGAAACCTCCAAACGTTCGCCGTCGACCCGACGCACGCCGCTCGAGTTGCCGAGGTCATTCCCGACGATGTGGTGCGCGTCGCTGAATCGGGGCTGCGCACCCCAGCGGATGTTCATAACGCTGGTCAATCTGGCTTCGATGCGGTCCTGGTCGGCGAGTCGTTCGTCACGAGCGCGGATCCCTTTGACGACGTTGCAGCGTTTTGTTCGGTGCCCCGTCGTGATTGATTACGGCTTTATCAAAATCTGTGGTGTGACCAATCATGATGACGCCGAGTATGTTGCCGATTGCGGAGCCAGCGCACTGGGGCTTATCTTCGCACCAACGTCAAAGCGAGTTGTCGACCCAGAAACGGCGGCGATGATTATTCGCAGCACGGCAGGACGGGTTCTGAGCGTGGGCGTCTTTCGGTCGCTATCGCCAGCCTCAATTCTCGCGTTGGTTGAACGCTGTTCCCTCACCGCAGTGCAACTGCACGACGCCGCGGACCAATCGCTTCTTCGGTCGCTCCGAGCCAGTGGCGTCACCACAATTATTTCCGCGCAGAACGACTTAGTCACCGCCCATAATGATCCGGCCCTAGCTTTTTACGACGCCCTGCTCCTAGATGGACCCGAGCCGGGAAGTGGCATTGCCCCCTCATTCGCGACCGATGTTTTTGAAGGAACGCGTCTGCCCACGGTGTTGGCCGGAGGACTGACGCCAGCCAACGTCGTTCAGCGAATTGGAGATTTTGGCCCCTGGGGTGTTGACGTCGCCTCGGGCACCGAAGCCTCCTTCGGGGTCAAAGATCACGAAAAAGTCGCTAGTTTCGTTAGACGGGCTCGCGAGGCGTTCGAACCGAAGGGTACACAATGACAGCACTATTCATGGACAAGCCCGGCGACGATGGTCGTTTTGGCGATTTTGGTGGCCGCTTTGTGCCGGAGGCTCTGATGCCTGCGTGCCTCGAACTCGAAGAGGCCTTTAGCGATGCCTGGGCAGACTCAGCGTTCATTGATGAGTTCCGTAGCGTCCTGCGAGAATTTGGTGGGCGCCCCACGCCAATTACGTACCTTGGTCGACTGTCGGAGCGTCTCGGCATTCGCATCTTCGCCAAGCGTGAGGATCTCGCGCACACTGGTTCTCACAAGATCAACAACGTGGTGGGGCAGACACTCCTTACCAAGCGCATGGGCAAAACGCGGGTTATCGCGGAAACCGGCGCTGGCCAGCACGGTGTGGCCACCGCAACCGCAGCTGCTCGCCTGGGTCTCGGGTGCACTGTCTACATGGGTGAAATCGACACCCAGCGCCAGGCGCTGAATGTGTTCCGGATGGAGCTCCTCGGAGCCACCGTGGTGCCCGTTACTTCGGGAAGTCGGACGCTCAAAGACGCCGTGAATGAAGCGATGCGTGAATGGGTCACTTGTGTGACCGACACGCACTACTGCCTCGGCTCGGTAATGGGACCGCACCCATTCCCCTGGATGGTGCGCGAATTCCAGAGCATCATCGGAATCGAATCGGCCGCGCAGATGGTGGAGCGAGGGGAGGGCACTCCCGATTACGTGGTGGCCTGCGTCGGAGGTGGATCAAATGCGGCCGGCATGTTTGCGGGATTTGCAAACTCCACCGCCAAGCTCATTGGCGTCGAGGCGGCCGGAGGTGCCGCGGTCGCCACGGGTAGCCCTGGTGTGCTCCACGGCATGAAGTCGATGCTGATTCAAGACGAGTTCGGTCAGATCGAAGAAGCTCACTCCATATCAGCGGGACTCGACTATCCCGGTATCGGACCAGAGCACGCCCACTTGGCCGCTTCCGGTCGAGCGAATTACGAACCAATTGGCGACGACGACGTTATTCCCGCTCTGCAACTGCTCAGTGAACTCGAAGGCATTATTCCGGCCCTCGAATCGGCACACGCCGTGGCGTGGATCATCCAGGAGGCTGGTCGATCGATTCCCAAGGGGTCGTCGGTTCTGCTCAACATGTCGGGCCGTGGCGACAAGGACGTGGCCCAGGTTCGCGAAATCTTGCTGGGGCAGTCATGAAGTCACTCGAAGTTGCGCTTCGTGGCGTACGCGAACAGGGTCGTAAAGCCCTGGTGCCCTATTTCATGGCTGGGCTTACGGAAGACTGGATTGACCATGTGCAGGCCGCAATCCAGGCGGGTGCCGACGCTGTCGAGATTGGTGTGCCCTTTTCCGATCCCTTGATGGACGGCGTCGTCATTCAAGAAGCAGGACTGGCATCGCTGAATCGGGGAACCTCACTGGCGTCAGTCTGTCAGGAGCTGGCCGGTGTGACACTGGGCGTTCCTCTGGTTGTCATGACCTACTACAACCTCTTTCACCATGAGGGCGAGGCGCGAGCTGCAGGTCGATTGGCCGAAGCCGGCATCCGTGGCGCCATCATTCCTGATCTCACGCTCGAGGAATCGTCCTCGTGGCGCGCCGTCTGTGACAGTGAGGACATCGCAAATATCACCATCGTGGCTCCGTCGTCGCCGCCAGCGCGCGTTGCCCAACTCGCTGGCGCGAGCGAAGGGTTTTGCTACGCCTCGGCTCGTATGGCGGTGACTGGCGCGGCGAGCGATGAGGGGGAAGGACCACGCGTGGTCCGGGCGATTCGCGACATCTCCAACATCCCGACCTACATCGGCATTGGCATCACGAATCCCGAGCAGGCCGCTCACGCCGCACAAGCTGCTGACGGTGTCATCGTCGGATCGACACTCGTGAAGGCAATTTTCGACGGCGCAACCCCTTCGGATACTGAGCGATTGATAGGTACGTTCCGCGCCGCAATCAATTAGTTCATGTGCGGATTTTCACAAACTTGCACTAATTACCAACCGGTAACTTTTCCCTCCCAGAACTAAACAAGTTCTCGGACCAGTGTCGTACTGGTTCGAAGTAATGAAAAGGGGGGACGTAATGTCCGAACACAAGATTGCCGATCCAGGTCCATTGGGCTTGGCGGCATTTGCCATGACCACCTTCTGCCTGAGCTCCGCCAACGCGGGTCTCTGGCACGGAGAGGGCACGGGGGCCGCAGTGGCGCTCGCGCTGTTCTACGGTGGCCTCGTCCAGCTGCTCGCCGGTATGTGGGAGTTTGTTCGCAAGAACACCTTCGGCGCGGTTGCGCTGACCTCGTACGGTGCCTTCTGGCTGGCGTTCTACGCCATCGTCAAGTTCGGCACGGCGATTTCAGCCGGCTCCGTGGGCGTCTTCCTGCTCGGTTGGACCATCTTCACCGCGTACATGTGCGTGGCGTCGATCAAGACGAGCAAGGCCCTCATGGCTGTCTTCATTCTGTTGACGGTGACCTTCATTTGCCTGACTATTGGCAACTGGGGTGCAACGGGCAACGCCCACATGGTGAAGGCTGGTGGCTGGTTCGGTCTCGCGACCGCCGTTGCCGCCTGGTATGCCTCGGCTGCCGGTGTCATCAACGACACCTTCGGCCGTTCGGTGCTGCCAACGAATTAGCTCGATACACCCACGGTCGCCACAATGGTGGCGGCCGTGGGTGTGTTCGGCCTAACTTGAAGTACGGAAGCACCGCTCTTTATCGTTCGGGGGGACGACATGACTGAATCAAAACTTGAAGCGTGGCTCGAAGAGACGCGATCGTTCGCTCCAACGCCAGCTTTCGCCGCGCAGGCCAACGCCAAGCCTGGTATCTACGAAGAGGCCGATGCCGACCCAGATGCGTGGTGGCGTCGCCAAGCAGATCGCCTTACGTGGGACCAGTCTCCCACCAAGACACTGGAGTGGAACCCACCGTTCGCCCAGTGGTTTAGCGACGGCACTCTGAACGCCAGTGTGAATTGCGTCGACCGTCACGTCGCCGCCGGGAACGGGGACAAGGTCGCCTTCCACTGGGTTGCCGACGCACCTGGCGAAACGCGCACCATTACCTACGCTCAGCTCCAGGACATGGTGTGCCAGACCGCCAACGCTCTGACCGAGCTCGGCGTCAAGGCGGGCGACCGCGTTGCCGTCTACATGCCCATGATTCCCGAAGCAGTGGTCGCCATGTTGGCCATCGTCCGTTTGGGTGCGGCCCACTCAGTGATCTTTGGCGGTTTCTCTGCCGACGCCTTGTCGAGTCGCATTTTGGATGCCGACTGCACGTTCGTGGTGACTGCCGACGGTGCCTTCCGTCGTGGTGCCGCGTCACCGTTGAAGCCCGCAGTAGACGAGGCACTAAAGGACTGCCCCAACGTCAAAGCCGTGTTGGTCGTGCAGCGCACGAAGGGCGATGTTGCCTGGACCGAGGGTCGTGACCACTGGTGGCACGACATCGTTGACCGGCAGAGCACGAGCCACACGCCGGAATCATTCCCGGCTGAACAAACGCTGTTCATTATGTACACCTCAGGTACGACGGCGAAGCCCAAGGGTATCTTCCACACCACCGGCGGCTACCTGACCCAGGTGGCGACGAGTTACTACTACGTCTTTGACACCAAGGCGGACACTGATGTTGCGTGGACGGCCGCTGACATTGGCTGGATCACCGGACACAGCTACATCGTCTACGGACCGCTGATCAACGGGGTGACGCAGGTCCTCTACGAGGGTCTGCCGGACTCGGGTGGGAAGGACCGGTGGTGGAAGATCATCGACGAGTACAAGGTCACGATGCTCTACACCGCACCGACCACTATTCGCACCCTGATGAAGTGGGGTAGCGACATTCCTGGTGCGTACGACCTTTCAAGTCTGCGCATTCTGGGTTCAGTGGGTGAGCCAATTAACCCAGAAGCATGGATGTGGTACCGAGAGAATGTGGGGCGCAACAACTGCCCGATTGTCGATACCTGGTGGCAGACCGAAACCGGTGCGCTCATGGTGGCACCATTGCCCGGTATTAGCGCGACCAAGCCGGGGGCAGCGATGCGGGCCTTGCCGGGCATCAGCATCGACGTTGTCGACAACGATGGAAACTCGGTTGGCAACGGTGAGGGTGGATACCTCGTCATCACCAAGCCGTGGCCGTCGATGACCCGTGGCATTTACGGTGACCCCGAACGATTCAAGGAGACCTATTGGAGTCGGTTCTCGGGCATGTACTTCGCCGGAGATGGTGCCAAACGTGACGCTGATGGCGATCTCTGGCTTCTTGGCCGCGTGGATGACGTGATGAACATCTCGGGCCACCGCCTCTCAACGACGGAAGTGGAGCACGCCCTCGTGGGACATCCGTCGGTGGCGGAAGCTGCGGTTGTAGGTGCGAGCGACGAAACAACGGGGCAGGCGATCGTGGCCTTCGTGACATTGAAATTGTCAGCTGACGATGCCGAAAAGGACCACGCCACCGTTATTCAGGAGCTCCGCGCACACGTGGCAAAGGTCATCAGCCCCATCGCCAAGCCGCGCCAGATCATTCTGACGCCGGAGCTTCCCAAGACTCGTTCCGGAAAGATCATGCGCCGGTTGCTACGTGACGTTGCGGAAAACCGCACGTTGGGTGACGTGACGACGTTGACAGACCCCACTGTTGTCAACATGATTTCCGGCCTGATGGACACCCACGCCTCAAGCGACGATTAGGGCCTGCCCCCACTTGGGTGTGCCGCCGGTAGCGCTACTTCGTTACCGTGCGCGCACGCTCAAGTGGAGCAATCCAAGGAATAACGACGCCAAGTTCTTCGGCTGCCGTTAAAGGCCATCGCGGATTGCGCATAACCGCTCGTGCCACCATGACGGCATCGGCCTCGTTCGTCGCGACAATCTCGTTGGCTTGCGTTGCTGACGTGATGAGACCGACCGCACTCGTCGCGACGCCCGTCTCCTTCTTGATTGCCGAGGCGAACGGCACCTGGTAGCCAGGCCCCACCGGGATCGGCGCACCCGCGACGTTGCCACCAGTAGAGACATCAATCAAATCGACGCCGACATCACGCAAGTGGGCTGCCAGCACCAAGGAGTCGTCAAGCGTCCATCCACCGTCAGTCCAGTCGGTGGCCGAAATACGTACGAAGAGCGGCACCGAGTCGCTGACTGCCCGCACTGCTGCGGCCACGGCGAGCAGGAATCGCATACGGTTCTCGAGAGATCCGCCGTACTTATCGGTGCGCTGATTACTCAGCGGCGAGAGGAACTGGTGCAGGAGGTACCCGTGCGCCGCGTGGATTTCGAGGACATCGAATCCCGCGTCGATTGCACGCTTCGCCGCGCATACGAAGGATGTGGTCACCGCGCCAATGTCTTCGGTCGTCATTTCTCGAGGTTCTGGGTAGCCGGTAAAGGCGATGGGGGAGGGGGCAATCGTGGTCCAGCCTCCGTCGGATTGGTCGGCGAAGGGGTGATCAGCCCACGGTTGCATGGTCGAGGCCTTGCGTCCCGCGTGCGCGAGCTGAATGCCCATCAGTGTTCCTTGTTGGTGTGCGAAATCGGTGACGCGACGCCACGCCACGACCTGATCGTCATGCCACAAACCGGGGCAGGCAATCGAGATTCGCCCCTCCGGCGACACCGCGGTCGCCTCGGCAATAACGAGTCCGGCGCCGCCGGTGGCGAGAGCACCGAGGTGCATCAGGTGCCAGTCACCCACCACACCATCGGTGGCTTGGTATTGACACATCGGGCTCACCCACAGCCGATTCGGGAACGTCAGGTTGCGAATCGTCATTGGGTCAAACAGCTGGCTCATGAACACTCCTGGTCAGGTCGTGCAGCCAGTCTAGAAAGCGGCATCAACAACCAAACAATGGCCGGAACCTAGTATGGAGCAAACGAAAACAACGGAGTTGACGTGCGAATTGCATCCCTACACGGGCGGGCCCACTTGGTACTCGCCGACGGCTTTCTAGACATTGCGGAGGCCTCGGAGGGACGATTTTCCTCCAGCACTCGCGACCTGTGCGCGGTACTGCCGGCGCTTCGTGAGTGGGCCGCGACGCTCCCCGTGGCTCTTGCCAACGAGACAGACCTCGCCGTGCTGGAGAGTGACGAGCGCTTGGCAGCGGTGATTGCCGAGCCTCGCCAGGTCATTGCGGTCGGCCTGAACTACCGCGAGCACGCGCACGAGATGGGCCTCGCGAATCCAACCACCCCCATGATCTTCACAAAGTTTGCGTCCACTATTGCTGGTCAGCATGCCACCATTCCCGTGGTGTCGGAGAAGACGGACTGGGAAGCTGAGTTGGTGGTGGTGATTGGGACAGGTGGTCGCAACATTGCCGAAGCGGACGCCCTCCATGCCGTGGCCGGCTACTGCGTGGGTCAAGACATTTCTGACCGCGAGCTTCAGATGAGCGGATCACCCGCCCAGTTCTCGCTCGGAAAGAGCTGGCGCAACTTCGGACCCATCGGTCCCTGGCTCACCACGCTCGATGAGGTGTCCAATCCATTGGACTTGGCGATTCGTTGTTCAGTCAACGGTGAGACGATGCAGGATTCGCGAACAAGCGACATGGTCTTCAACATCGCCGAAGTTGTTTCCTACGTTTCCCGCGTGCTCGAACTATTCCCTGGTGACATCATCTTCACCGGTTCGCCGCACGGCGTCGGTCAGGGTCAGGTGCCACCGCGGTTCTTGGCTGCTGGTGACGTCCTCGAGACCACTATTGAGGGTCTCGGGACACTGCACAACGTGATGGTGGCGCACTAAGGCAACCACCAAATGGTCGGGCTGGGGAGATTTGAACTCCCGATCTCTCGGCCCCCAGCCGAGCGCTCTAGACCAAACTAAGCCACAGCCCGCGAAGGTCCAATCTTACTCGCAATGAGCGGGGCCGTGCCTCACTAGCCGCCAGCGGCAGCAGTGACAACCTCGATCCGATCAGATCCTGACACTAAAACCTGTTCCCACGTTGAGCGTGGAACGATGGTTCCGTTGACGGCGACAGCGATACCCCGCTGGGGGAGTGATTCGAGTTCGAGAAGTGCTCGAATAGTGAGACCGGCGAGGTCATCGCGGGTAATCCCATTTAGTGTCATCGCGTTACTCGTTCCACAAATGAGACCGCCCACGAAGCGGCGAGCGGCGCCAACGTGACGCCGTGGCGGTAGTGACCATTGGACGACGCCCACCCCTCCGTAGGGTGCTCATCGAAGAAGGGCTGACCCGAAGGCGACACGGGGCGGTGCCCAACCCGGTACTCCTCAACCGACGCTGTCTCGAGGCCTGGCAGCGTGTCGAGCGCATCTCGAAGTAGTCGCTGGAGTTCGCCGACCTCTACGTCGGGTGACACCTTCTCCTCCGCGCTGGCGCCCAAGACGCCATAGCCCTGGTCGCGTCCCACAAAATAGAAGGGGCGCCCACGAACAAAACTCCGCACCATCGGGAGGCCTGACCGATCGAACCCTCGAACTCGCACCGTTGTGCCGCGGATTGGACGGACGGGAGGTGAGGTCACCCCCGACACGGTCGGTGCCGCACCGGTACAAAAGACAACCGCGTCAAATCGTTCGGGCTCGCCGTTGATGCGTAGTTCAGGTCCGTTAGGGGAGTCCGCGCAGGCAGTCACGGCGTAGGGGAGGAACGTTGCTCCGAGGCGTTGCAGGCTGTTGGTCAGTGCATCAACGATTTCGTTCGGATTGACCCACGCTTCACCCGGGATGAACACCCCATCGTGGATGCGGTCGTTGATGCCATGAAAATACTCGGGGTGTTCACCCCGACTCACGGGGACGAGCGTTGCCCGTGTCTCAGTGGCCACTGCGACGAATTGGGACAGGAGGCGACGGTCTCCCGCGTCAAAGGCCACGTGCAAAGTTCCCGTCTCGGCCACCGTTATGGGCGCTTCTCCTGCGGAGATCAACGACTGTCGAAGCGTTTGCCACTGCGCCACGGCCGAGGCTTGGAGTTGGAAGTTCTCGGACTCTCCGGGGGCAAATTCCGACACTGGTGCGAGCATGCCGGCCGCAGCCCACGTAGCGCCACGGCCGACAGCTGGGTCAACAACCGTCACAAGGTGACCCTGACGTCGAAGTGCGAAGGCGGTTGTCAGCCCAATTATTCCTGCGCCGACCACCGCGACTCGAGCCTCATTCACGTCACCAACTGTAGGAGGTCGAGAACTGATTCGTGATTTGGCTATAATTGAAACGGGTCAGCGTTGCCCCGAAAGGTAAACGCGATGACACAGACCCCCCACTCCCTTTACGACCCCGCTTTCGAGCACGACGCCTGCGGCGTTGGTATGGTCGCTGAGCTCTCGGCAGCACCGTCTCACCGAACGGTGGCCGACGCCCTGACGATTCTCGAAAACATGGAGCACCGTGGCGCCACCGGCGCCGATGTCGCGTCGGGCGACGGCGCCGGCATCATGCTCCAAATGCCCGACTCCTTCCTACGAAGCGTGCTCCCAGTGGCGCTGCCTGCCGTCGGTTCATACGGCGTGGCCTTCTGGATGATTCGCCCCGAAGCGCCGGTTGACGTCCGGGACCAACTCGAGCGCCTGTTCAGCGGCGTGGGGCTCTCCACGCTGGCCTGGCGCGAGGTTCCCGTGGACTCCGCCATCCTCGGTCCGACGTCGGCGTCATCGGAGCCACAGTTTGTTCAGCAGGTGCTGGTGGGTGAAAATGGGGCTGAGGGGCTCTCGAGCGCACTGTTCGCTGGCCGCCGCCTGGCAGAGCACCAGCTGCCCGTCTACGCCTCATCGTGCTCACCCTCGGTTCTCATCTACAAGGGAATGCTGTCGTCGCCACAGTTGCGGCAGTACTTTGGCGATCTTCGTGACGATCGGATCGAGGCGGCAATCGCCATCGTGCACAGCCGCTTCTCAACGAACGTGCTGCCTCGTTGGGAGCTCGCACAGCCATTCCGGTACATCGCCCACAACGGTGAGATCAACACCGTGCGGGGGAACCGGAACTGGATGACCGCTCGCGAAACCACGCTGTCGAGCGACAAGTTGCCGGTGCCCGTTGCTGAGCTGACGCCCATCATTACGCCGAACATGTCGGACTCGTGTTCGTTCGACGAGGTCGTTGAGTTGCTGGTGCAGAGCGGTCGTTCCCTGCCGCACGCAGTGCTGATGATGATTCCGGAGGCTTGGGAGAAGTCGACCAGCATGTCGCCGGAGCGACGCGACTTCTACCGCTACCACGCTGCCCTCATGGAACCGTGGGACGGACCGGCTTCGGTGACATTCTCCGATGGCAAGGTCGTGGGAGCCGTGCTGGACCGAAACGGTCTCCGGCCTGCGCGGTACTGGGTGACCAAGGATCGCCGCGTCATCTTCGCGTCGGAAGTGGGTGTCGTTGATATCGACCCCGCCAACATTGAGCGCAAGGGTCGCCTGCAGCCCGGCCGCGTGTTCCTCGTGGACATTGAGCAGGGCCGGGTCATTGATGACACGGAGCTGAAGCACGACCTCGCCACCGCCGCCCCCTACGGGCAGTGGCTTGACGAACACCAACTCTCACTTGATGAACTCGAGCCCCGTCACATGCTCACGCCATCACACGCCAGCGTGCTGCAGCACCAGCGCGCTTTCGGCTACACCGATGAGGACATCCGCCTCATCGTCAAGCCAATGGCCAACGTGGGAGAAGAACCGATTGGCTCTATGGGTTCCGACGCCGCGCTGCCGGTGCTCTCCCACGAGAACCGTCCGCTGTTCGACTACTTCACCCAGTTGTTCGCTCAGGTCACCAACCCGCCGCTGGACGCCATTCGCGAAGAGTTAGTCACCAGTACCCGCGTCACCATCGGTGGCGAGGAGAACCTGCTGACCGAAACACCCGAGCACTGCCACCAGATCGTGTTGTCATCACCGGTGCTCAGTGTTGAAGAGCTCGCCAAGATTCGCTACATCCACGAGGCTCGTAACGACTGGGGATTCCGTACCGATGTCGTTGACCTGTTATTCGACGCGCACGGCCCTGAAACAGCCGGTGAACGGCTCCGCAAGGCCGTTGACGCGCTCTGTGACGAGGTGGTCGCCCACGTTCGTTCGGGTGCATCAATCGTCATTCTTTCGGACCGCAACACCTCCGTCGAACTGGCACCAATCCCGAGTCTGCTCGCCGCCTCCGCGGTGCACCACCGCTTGGTCGATGAACACCTCCGCACATCAGCGGCAATCATCATTGAGGCGGGCGATGTTCGCGAAGTGCACCACGTCGCCCTGCTTCTCGGCTTCGGCGCTTCTGCCGTGTGCCCGTACCTCGCCTACGAAACGATTGATGACCTCGTCGCCACGAAGGAACTGGCCGTCGCTACCGGGATTGAGGGTCGGTACCGCTACGCCAAGTCACTGAGCAAGGGCATCGTCAAGATCATGTCCAAGATGGGTGTCTCAACCGTCGCCAGCTACGTCGGCAGCCAACTGTTCGAAGCGGTGGGTATTGACGACGACATCCTTCGCTCGTATTTCCCCGGATTCAAGTCACGTATTGGTGGCATCACCTTGGAGCACTTGGCGAACTCGGTCCTCAACCTTCACGCCGATGCCTACCTGCGCCCTCAGGCGCAGACGGTCACACTGCGCAACCGAGGTGAGTATCAGTGGCGCCGTGATGGGGAAGTGCACCTCTTCAACCCGCGAACGGTGCAGAAGTTGCAGCACGCCACCCGCGCCAAGCGCTACGACATCTTCAAGGAATACACCTCCCTCATCGACAACCAGGCAGCCTCGAACGTCACGCTTCGGTCCCTGCTGCAGTTGCAGACCGCAGCAACTCCGTTGCCGCTCGACGACGTGGAATCCGTCGCGTCAATCGTGAAGCGATTCTCAACGGGCGCCATGTCCTACGGTTCGATCTCCGAGGAAGCCCACACCACCTTGGCAATTGCCATGAACCGTCTCGGTGCGAAGTCCAATACCGGTGAGGGTGGCGAAGACGAAGATCGTTTCGTGGTTGCTGACCCTCGATTCAACCGTCGCAGTGCCATCAAGCAGGTCGCATCTGGCCGCTTTGGTGTCACCAGCCGCTACTTGGTCAACGCTGATGACATCCAGATCAAGATGGCGCAGGGTGCCAAGCCTGGTGAGGGCGGTCAGCTCCCCGGATCGAAGGTCTATCCATGGGTTGCCAAGACACGGCACTCGACGCCCGGCGTCGGACTTATTTCGCCGCCGCCGCACCACGACATCTATTCAATTGAAGACCTCGCTCAGTTGATTTACGACCTCAAAAATGCGAACGATCAAGCCCGTATCCACGTGAAGTTGGTCTCGGAGCAGGGTGTTGGCACAATCGCCGCTGGCGTCGCCAAGGCGCACGCTGACGTCGTGTTGATCTCAGGTCACGACGGTGGCACCGGTGCGGCGCCACTGACCTCACTCAAGCACGCTGGCACCCCGTGGGAGCTCGGACTCGCCGAGGCACACCAGACACTGGCAATGAACGGTCTCCGCTCACGCGTGGTGGTGCAGGTCGATGGACAGCTCAAGACGGGACGCGACGTCATCATTGCGGCGCTTCTCGGTGCCGAAGAATTCGGTTTCGCCACTGCACCGTTGGTGGTGTCGGGTTGCATCATGATGCGCGTGTGCCAGCTCGACACCTGCCCTGTCGGGATCGCGACGCAGAATCCAGTTCTGCGAGAGCGATTCTCGGGACAGCCCGAATTCGTCGAAAACTTCTTTGAGTTCATCGCCGAAGAAGTTCGTGAGTACCTAGCCCAAATTGGCGCCCGCTCGTTGGACGACATCATTGGTGACACGTCGAAGCTTCGGGCACTCCGTCTTGACGACGAGTCGAACACGTTGAATCTTGACGCACTGCTTGCACACACGGAGCCCAGCCAGCGCCGGAACACCACAACTCAGGACCACGGACTTGGTGAGGCGTTGGACTGGACGTTCCTCGACGGAGCCGTTGCAGCCGCCAAGGAACGTACGGCGTTGACCATTGATCGACCCATCAAGAACGTGAACCGTTCGGTGGGTACTCTGACCGGATCGGCCATCACGAGGGCCCTCGGTGCTGAGACGTTGGATGACAACACCATCACCATCAACCTCACCGGTTCCGCCGGACAGAGCCTCGGTGCCTTCATCCCTCGTGGCGTCACCATTCGACTCACCGGTGACGCGAATGACTACGCCGGCAAGGGCTTGAGCGGTGGACGGGTCATCATTCAAAAGGATGCGACGGCCACCTTCGTAAGTGCCGACAACATCATTGCTGGCAACGTCATCGGATACGGCGCTACCAGCGGTGACATTTTCATCTCGGGTGTGGTCGGTGAGCGTTGTGCCGTTCGCAACTCGGGTGCGACCATTGTGGTGGAAGGCACGGGCGACCACGCCTGTGAATACATGACGGGTGGCGTCGTGGCCATTCTTGGCGGCGTCGGACGCAACCTGGCGGCCGGTATGAGTGGTGGCACGCTGTACCTCTACGACCCGGAGAACACGGTGTACGACCACCTGTCGGCCGGTGTCTATGAGATCGACCCACTGGAGTACGAGGATGAGGCGACGCTCAAGGGCATTCTGGAGCGCTTTGTGAGCG
Source organism: Acidimicrobiales bacterium (assembly GCA_036787185.1). Lineage (GTDB taxonomy): Bacteria > Actinomycetota > Acidimicrobiia > Acidimicrobiales > RAAP-2 > RAAP-2. The sequence goes on along the minus strand of DAIQPT010000004.1, from coordinate 11,728 downwards.
AAACCAATTCACAGCGGGCTCGCGACATACTTGACAACTGGCGTACGGCCCGCATGGCGTTCGTACGTATTGAAACATCGGAATATCAGCGCGTTCGTGAGGAGCTGCGACATGGGTAAGCCAACAGGATTCCTCGAGTTTGAACGCAAGGGTCCGTCGTACCGTCCCGTGCCCGTTCGTCTGCGTGACTGGCGTGAGGTGTACGAGCCACAGACTGACGAGGAGATTGCCCAGCAGGGTGCCCGTTGCATGGACTGCGGCATCCCGTTCTGTATGCAGGGCTGCCCGCTCGGGAACCGGATTCCTCACTTCAACGATTTGGTCTACAAGGGCCAGTGGGGAAGTGCAGCTCAGCAGCTGTTCGCCACGAACAACTTCCCCGAGTTCACCGGGCGTCTCTGCCCTGCGCCTTGCGAGTCAGCGTGTGTGCTCGGCATTAGTGCTGACCCCGTCACGATCGAACGTTTGGAGTACGAGACCGTCGAACACGCCTTCTCGCTGGGATTGCCCGTCTCATTGCCGTCCCTGCCGGACACGGGCTATCGGGTCGCGGTCGTTGGATCGGGGCCCAGTGGCCTCGCCGCCGCCGCCCAGCTGCGTGTCGCTGGACACGCGGTGACCGTCTTTGAGCGCAATGACCGTATCGGTGGCCTCCTTCGCTACGGCATCCCTGAGTTCAAGATGGAAAAGGCCATCGTTGATCGCCGTCTTCAGGTCATGAGTGACGCGGGCATCACCTTCGAGGTCTCCGTCACGGTTGACGAAGCCAAGTTGGCCGAGTTGCGCAAGACCTTTGACGCCGTGGTGTTGGCCCTTGGATCAACGCGACCTCGCATGATCGCCTCCCCCGGCGCGGAGTTGTCGGGTATCTACCCCGCGATGACGTACCTGGAAGCAGCGACCCGCGCGGTGCACGGCAATCAGCCGAGCACCATCGACGTCTCCGGTGCTGATGTTGTAATCCTCGGCGGCGGTGACACCGGTGCCGACTGCCTCGGCACCGCACACCGTCAGGGCGCCCGTTCCGTCACCCAGATTGAGATCATGGACGAGCCGCCAACTGAGCGTCCCGCTGACCAGCCGTGGCCCACAATGGCCCGCCTCTACAAGGTCACCAGCGCACACGAAGAAGGAGGCGAGCGCGTCTTCAGCACTGAAACACTGGCATTCGTCGGTGAAGATTCGCTGCGTGGTCTCGTTGTTCGCAACAATGCCACTGGCGAGGAATCGGAAATCCCTGCCCAGTTTGTGTTCATTGCGGCCGGTTTCGTTGGCCCCGAGCTTGATGCGCTGGGTCTGAACCGTCCCGAAATTACGACACCACGAGCCACGCTGCAAGTGAACGACCAGTGGAAGGTTGATCTTGCGGATGGGGCGCCGGTCTTTGCGTGCGGCGACGCCGTTCGTGGCCAGAGTCTCATCGTCTGGGCTATTGCCGAAGGTCGGTCGTGTGCCGCCGCGGTTGACCGACACCTCCAGGGAGAAACGCAGCTACCGGCGCCTATTACCCCCTACAGTTTGTCCTGGTAACCCCCACTGGAGTACGAGGATCGCGATGAACTTCCACGACGCTGCCGACGAAATTGCCGCCATTGAGCGGCGCGTGTCAGATGCCATCTATGAAAGCCTGCGCGCGCAGGTGCGAGACGAAGGTGCCGATGAAGCTGCGGCGCTTGAAAAGCGACTCAGCAAGGTTCGTCGGGCCCTGCAAAAGGCTGAAGGCCTGTTACGAGGGACCGAGTCAGATTAAGCGACGAGTTCGTTGATGGCGTCCAGAAACGCCGTTACGAGACCGTAGTGGCGTGGCGGCACGGTGACGCGGACCGTCGTTTCATTCGTCCAGGAGCATTTAAATCCACGGCGCTCGAGGTGCTGCCGCGCGGACGCGTCCACTGGGAACCTCACCTGCACCAGCAGGTCGTCACCGTCAAACGTCACTGAGGCCACGTTTCGGTAGAAATTTTCAACCACCGCGACTGCGCTGGCAGCGTCAGTGCACTCAGCAATCATGCTGAGGCCATCTGATTCGAGGTAGCCAGGGTCCACCAAATTGGCCTCGACGAATGATCGCCACGACGACCAGTACGCACCACCTGGAACATCAACCAGTACCACCGGCACCGGTGATGACTTCTTCGTGATGAGTAGGTTGATGAGTTCGAAGAGCTCGTCCTGGGTGCCGATGCCACCAGGGGCCACAATAAATGCGTGGCTCGATCGGGTCAGTAGTACCTTGCGGGTGAAGAACAGCGTCGTGTCGGCAAGTCGACGTTCGGAGTCGATCGCCGCGGTCAGAGATTCACCAGCGAGGGCGATGTCAACACCAACCGCATTCGCGGGCCCCGACCCGACAGCGGCTGCCGTCATCACCCCACCGCCCGCTCCGGAAATCCCCAGCCAACCTCGTGATGCCAGTTGCGCGGCAATGTCGGTCACCATAGTGCCAAGAGGACCAGCGGGATCAATCCGGGCCGAGCCGAAGAAAGTCACCTTCGGGGCGTTCGGCAGGCTGTCCAGAAATGAAACGCCACTGGCGAGTTCGCGAGCGGCGGTGGTGGCGAGCCGTGACTCAGTCACGAGCTAAGGCGTTGTAGAGCGTCGTTCGCTGCACCAGCGGCCGCCCCAAGGGTGCAACAAGTTCTTCAAGGGTTTGGCTGTCCATACGTTGACCGTGGACGGCGCCGGCGGCCCGAGAAATGTTCTCATCCATCAAGGTGCCACCAACGTCATTCGCACCGGCCATCAAAATCCGACGGGAGCCCTCAATGCCCATCTTCACCCAACTGACCTGAATGTTGTCAATCAACGTGGCGTAGTGCAGTCGGGCCACTGCGTGCATCAACGTTGCTTCACGGAAGGTCGGGCCTTGGCGGCCCTTGCCCTGCAGGTACAGCGGTGTGGCCATGTGGACAAAGGGAAGTGGCACAAACTCGGTAAAGCCACCGGTTCGCTCCTGCAGCTGACGAGTGCGCAGGAGGTGCGTTGCCCAGTGCTCGGGTGATTCGACGGCACCGAACATAATGGTGATGTTGGACCGTAGCCCCACGCTGTGAGCCGCTTCGTGAACGTCCAGCCACTGCTGCGAGCTCAATTTGTCGGGGCACAGGACGGCGCGAACATCGTCGTCGAGAATTTCGGCGGCGGTACCAGGCAGAGTTTTGAGGCCCGCATCTCGAAGGCGCGTCAGGTAGGTAACGAGGTCCTGCTCACTGCGCCGGGCACCCTCAAACACTTCCAGGGCGCTAAAGGCGTGAATGTGGATGTCGGGCGAACCCGCACGCACCGCGGCAACAACATCGATGTAGTAATCACCGTCGAACTTCGGGTGAATGCCTCCCTGGAGGCACACCTCTGTCGCCCCTTCATCGGCCGCTTCGCGCACACGATTCGATATTTCGTCAAGAGTCAATAGGTAAGGGTCACCGCGCAGGTTGAGTGACAGTGGCCCCTTCGAAAACGCACAGAACCGGCACTTGAAGGTACACACATTGGTGTAATTGATATTGCGATTGACCACAAAGCTCACGTCATCACCGACGCGCTGGCGCCGCACTTCGTTCGCCAGCTCGATGAGATCTGCTTCATCGGCGCCCCGGGCGCCAAAGAGCGTTACGAGCTCGTCATGGGCAAATGCCTGGCCTGGTTCGTAGGCGCGTAGCAACTGCTGCACCGGTGAGGTGCGAACAGTTGAGGGCAGAGCCGCCGGCGGCGTCATATCGCCACCCGACACCCACGTGTCACGTCGCCCCCGACTCGTCGCGTCGGCGAGACGAAGGACTGCGGGGCGCACCGCGGCATCGAGCCACGGCGAGGTGAGCCCGACAAATTCGGGGTAGACCGTCAGTCGGGGTTCGAGGTGCAGGTTGAACGGCGCTACCGCAGTTGCCAGGGTTTCGACCGCTGGCCAGGCCCGTTCCGGATTTACGTGATCCTTGGTAACGGGGGAGATGCCGCCGAAGTCGTCGATGCCAAAGGCCACGAGGGATGCTGGTTCGTCGCTGAGATTCGGTGGTGCCTGAAGGTGAATGTCACTCGGCAGGAGGAGTCGGGCAACCGCAATGGTCCACCGGAACTCCTCGGGGTCGGCGGCCGGAGACGTGGCCATTTGGGTACCAGGCTTAGGCAAGAAGTTTTGAATGATTACTTCTTGAACATGTCCGTATCGCTCGTGAGAGGCCGCAATTGCCCGAAGGGCCTCTAGGCGATCCTCACGGCTTTCGCCAATGCCCACGAGCAAACCCGTGGTGAAGGGGATTGCGAGGCGCCCAGCGGCTTCTAGGGTGTCCAAACGTCGCTGTGGATCCTTGTCGGGAGCCAACCGGTGGGCCGCGAGCGGGGCCAGTGACTCCAGCATCATGCCCTGTGAGGCGGACACTGAGCGCAGCTGGGCCAGTTCGTGCTCGTAAAGGGCGCCGGCGTTGATGTGGGGGAGAAGTCCCGTACTTTCGAGCACCATCTGAGCAGCGTTGGCCACGTAGTCCACGGTGCTGCGGTACCCGCGAGCAGCCAGCCAACGGGCGGCTTCGTCATAACGCAATTCGGGTCGTTCACCCAGGGTGAAGAGGGCCTCGGTAACGCCTGCTGCCTTGCCAGCCTCAGCGACCGCCATGACGTCGTCGAGAGACATGTAGGGCGATGCCAGCCGGGCGGGGGCCTGGGCGAACGTGCAGTACCCACAGCGGTCACGACACAACTTGGTGAGAGGGATGAAGACTTTGGGTGAGTACGTCAGCACCCAGCCGTGCGTCGCGCGGGCGACGGCGAACGCCTCGTCGGCTAGTTCACTCGCACGCGCCTGGAGCAGTGTTTTGTCAGTCATCGCACCGCACCTTTCATCAGCACCTTATGAGAGAACGGCTCGAGCCTCTGCAATGTCGTCAACCATGATCTGATAGACACGACGCCCAGCGGCTTCCATCGCGCGATAGTCACCGATGGCCTGAGCCATGTGAAGGTCGTGGAACGAGTAGTGACGACCAGCAATGCGCTGGGGCGCCGTCTTGGGACGCTGAATAATCTGCACTCCCACGACGGACGTCGGACCACCCTTGTGGAGCTGGCCCGTGGAGTGCAGGTAGCGAGGACCAAGGTTCGCCGAGGTGGGGCCGTAGATTTCTTCCGTGAAGATGCGAACATCACTCAAGGCGGGGCCAGCAGTGAATGGTGCGTAGGCCTGAATAGTGATGTAGTGAGCATTTTCAAGGTCGCGCTTCATGGCGGCGACATCAAAGGGCACAGTGTCCCACGACACGTCGCCCTGGAGCAGCGCAAAAACTTCCTTCTTCGCCGACTCGACGTTTGGCTGATTAAAGGGGTCAACCCCCAATTCGTAGGCCAGTAAGGCAGCGAGTAGGTGGTAGTACTGCATGTCGCTCGGCGAGTACAGCGCCACGGGGCCGTCAATCAGGGGAATGAAACCGCGGTTGGATTTTCCAGTGGTTTCGGCAACCAGCTGCTCCAGCCACAATGCGCCACCGCTCGAAATCGGGTCGGCACCCAGTGGGAACTCCGCGGCACCATCGACGATGCGTTCCGCCATCTTCGCGGCGTCGTGCACCGCGCGCGCCACCAGATCATCGGAAAGGAAGCACTTGCTGAGCTCGTCGCGCAGGTCTTCGACGCTCCAACCGGCGTACAGCGCCGGAACCAGGCCAAAGGGGGAGAGGGAGGAGAATCGACCACCGGTGTTCGGATCACCGAGAATCACCAACGCTCCGATGGACTCACCCAGCTCCGCCAATGCAGTGCCCGGGTCAGTGATGATGACGAGGTCCGCGGCGTCGAGACCATTGGCCAGCGCGTGGGCCAGCAATGTCTGCGTCTCCACGGTGCCACCGGACTTCGACGACGCAATCACTGTCGCGTTGGAGAAGTCGAGTGAGGCCACCGTGTCGGGGTGCGAGGTGTCAACCACAACCAGCTGGCTGTCCGGTCGCCAGTCGGCGTAGAGGCGCGCCGGTGAGCTTGAGCCACCCATACCCAGCAAGTACGTCCGGGCGTGACGTCGGGGCAAACGAGCCGCCACATCGTCGAGCCACTCACCAAAATAGGTTTCAGGGTGTCGCAGCCAGCCCGTTGCCGTGAGCGCTGTGTCACCTTCGAAGAAGGAAACGTCACCGTCGAGAATCATTTGCACGAGGTCAGTCATTGGAAATTCCATTCAGTTTGGTTGCGACGGTAGCGAGAAGTTCCTCGTAGGCCGTCATGAACGAGGCCACGCCGTCTTCTTCCAGTTTTAAGGTAATCGCGTCAAGGTCGACGTTGCTGGGAAGTTGCCCCAACAAGGCCACTGTTTGAGCACGGACCTCGGAATCAAGCAGAAGCGAGGTGCCAAAGTTGCCGTGATCGAGGGCAGCAGCGAGTGTGGCGTCGGGCATGGTGTTGACTGTTTCGTCAGCGACAATGGAGTCAACGTAGAGCAGGTCGTGGTACGAAGGATCCTTCGTTGAGGTCGATGCCCACAGTGGTCGCTGAACTTGCGCGCCCTTGGCCAGCAAATCCTGAACACGTCCGGAAGCGACGTGACGCAAGTAGAGCTCATAGGCGGCCGCAACCTGGGCGTTGGCAGCGACACCGCGCTGGGCGCTGTCGGCAGGCAGAAGAGCGTCAATGGCCGCGTCAACGCGAGAGACAAAGAAACTTGCGACCGAGGCAATTGCTCGGACATCGTGTCCGTTAGCCACGGCGGCCTCGATACCGGCAGTCCACGCATCGAGAACTTCTTGGTATCGACGAAGCGAGAAGATCAACGTCACGTTTACGTTGATGCCACGTGACAGGACTTCGGTGATCGCCGGCAGACCCTCACGCGTCGCCGGAATCTTGATCATGACATTGGGGCGCGCCACTTCATCAAACAGTCGCTGCGCCGCGGCAATGGTTCCATCGGTGTCGCGGGCCAGTCGAGGGGAGACTTCCAACGACACGTAGCCATCAGCAAAACGACGACGACCAGCGATGAAGTCCTTCATCGAGGCCGCGTAGAGATCGCCCAGGACGTCACAAGCATCACGCACGTCGGCGGCCGCCAGCGTCTCAAACACCACCTCGGGGTCGGAGCTGGGCGAGGAAGCAATCAGTCCGTCGTAGGCACTTGAGGTTGCGAAGGCCTTGGCGAAAATGGCGGGGTTCGAGGTAACGCCACGCGCACCGTCGGCAACCAACTGCGCCAGGGTGCCGTCATTCAGCCAGTCGCGACGGATGTTGTCAATCCAGGCGCTCTGACCAAATTCGTCGTACAGTTCATTCAACTTGCTCATGCGTGCTCCAATGCAGCCTTGACGTGGCGGACAACCGCTTCCGCGGTGATACCGAGGTGTTCAAAAACAAAATTGCCCGGCGCGGACATACCGAACTCGTCGATACCAATCGCTTCGTCGGCGTACTTGTGCCATCCAAGGGTGGCACCCGCTTCGAGTGACACGCTCGGGAGATCCCAGCGGAGCACCGAACTCTGGTAGGCGATGTCTTGGGCGTCGAAGCAGGCCCAGCACGGCAAGGCGACCACTCGAACAGGGATACCAGCCGAAAGCAGTTCGTCGGCCGCCGTCAAGCACACCGACACTTCCGAACCGGTCGCGAGCAGGGTGTAGACGGCATCAGCGTTCTCACGGACGACGTAGCCGCCACGCAAAGCATTCTCGCGTGATGCGCGAGCATCCTCACCACTTAGGACGGGTACGTCCTGTCGGGTGAGCACCAAGGCCGTCGCCGCGGGGTGCTCGTCGCGGAAGAAGTCGCCGACAAACGCCAAGGTTTCGTTGGCGTCCGAAGGGCGCACCACGTGCAACCGGGGCATGGCCCGCAGTGCGGCCAAGTGCTCAATGGGCTGGTGGGTGGGACCGTCTTCGCCAACACCAATGGAGTCGTGGGTGAAGACAAAGAGGGTGCTGGCGTGCGAGAGCGCGGCCATGCGGACAGCGGACCGCATGTAGTCGCTGAACACAAAGAACGTTGATCCGACGGGACGAACACCGCCGTGCAGCGCTTGGCCGACCATGATGGCGCCCATGGCGAACTCGCGAATGCCGTAATAAATCTGACGACCCTGTGGGGCCGACGCGGAGTGAGCAACCTCGTTTGGCAGCAACACTCCGGTGTTGTCGGTCAAGTCCGCAGAGCCCGAGGTTACGCCGGGCGCGGCGGCGCCAAAGACATCCGATGCTCGCTGCATGGCCTTGCGGGTCGCAACCGACGAACCCTCGTCAAACAGGGGAGCGGTAACGCCATCTCGCAACGCACCGTTGGTGTCGTATTGCGCCAGGAACGAGCGGCCACGCTCTCCCGCCGCGGCAAGACGTTCGCGCCACTGCGCGCCATAGGGGATGCTTTCGCGGTAGTTCTCGGCGGCCAACTCGTCGTCGATTACGAAGGCCTCCTGCGGCACACCCAACAGGTCCTTCACTTCGGCGATTGCGGCTGCGTTGAAGGGCGAACCATGAGCCTCACGACGGTCACTCATCGTTGGCGAAGGGAAGCCAATGTGACTGCGCACAATGATCAACGTGGGCTTGGATGTTTCGGCGTGCGCCTCACGGACCGCTCGCTCAAGAGCGTCAAGGTCGTTGGCGGCGTCACCGACGTTGATGACCTGCCAGCCGTACGCGGCAAAACGTGCGGCGGCATCGTCCTTCAGTGCCAGCTCCGTCGGACCGTCAATGGTGATGTGGTTGTCGTCATAAAACACTGTCAAGCGATCGAGACCCAGCGAACCAGCGAGGGATGCGGCCTCGTGACTGATGCCCTCTTCCAAGCAACCATCACCGGCAATGACGTAAGTGTGGTGATCAACGATGTCCTCGCCGAACTGACTGCGCAGAAGACGTTCCGCAATAGCCATACCGACGCCATAGGCAACTCCCTGTCCGAGAGGTCCCGTTGTGACTTCCACCGTCGGCGAGACACCGTTTTCCGGGTGCCCCGGCGTGCGGGAGAACGGCTGACGGAAGGCCATGAGGTCATCACGACTCAGGTCGTATCCGAAGGCGTTGGCGAGACCGTACTGCAGAATCGACGCGTGCCCAACGCTCAAAATGAAGCGGTCACGGTCAGCAAACAGCGGATCGCGAGGGTCGTGCTTCAGCACGCGCGAGTAGAGCATCACTCCGAGTGGCGCCAAAGCCATAGCGGTGCCGCTGTGGCCCGACTTGGCTGCCGCGGGGGCATCCATAGCCAGAGCAACAATTTGACGTATGGAGCGGTCCTCGCGGGGCGTGGCACCGCCGTAAATAGGGCTGGTCATTCCGTACAGCGTAGTAAAGGCCGACTCGGCCACGAAGCCCATCAGGCCGGAATCGAGCGAAATTTGATGGGGTCAGGGCTAAGGTGGGGATATGAAATTGCCCTCCTTCAAGACGCTGTGGCGTGGGGCCACCCTGCAGCGCGACTTCGAGGAGCTTCGAGACGTCTTCGTCCGCTACATCAAGGACGAAACCCTCGGGCCATTTCGCTCAATTGGCCGTTACCTCGCCTTTGGCGCCCTCGGCAGCCTCTTCGTGGGATTTGGCGCCGTCTTGATGTTGCTCGGGGTACTCCGGTACTGCCAATGGCAGTTTCGTTTCCTCGACGGATCTGAATCGTGGCTGCCGTACCTGATCGTTGTTGCAATCGGCATCGCGGCCTTTGCCTTGACCATTGGTCGCATCCGCGCATCCGCGGGGCGACCCCGGCGATCGGCCAAGTAGTGGAACGGTCGCCCGCCCGAGTTGACCTGGAAAAGCGACTTCGCGACCTTATTCCCTCGAACTCGTTCCAACTCGACGACAGCAATCAGCTCGTCACCACCGCTGCGGTGGGTACAGGCGGGGTCGTGGTTGGCTTCATCTGGGGATGGCTTCGCGGGCGTCGGCAGCGTCGTAAGTAGCGAATGAAGCGTCTGCTCGCACTGCTCACCCAACAAGCGGTCCGCCGCGGCCCAGGGGCGCGCCAATGGTACGTCGTCGCGGCCGTTCTAGTCTTGCTACGCGCCATTGTGCGTTTGACCGCACCGCGCGGACGAAAGAACTGAGGAATCCCATGAGCGCAGCGTTACTTCGAGAAGGCGAACGCGTCATGCTTATTGACGCCAAGGACCGCGAGTATCTCATCACGCTGAAGTCCGGCAACACGTTTCACACCCACGCGGGCATTGTCGCTCACGATGACGTCATCGGCGCCCTCGAGGGCTCCCTGATTCGCTCAACGGCAGAGCGCACGTTTTTGGTGTTGCGCCCGACGATGTCGGACGTCGTGCTGAAGATGCCGCGCGGCGCGCAGGTGATCTACCCCAAGGACCTTGGCACCATTTTGATGATGGCCGACATTGGTCCGGGGATGCGTGTCTTGGAGGCCGGCGTCGGATCGGGGGCGCTGTCGATGACACTGCTGCGCGCCGGTGCCCAGATCACGGCGTATGAAATTCGTGAGGACTTCGCGAACCACGCTCGAAAGAACGTGTACGAAATGCTGGGAACTGACGTTCCCTACGACATCCAGATTCGAGACGTCACCCAGGGGATTGAAGAGCGCGACCTCGACCGCATCCTCCTGGACATGCCGGAACCCTCGGCAGTTGTCGCTCACGCTGAGCAGGCCCTCCGCCCCGGAGGCATCTTTTTGGCCTACCTGCCGACTATCAACCAGACACAGCTACTTCGCGAGACGCTTCGACAGCACCAATTTGGCCTCGAGGAGACGGTCGAAATTCTGCGCCGGACATGGCACATTGACGGTCGTTCCGTTCGACCAGACCACCGAATGGTGGGGCACACGGGATTTCTCACTACCGCGCGACGTGTCGTGCGGGGGAGTGGTAATTAGTTCTCGATGAAAATGCACTCACCCGGGCACTCTTCCGAGGCCTCGGTGACTGCGTCTTCGAGTTCGGCGGGCACATCGGCCGGGCCGGCAGCGCCACCAGGGTTGTTCTGCGGCACGCCGTCTTGCTTGACGTAGGCGAGGCCGTCATCGAGCAGGGTGAAAACAGCGGGGGCAATTTCCTCGCACAGTCCGTCGCCAGTGCACAGGTCTTGGTCGATCCATACCTTCATAAAAACCTCCGAGGTTCGCTTTAGAGCGAGTTTAGTCGTTGCCCTTGATGAATCATTGACACCAAGACCCTTGGTCGGCGTATCGTGGCGATATGGAAGACGCCCACGACCTGACTGCGGATGCCAATGACGACGTGTTTGCCGTTGCCGACATCACCCAGGCACGACGTCGACTCTCGCTTCTGGAAGACCGACTGGTCGAAACGCGTGAAACGCTGACAGTAACGCAACAGCAGAATCAAAAATTGGCCGCAATGCTGCAGCAGACTCGCGAACACGTCGCCACACTTCGCACCGAAGTAGCGAAGCTGTCGGCGCCTCCGGCGGCGTACGGAACGTTTCTCGGCATGAACGATGATGGCACTGTTGACATCACCGCTCAAGGGCGCAAGATGCGCGTTGCCCTCCACCCAAACATTGATGGTTCGTCACTGGTCAGCGGTGACGAGGTCATCTTGAATGACTCATTCAATATCGTCGCAACGCGTCGAGTCGCTCCACAAGGTGACGTGGTCATCGTCAAAGAGGCACTCGGCGACGGACGCGTCGTGGTCATTGGCCGGGCTGACGAAGAGCAGATCGTCTCGGTCTCTGATCTGCTCGTGGGCACGACGCTGCGGATGGGCGACCACGTGGTGCTCGACGCTCGAAGCAATTTGCTTGCCGAACGGTTGGCTCACCGAGAATCCGAAGATCTCATC
>DAIQPT010000003.1:0-70658 GCA_036787185.1 Acidimicrobiales bacterium | reverse complement strand
GCCCGGCGCTGACGGGTCAACAGTGGGCTGGACCAGGTGAACAGGCCGACCACCATGACGGCCAGTGCCGCCGGCAGGAAGACGTTGGTGCTCGGATAGAAGAGTGGGAAGAGGACGAAGCCGCACAACAACGCGGTCCACAGCCAAAGAATCAGCACCGTCCGGCGGTGTCCGTGTCCGAGCCGCATAAGGCGGTGATGGATGTGGTTCTTGTCGGGGGTGTGGAATCCCTGTCCCGAAATCGTTCGCCGGGTGAAGGCCCAAATGGCGTCCGTCAACGGTACGCCCAGGATGAAGACGGGGATGAGGAGCGGCGCAAAGAAGAAGAAGGTCACGCCGCCCGCGGGAGCAGTACGCCCACCAATCACCATGGTGGAGGCACTCATCAAGAGCCCCAGCATCAATGCACCGGCGTCTCCCATGAAGAGTTTGGCGGGGTGAAAGTTGTCCCGAAGAAAGCCAACACATATGCCAAAGGTGAGGGCCGCGATGAGCGGGCCAACATTGGAGGTTGGCAAAAAGCCCAGCTCCTCGAGTCGCAGCCCGTAGACGCACAAGGTGCCCGACGCGATGGCCACAATGCCACCGGCCAGCCCGTCCAGTCCGTCAATCAGGTTGATGGCATTTGAGAGGGCGAAGACCCAAATCGCAGTAATAATCGGCAATACCGACGGGCCCAGCACAATGAACCCCGCAAAGGGCAACTTCAACTGGTACATCGTGCAGCCGCTGAAGTAGAGCACCGTGGCGGCGAGGACCTGACCGCCGACTTTGGCCGGGGCCGACATGTCGCGGAAGTCGTCGAGAACACCAACCACGAACATCACCCCAGTGGCCAGCAGGACGCCAAACATTTCCTTCGAACCGAAGATCACCGCGCGCGTCACCGGGAACAGCAGCGCCGCGAGCAGGGCAACACTAAAGCCGACGAACATCGCGCCGCCACCGCCGTACGGGGTCACCACCTGGTGGACCTTGCGTTCGTCAGGTTCGGCCGAGTACCCGATCCGCACCGAGATGCGGCGTGCGAGTGGATTGATCACCAGCGTGACCACGGCGCCCACAAGGGCAATGAGTCCGTAGACGCCGAGGTCCGCCATGAATTACTTCGTGAAGCGTGCGTACGGGTTGAAGGCCCCGCAGAGTTCCGCTACCTCGTTGCGAATCGTGGCAATCGCCGCGTCATCCTCACGCTGGCGCAGGGCACGGGCAATCAACGCCGCAATTGTGGCGAATTCCGCTTCCTGCATGCCCGCCGTCGTTTCCGCTGCCGTACCCACGCGCACGCCCGAGGTCACGAACGGACTGCGGGGGTCGTAGGGGATTTGGTTTCGGTTGGTCGTGATGCCGGCCCGGTCGAGGACTTCCTGGGCGACCTTGCCGGTCAACTCAGCGTCGAAGTCCTGCAGGTCAATAATCACCATGTGGTTGTCGCTGCCGCCGGACACGGGTCGGAATCCCTGCTCGGCCAGCGAGACGGCGAACGAGCGCGCGTTGGTCACAATCTGGTCGGTGTAGACAGAGAAGGAGGGCTGGGCCGCTTCCTTGAAGGCGACGGCCTTGGCGGCAACCGCGTGCTCCAAGGGACCACCCTGCTGGCCAGGGAAGACCGCCATATCAATGGCCTTGGCGTGCTCTTCGCGGCACAAGATGGCGCCGCCGCGAGGGCCGCGCAGCGTCTTGTGGGTCGTGAAGGTCACGACGTCGGCGTAGGGCACCGGGTTCGGGTGCGATCCGCCGGCAATGAGACCCGCGACGTGGGCCGAGTCGAACATCAACAGGGCGCCGACTTCGTCAGCGATTTCGCGGAACGGGGCTGGGTCAATGCGACGCGAGTAGGCCGTCGCACCGGCGACGATCAGCTTCGGACGGTGCTCGAGCGCCAGGGCGCGCACGTTCTCGAAGTCAATGAGTTCACCGGGGTTCTCCGGGTCGTCCGAACGCGGCGTGACGCCGTAGGAGACGAAGTTCCAAATCTTCGAGGTAATCGACGCGGGCGAACCGTGCGTCAAGTGACCACCCTGGTCCAGGCGCATGGCCAGAATCGTGTCACCGGGGTTGAGCAGCGCCTGGTACACCGCCACGTTGGCGTTCGCACCCGAGTGAGGCTGCACGTTGGCGTGATCGGCGCCGAAGAGTGCGCACAGGCGGCGGCGCGCAACGTCTTCGATTTCGTCCACAATCTCGTTGCCACCGTAGTAGCGACGACCGGGGTACCCCTCCGAGTACTTGTTCGTCAGAATCGAGCCCGTGGCGGCCATGACCGACGGCGAGGCGAAATTTTCACTGGCGATCAACTGCAGGGTGCTCGTCTGACGAGCCCACTCACGGCTGAGCAGCGAAACGATTTCATCGTCGTTGACGATGAAGGAATCAAATGGTGACGCGGTCATTGGGGGATACCTTTCTTTCTACTTCTCAGAGGGGGTGTCGAGGGCGGCCAACTTGGTAATACGGCCAATGTGACGGCCCTCGCCGGGAGCGGTGGTCAACCACGCATCAATTGCGTCGAGCGCGACAGCAATGCCGAGCACGCGCGCGCCCAGGCAGAGCACATTGGCGTGGTTGTGCTCACGTGCGAGACGTGCGGTGGTGGCGTCGTGCACCAGCGCGGCGCGAACACCGGGCACCTTGTTCGCGGCAATCGAAATACCAATGCCCGTGCCGCAGATGGCGATACCGAGGTCGGCGTCGCCATTCACCACGGCGTAGCCAACTGCGGCACCGTAGTCCGGGTAGTCCACCGACGTTGTGCCGTCGGTGGCACCAAGGTCGAGAACGGTGATGCCGCGGTCGGTCAGGGCGGCCACCACGGCGGCCTTCAGGTCAAAACCGGCGTGGTCGGAGCCAAGGGCGATTTTCATAGGCCTAGCCTAGTTGCAGCGCCGAGCCGCCCTCATCTCTCTCGGGCCGAGCACCTGGGAAATCTGCTCCTCGGCGATCGCCCCGTGTCGGAGGATTTCCCAGCTACTACCAAGTCGCACCACCGTTGACACAACACCCTCGCAGGCGCCCCCGTCGAGGACCCCGGATACCACGCCGCCCGTGAACTGGGCGACAACCTCCATCGCCGTGGTGCACGGTGGTTCACCGTGCAGGTTGGCGCTGGTCACGGCGAGAGGACCCGTCTTTTCGAGAACTTTCAGCAGATCAGCACGGTTGGGCTGTCGAAAACCCACCGCATCGGTCGTGCCGTATCGCTGGGCGATGGCGGGGGCCACCGGGACCACGATGGTCAGTGCGCCGGGCCAAAAGGTAGCCGCGAGGGCCTGCGCCGCTTCGGGCCACTCGACCCCAAGGTCCGCAACCGTGGAGGGCGACGGCACCATGATTGGCAGAGCCACATCACGCGGACGACGCTTAGCCTCGAATATCAGTTCGACCGCCACTGGGTTGGCGGCTACGGCGGCCAGTCCGTAGACCGTGTCGGTAGGAAGAGCAAGGACGCCACCCGCGACGAGCGCGTCCGCTGCTTCCGTCAAATTCAGTATTTTCACGCTGGTCTCCTCCCGACCAAGACTCGGGGACGACCACTGAGGTCATCGTGATCCACCACATCCACCCATCCCGCACGCACCGCGCGAGCGAGCAGCGCCTCGCGCTGTTCAGCGCCGTGTTCGAGCACTACTGCCCCACCGGGTCGCACCCAGTCGAGACCGTGATCGAGGATATGCGCGAGGTCGGCCAAGCCGGGCTGCTCGTCTTCGTCGGGGGCCACGAGGGCACCATAGGGTTCGTGGTCGAGGACGCGATCCAAGGTGTGGAACTCTTCCTCGCCGACGTAGGGCGGGTTTGAGACCAGCAAATCAACTCGCCCCCGAAGCGACGGATCGAGCTCGGCGAACCAGGACGAGTGCAGAAACGACACCGACAAGAGCTTGTGCTTGATCGCATTGCGCTTCGCTACCGCCAGAGCATCCAGCGTCTCATCGACGGCAATCACCGCTGCGGCGACACCGCGGTCTCGGAGTTCACTGAGGACGGCGAGACCAATCGCTCCTGATCCACAACCGAGGTCCACGATGAGCGGCGACGTACTGCCACCACGCGCGAGTTCGGTGAGTGCGATGTCGACCAATTCTTCGGTTTCCGGTCGGGGGATCAGCACCCGAGGGTCAACGTCGAGGTCCAGCGTGCGAAAGGGCCAGTGCCCGATGATGTACTGCAGAGGCTCCCCCGCCAGTCGGCGTTGCGCCGCGTGACGCAGGGTGGACATCTCTTCGAGGAGGCCACCAGGTAGGAATTCTTCGACGAGCCAGCGAGCTTCGCGGCGCTCCAGGCCGAGAGCCACGAGCTCCGCAACCGGGTCGACGTTACTGTCCGCCACTCTCAGCCAACTGGCGCGCGCGCTGGTCCGCCAGCAACGCATCAATGTAGGTGTCGAGTTCGCCTGCGAGGACGGCGTCGAGCGTGTAGGTGGTCAAGTTGATCCGGTGATCGGTCACGCGGTTTTCCTTGAAGTTGTAGGTACGAATCTTTTCGCTTCGACCGCCGGTGCCGAGCTGGGACCGCTTAAGGTCGCCGAGTTCGGCCGCCTGTGCGTCCTGCGCCGCCTTCAGCAGACGCGATCGCAACACCACCAGTGCCTTGACGCGGTTCTGGATCTGACTCTTTTCGTCCTGCATCGACACCACGATGCCCGTGGGCAAGTGGGTGATACGGACCGCGGAGTCGGTCGTGTTCACGCTCTGTCCGCCGGGGCCCGATGAGCGGTAGACGTCAATCTTGAGTTCGTTGGGGTCGATGTCCACATCGACCTCTTCGGCCTCGGGCAGGATCGAGACCGTGGCCGACGACGTGTGCACACGGCCCTTGGCTTCGGTGGCGGGTACGCGCTGGACGCGGTGCACGCCGGCCTCGTGGGCCATGCGGGTCCAGGCATCCTCACCCTTGATCAAGTACGTCGCCTCATCAAGACCACCGTGGTCGGAGGGGCGCTCTTCGATGACTTCGAGTTTCCACCCACGCAAGGCCGCGTAACGGCGATACATGGTGGCAAGGTCACCGGCGAAGAGGTTGGCCTCTTCCCCACCCTCGGCGCCACGAATTTCCACGAGAACGTTTCGTCCTTCGTTGGGGTCTCGCGGCAGCAACAGCGTCTCGAGCGTCATCTCAAGTTCGGGGATCTTGGCTTCGGCCTCGTTAACCTCGTCACGCCAGAGTTCACGGTCGTCACCTGACGATTCGTTGAACATCTCCTTGGCGGTAGCAAGGTCGGACTGGACGGACTTCAGTTCGTTCCAGGCCGCGTTGATTTCAGCAAGTTGCTTGTGTCGACGCGACAGGTCCCGAAGGCGCGCCAAGTCGGCGGCAACATCGGGTTGGGCTAACGCGGTCTCAACGGAACGGAGTTCCTCTTCGAGGGCGTGCAGCGTTTCGTCGAGGGAACGCACGGCGGAGCTGTCCTAGGGCTTAAGCCTTCGGAGCGCGCGCCTTGTCGGTCTTCTGCCCGTAGCGGCGCTGGAAGCGCTCGACGCGGCCACCGGTGTCGACAAGCTTCTGCTTACCGGTGAAGAAGGGGTGGCACTCGTTGCAGAGTTCGATCGACAGGGTCGACTTCGTTGACTTCGTCACGAAGGTGTTGCCACACGAGCAGGTGACGGTGGCGTCGCCGTAGTTGGGGTGAATGTCAGCTTTCATGGTCGCTCCTTAGTGCGAAGGTCAAGTTTACCGCAAAATCAAGTGGTGGGCGCTGGGCCCTTGGCAATCTCCGCTAGGAAGACGTCATTTGACGGCGTGGTACGGAGTTTGTCGATCAGCAATTCGAGACCGGCCGCCTCACGGCCGTCGGCCACAAGTCCGTTCAGCACGCGGCGCAGGCGCCACACCTGGGGCAGAACTTCCTTCTTGAACAGGAGTTCTTCGTGACGCGTGGACGACGCGTTGACGTCGATAGCCGGGTAGAGGCGGCGCTCGGCCAGACGGCGGTCCAGCTTGAGCTCCATGTTGCCGGTTCCCTTGAACTCTTCGAAGATCACTTCGTCCATCTTCGAACCCGTTTCGACGAGTGCGGTGGCCAGAATGGTCAGCGAACCGCCTTCTTCAATGTTGCGGGCTGCACCAAAGAACTTCTTTGGTGGGTAGAGCGCACCGGAGTCCACACCACCGGACATGATGCGTCCGGTTGCTGGAGCGGCCAGGTTGTAGGCACGAGCCAGACGGGTAATGCCGTCGAGAATGATGACCACGTCGCGGCCCTGCTCCACCAAACGCTTGGCGCGCTCGAGGCAAAGTTCGGCAATGTGCGTGTGTTCATCGGCCGGACGGTCGAACGTCGAGGCGATGACTTCACCGCTCACGCTGCGGCGCATGTCGGTCACTTCTTCGGGGCGCTCGTCGACGAGGAGCACCATCAGGTGGACTTCGGGGTTGTTGGCTTCGATCGACTGAGCGATCTGCTTCATGATCGTCGTCTTACCGGCCTTCGGAGGCGACACGATGAGTCCGCGCTGTCCCTTACCAATCGGCGCGAGCAGGTCAACGATGCGCGGCGTCAAGTCGTTCTTGCCATCGAGCGTTTCGAGCTTCAGCTTCTCGTCGGGGAACAGTGGCGTCAGGTCCTCGAACCGGGGGCGCAGTTTGGCAACCTCGGGGTCGAAGCCAGCAACGGTGTCGACACGCAACAACGCTGGGTACTTTTCGTTGGAAGCCGCCGGGCGAAAACCACCAACGATGATGTCGCCCTTGCGCAAGTTGAAACGGCGTACCTGGTTAATCGAGACGTAGACGTCAGTGGGCGATGGGCTGAACCCACGCGTACGCAAGAAGCCGTAGCCGTCGTCGCGAAGGTCGAGCAGACCTTCAACGTCAACGAGTTCGCCGTGGTAGGGCTGGTCGGTGTTGGGCAGTGAGTCCGAGAATCTCTCGCGGCCATTGCCGTTGCCGTTGCCGCCACCATTGCGATTGCGACGGTTGCGACGGTTGTTTCGTCCGTTGCCGTCGTTCCCGAAGTCGCGAGGCTGACGGTCGCCCTGGTTCTGATTGTTCTGACGCGGACCCTGGTTGTCGCGTGGTTCACGTGGTTCACGTGGTTCGCGCTGCTCACGGGCCGGACGAGCGGGGCGCTCAGACGACTCCGCGCTCGGCGTGGCGGGAGCGGCTGCCGGCTCTGGTGCGTAGTCATTCAAAATTGCCTCAAGGTCGTCGGTGGGCGTTGCGACCGTTCGGCGCGAACGAATGGCGCCCTTGGGGCGGGTGTCGGCGGCGGGAGTGCTGGACGACTCGCTTCCGGCGAGGGCCGCAATGATGGTGGACTTCGTCGCGCGAGGACCAACCTCGACACCGGCGGCTTTGGCCAACGTGACGAGATCTTCCTTGGACTTTGCTTCAAGATTTTGCCGCGAAGGGCTGGTGGGCTTTTCAGCCATATGAGGGTCCTTCCTCGCCACGATTCGAAACGGGAGTCATGGAGAAAAAACGAGAACTGTCGAAAGTGGAAGAGTTCCGCACATCGCCATCAAGGCCTGATGTGAACGACAAGGTCAGTGTAGCGCATCACCCTCACACCGTCCACCGCGAACGGTGGCGTTAAGAAAGTTCGCGAAGAAGGGTGTCGAGCGTCGCGTCGACGACGGCCGGCATGGCCGAGTTCGAGATGGCGACGTCGGGGTCCTTCAGACCATTACCGGTCAACACGCACACCACCGTCGAGTTCTTTTCGACACCGTACTTCAGCAGTCCAGCAACGGACGCGGCCGACGCCGGCTCGCAGAAGATTGACTCGTAGCGGGCCACGTAGCGGTAGGCCTCGAGGATCTCCTCGTCGGTGACCGAACGGATATCACCGTGCGACTCCGAAATGACTTCAAGGGCCGGCACCCAACTGGCGGGGTTGCCAATACGAATGGCCGTCGCGATGGTTTCGGGATGCTCCACTGGGTGACCCAGCACAATCGGGGCAGCGCCGGCCGCCTGGAATCCCCACATCTTGGGTAGTTTCGTGGCCTTGCCGGCGAAGTGGTAGTCGTGGAAGCCACGCCAGTAGGCCGTGATGTTGCCAGCGTTGCCGACAGGAATGCAGAGGTAGTCCGGGGCGTCGCCGAGCACGTCAACGAGCTCAAAGGCACCGGTCTTCTGGCCCTCAATACGGTCAGGGTTAATTGAGTTCACGATGGTGATGGGCAGGTGTTGCGTGAGCTCACGAGCCAGGTTGAGGGCCTGGTCGAAGTTCCCACGCAGCTGGAGCACCTTGGCGCCATAGACAATGGCCTGCGCCAGCTTGCCCATAGCGATCTTGCCTTCTGGCACGAGCACGACACAGTCCAGACCAGCCTTGGCGGCGTAGGCCGCGGCGGCGGCCGAGGTGTTGCCAGTCGAGCCACAAATGACCGTCTGAGCCCCCTGTGCCTTGGCCTTGGTAATGGCCATCGTCATACCGCGGTCTTTGAAGGAGCCTGAGGGATTTAGGCCGTCGAACTTCAGGTAGACCTTGGCTTCCAGGCGCTCGGAGAGTCGCTCGGCGTAAATGAGTGGCGTATTGCCTTCTTGAAGGGTGACGATTTCGTCAACGCCGCGCAGGTCCAGCCATTCGCTGTATTCCTTGAGCAATCCATTCCAACCGGTCATTCGGCGCCTCCAATAACGCGTAGACAAGCACCAACCGACGCCACGGTCGGAAGGTGCGCGAGTTCGTCAAGCGTGGCGTTCATGTCACGCGTTCGAACGCGGTGCGTCATGAACGACAACCGCGCGTCGTGGCCGGCTCCGGACTGCTCCATCGACAAAATCGAGACGTTGTGCGCGGCGAAGAGCGAGGCCACGTCCGCCAGGACGCCCGGCTCGTCCTTGACGTCGAGCGAGATGTAGAACACATTGAACATCTCGTCTTCAGAGACACTGGTCAAGCGATCGTCCACGGTAAAGGGAATGTCGTGACGACCAGCGGCGCGATTGCGTGCGGCATGCAAGACGTCGCCCAAAACGGCCGAGCCGGTGGGTGCGCCACCAGCACCTTGCCCCAGCCACATCAGGGGACCTGAATTCTCGCCTTCAACAAAGACGGCGTTCATCGCCCCCTGCACCGAGGCCAGTGGGTGACTGTTGGCGACGAAGGCGGGGTGGGTCCGTCGAGAAATACCGTGTTCACCAACTCGTTCGGCGGCGCCAATGAGCTTGATGACAAAGCCCGCTCGACGAGCGAAGTCCACGTCCGCGGCGCGCACGTTGGCGATGCCTTCTCGGGAAATGGACTCGCCAACCAGTGCGGTGCCGAAGGCCAGCGAAGCGAGGATCTGTACTTTGGCCGCCGCATCGAAGGCTTCAACGTCCGCGGTGGGGTCAGCTTCCGCGTATCCCAGCGCCTGTGCTTGCGCGAGGGCGTCTTCGTAGGCCAAGCCCTCGTCGGTCATCTTCGAAAGAATGAAGTTCGTCGTACCGTTAACGATTCCCAGCACGCGGTTGATCTTTTCGCCGGCGAGTGACGTCCGCAACGCCCGAACGATAGGAATACCGCCAGCGACGGAGGCTTCATAGAGCAGGTCAGCCTGGTGCTCGTTTGCCAGGGCGGCGAGAGCAGTGCCGTGCTCAGCCATCAAGGCCTTGTTCGCCGTCACGACGCTCGCGCCACGACGCAGGGCTGTTTCGATATAAGTCTTGGCTGGCTCAATACCGCCGGCGAGCTCGACCAGAATGTCGACATCTTCTCGGGCGGCAAGTGCCTGCGCGTCGTCAACCAGCAGCTCCGACGGAACGCCCGGGCGAGGCTTGTTGATGTCGCGGACGGCCACGCCCACAATTTCAAGTGGCGCGGTGGCGGCATCGAGTAGAGCGACCTGTCGTTCGGGGCTGAGGACCGCCGCTACGAAGGCGCTCCCAACGAAGCCAGCGCCGATGACGCCTACGCGCACGGGGGAATTCGACATGGCCTCAAGGCTATCCGTTGCCACTAGTACCCTCCGTTGACTTCAAGTCGAGCGAGATCGTCAAACGTTTCGCGACGCAGCACCAAGCGCGCGACACCATCGGCAACGAACACGACCGCCGGTCGCGGAACTCGGTTGTAGTTCGACGCCATCGAGTACCCGTACGCCCCGGTCACCGGCGTGGCAATGATGTCGCCCACCGCCGTTTCGGCGGGGAGCCACGCTTCGTCGATCAGGACGTCACCACTCTCACAGTGCTTCCCCACCAAACGGACGGGGCGCGTTCGCGGCGCCATCGGACGGGCAATATCGAATGCCTCGTACCCGGACCCGTAGAGCACGGGGCGGGGGTTGTCACTCATGCCGCCATCGACGGCCATGTAGGTGCGCTGGGTGACTTCCTTGATGGCGCCAACTTCATAGAGGGTTACCGCCGCCTGAGCAACAATGGATCGACCTGGCTCGGCCAAGACGCGGACGTTTTCAAGTCCCGCAGCGCGGACCGCGTCACGGACACGTTCACCCCACGCCGTGATGCTCAACGCCTCTTCATTAGCAACGTAGGCCACACCAAGGCCACCGCCGACGCAGATCTCGTCAAAGTGGTCATCCTTGGTGAAATCAGCCAGGATTCGAATTGCCTCGACGAAACCGTCCGTTTCAAAAATCTGTGATCCGATGTGCGCGTGCACGCCGTGCAGCGTGACACCGTCAATTCCGCGAAGCGCGGTAATGGCAGCCCGCGCGGCGCCGGTAGCGAGTGCGAAACCAAATTTGGTGTCCTCGTGACCAGTGCGGACGAACTCGTGGGTGTGCGCTTCGACGCCGGGCGTTACGCGAACCAGGACGTCAACCGTTCGCCCCGTAGCCACCAGCGACCGCAGTCGTTCAATTTCGTCGAAGTTGTCAACGACAATCCGGTGAACGCCAACATCCACCGCCCGCGTCAATTCATCACGTGACTTGTTGTTGCCGTGCAGAATGACCCGGTTGGCGGGCACGCCACTGCGCAACACGAGATCGAGTTCGCCGCCAGTGGCCACGTCAATACACAGCCCCTCTTCGACCGCTAGCTGCGCCATTGCGCCACAGAGGAACGACTTCGAGGCGAAGGCCACCCCCGCGTCAAAGACCTTCGCCGCTTCTGCAGCCCGATGGCGCAACGTGGCCTCGTCGTAGACAAACAGGGGCGTGCCGTAGGTGGAGGCGAGTTCTCGGAGCGAGACGCCACCAATCAGCACATCACTGTCGCCGCACACCGCAGTGTCGGGAAGCAATCGTTGGCTAATGGGCTGCACTGCGTCTCCTCAACGTCCGCTGGGAAAAGTTTCCCGAGCGACCACTCCCCGTTGAGTTCGGTCCGTGACAACTCGTCACGCCTCCATCGTAGTTCGCGCCAAAAGCGGCCCCGTGGCGACGACGGAGCAATCTGCCCGCGCCGCCTCGCCTCACGAACGCCTGCTCTAAACTCAGATCGTCCGAATTGTCGGTCTGAAGTACGTTTCAGGAAGATGCGTCGCGCGTAGCCACGATGCCATCGCTCCTTGATGTTCACGAGAAAACGAGAGTACCTTGCCTAGCCGCCACGAAGCCAAGCGAATTGCCAACCAGGAGCGCCTGTTAGCGCTGGGAAACGCAGTAGAGCGCCGCGCCGGTGGGCCCGCTCCTTCAGGTCGCTCGGAGAGTCGCGGCACCCCGAAGCGAGGCAAGGCACCCCGTTCGACCGCGCGTCGCTGGAGCACCCGCTTGGGTCTGACAGCGGCGGTGCTCGCCCTCGTTGTGGTGATTGCTGGCGTCGCTGACTATTACTACTTGGGCTCTCTCATCAACCACAAGCACGTCAACTTCCTCCAGAGCGGCAGTGGACCCGAAAACATCTTGATGATTGGTTCCACGGACCGCTGTGCCTACAAAGTGCAAAACCCCATGTACGGCATCTGTCAGAACGGTGTCAACGGCATCAACTCCGACATCGTGATGGTCCTACACCTCAACCCCGCCACGGGTCAGGCCGCGCTGCTCTCGATCCCTCGTGACACCTTTATCCCTAACGCCCGTACCGCGGTCTGGGGCTACGCCAACAAGATTGACGCCGCATTGCTTCAAGGCCCCAGTCAGTTGGTCGACGCCCTGGAAGAAGACTTCGGCATTCCCATCAACCACTACGTCGAGCTCAACTTCTCGACCTTCGCTGACGTCGTCAATGCTCTCGGTGGCGTCAAGATGTACTTCCCAGTCCCCGTCTGGGACGGGAATTCCGGTCTGCACATTTCCTTCCCGGGTTGCTACCAGCTCGACGGCAAGCACGCCCTGCAGGTGGTACGTGCTCGACACTTGCAGATCGACTTCCCCGGCAGTTCAGCCAACTTCCACAACTGGCCACAGGAATCCCTGAGCGACATTGCTCGTATTCGCCGAACCCACGAATTCCTCCGCGTGCTCGCAGCCAAGATTGCGGCCAACGGTCTTTCCAATCCGATCACTGACCAGAACCTGGCCGCCTCGGTCATCGGTTCCCTCCAGGTCGACCAGAACTTCTCTGAAAGCCACATGATTGGTCTGGCGCGCACATTCGCCAACATCAACATCAGCTCGCTCCCCCAGTTGACCTACCCTGTAGCCAGCGTCGTGGGTGGCAGTTACTTGTACAAGGGCTACTACTACGGTGACGTCACCTTCCCGATGAACCCAACGGGATCCGCGGTCCTGCAGAAAATCTTCGGGGTCGGGCCACACACGAGCACGTTCAACTACAAGCCGCTGCCCGCCAACGGCTCCTTCGCCATCAGCGTTGAGAACGGGTCGAACACTCCAGGCCAGGCCTCGACGATTCAGCACGGACTCTCGGCACAAGGCTTCCGTGTGACCAGTATTGGCACGCGCACGCCAGTGGGCATCGCCAATGAAACGGTGATCTGGTACGGCGGTGCCGCACCTCCCGCCGGTGGCAACTGGGTTAACCCCGGCCTCGAAGCCGCCCAGGCAGTGGCTCGTCGACTGAGTGGTCCGGTCGTCCTTGGCTACAACCCCGCAGAGGTCACGCCGGGGGCGCTTGTCACCGTGCAAACGGGCAACGGCCTTTCCGTCATTCCCGTGCCCGTGGCAACGACCGCCAAGACGACCACGACGGTGGGGGCGACAACCAACCAATCGCAAAACTCCAACTCCTCGATCCTCGAACCGACGACCCCGACAAGCCAAGGCCTGCAGCCATGGGACCCACGTCCTTGCTCACCCGGTCAGCGCGTCTACGTCGACCACAGCGCGGCCTGATCACACGTTGTTCCTACTACCGCGCTGGGGACGGCCTTCCAACGCGGTAGTAGGATTAACCACACGCTCCCGTAGCTCAGGGGATAGAGCATTGGCCTCCGAAGCCATGTGCGCAGGTTCGATTCCTGCCGGGGGCACCAGGCGCGGGCGCTCTGTCTCGACAGGATGAACACGTGGACATCTCGCAGTAGCCCATGGCTGATAGTGCCGGCGCGCTGACGATGGCGCCCAGGATGTTTGCATCTCTCTTTGTAGACTCGCCGTATGGTTCACCGCCCATCGAATACTGGTCGCCTCCAGTTCCTTGATGCCCTTCGCGGCATTGCCGTCCTTCTGGTTTTGCTCCAGCACGTTGGGCAAGGCCTCTTTGCTCCCTTTGCCAGTTTCACCACGACTGCTGTCCAATTCGGACAGTTCGGTGTCCTGATCTTTTTCCTGTGCAGTGGCTACATCATCCCCGCCACCATGGAGCGGCGGTCATCACTCGCCGACTTCTGGACCAGCCGGTTTTTTCGTTTGTACCCGATGTACTGGACAACACTCGCCCTCGTGGCACTGGCTATTGCCACCGGCGCTGTCTTTCCGCCGATCAGCCATCACGAATGGTTCAGCAACATCACCATGTTCCAGCTCTATCTCGGTGGTGGCAACGTTCTCGGGCCGTTCTGGTCACTTGGGTGGGAATTGACGTTCTATTTCCTCATGAGCGCCCTGTTTCTGGCCTCACTGAATACCCGCACACGGGCCCTGAGCCTTACTGCCAGTGGCGTCATTCTGCTCGGCGTCGCTGCATCGACGTTGACGAGCCACAACGTGCCCCTTGGTGCTTTTGACGTCGCCACCATGCTGACCGGCACTCTCGTCTACCGCGTTCACAACGGCCAGTTGACCTGGCGTCAGACCTCGATGGCCTACCTTGCTATTGCCGCGGCCGGCATCGCACTACTCGTCAAGGTACTGGGTGCTAATCGGGGCCCCGCCGACCTCGGCGATCGACGGTTCCTTCCCATGTTGTGTGCATGGATCGGTGCCTACCTCGTCTTTCACGCGGGCGCTTGGTGGTGGCGTGCCCACGGGGCACCACGAGCTCTCACCGCCATCGGGCGTTGGAGTTATTCCATTTACTTGCTTCAAGGCATTGTCATCATCGTGATCACACCGCAGCATCACAACAAGTGGCTCATTGCTGCCGCGTGGTGTGGGGTGACTCTTGCGCTCAGTGCGTTGACGTATCGAACCATCGAAGCCCCATCCATCGAGATCGGGCGGCGCCTCATCAAGAGACGCGCCGAAGCGCCTGCTGCCTGAGGCGCCCTACTCGGAAAGCGGCAGTGAGGAAAGCACTTCAGAATTTGTCTCGCCTGCTGACCGGACAACCAGGGCGACATCGCCAGTGAGTGGGTTGCGCGTTAGATCAACGTTTGCATCAGTTGCGAGAATCTGAAGTTGACCATCATCGGAACGGTGTTCTACGCGAGGTGACTTAGGCATACCCGACATGAACAGCCCCCTGACCACTCAAAAGCAACAGTTACTTTATAGCCGCCTTGGTGCTCGCCCGTCAGGGAAAAATATTATTCTTTCTCGCTGCCTAAAGTGAGAACTTCTTCAAAGAGAAGAGCACCTGATGAAACGGGAGCTTCCACGCTTCTGGGTAGTAGCTGCCATAGAGCTCGGCGGCCCACCCGAGTCCAATTGACCAGTTAATCTGCTGCGCTGCCTGCCCCCGCTGCTCGAGGGGCACCGTGTCAAGCAAAGTCGCCTTCAGTTTCAATTCACCGTCGACAATGAGCTGCTGCAATTCGACCGAGCGCCAACTCGCACGAAGCTTTTCGGCGAGCGCGCGACAGCCCAGTTGATGATCAGGGTGCATCAACTCCCGAAACGAAATTGCGTCGGCCACCGCTTCGCCGTGCACAGCGGCATTCGCAGCGTAGAACTCGTGATTCTTGTTGAGGCCTTCGAGGTGTCGCCGTGCCAAGGCCGCGCTGAGGAAGTCGATCTTTCGGGGGAATACGGTGAAGGCCATGCCCTGGCTTATTCCAGCGCGTTGACAGATGTTGGCCACGGTAGCTCGCTGGTAGCCGACCCTGCCCACCTCCACCAGCGTGGCATACAAGAGCGCGTTCTCAACGGGATCACCGTCAGTGAACGGACGAAGCGCCATGAACTCCGCTCGAATCGAAGGGAGCGGCGCCACGTCCTCTGGGATGTCTCGCATCGTTTGCGTTGCACACCGCGCCATGAAATCAAGCGCTGGATCCAGGTCGGGCCGAAAATTCCATCCGAGCAAGACACCGACAGCACACAGCACGGCGTAATGGCGGTGAGCGTCGGCGACCGCCGTGCCGTCGCCACGCTTGTATTCCTCACGGAGCAGCGCATCTAAGGCGTCTCGAATCAAATCCTGAATGGGGTCACAAAACAAACCGGCGACAAAAAACTCAGCCAGAAGCCTATTTTCATCACTTTGCTGCGTCAGCAACGTGAAGCCATCGTTGACTCGCCCAATCGACGTGGTCAGGTCGCCTTGGCGGTCCAACAAACCGCGCACAACTGACCCGATGCGGTCGGTCAATAGTTTCGCTCCAAACGCCTCAAACAGTGCCACCCCGATCGCTTCTCGTGTGGGAAATCGTTCATACGCCGGTCGCGGCGAAAGGCCGCATTCCGCGGCGAGACGACGGGCGTTAAGCGCACCGAATCCCTCGGCCGACCCGATGACGGCGGCCGCCTCGAGCAACGCACGATCATTCGAAGACGCGCGCGATGACCGCTCCCTACGACTCGTCACGAGTCGCGACGCTCGGGGGGGGGGGGAGTAATTGCCACTTTCTAGAACTTACCGCCCACCATAAGAGTGCAAAGGATTGACATCATATTTTTCTGAGCAGGAATATTTTTCGGCCCTCATCGCAACCTAGTGCGCAAGTGTGCCGTGCCACGACTGCGCCGCCGAATTCGACAGTGAGTCAGCACTAGCACTCACTGCCTCGAGACGCCACGTGCGCAGTGAGGAAGCGAGTGAAATTCCGCGCGGATCCTTCGCATGGAGCTCCACCGTGAGCTGCTGATGTGGACCAACTGTCACTTGATATGCGCCTTGCGGCGTGAGGAACGCATCGAATCGCTCATTAAATCCCACCAGCGCAAACGAGGTCTGCTGCGTGCTGCCGGTGGTATTTGTCACGGTGACATTTACTGCAACCAACGATGCGTCCCGCTTGGTGGCGATGTCATTAATGCGAAGCGTGAACGTTGGATTCGCAAATGCCAACACGACAATCGTGACCACCGTTGCCATGGACATCGTGAGGATTCCGTGTCGCCACGGGCGCAGCCGAGGAAACTGGAGCTGCCCACGCTCGGTCGAAATCGTTGTTGCCGCCACCAACGCCGCTGGAATGTACTGGGTGTAGTAGGTGATGAAGGAGCGCGACACAAAGAAGAACACCAGCGGAATCACGAACAACCACGCCCGCTTCATCACCTCGGGGTAGAGCGCCATGCCGAGAACTGCCGTCACCAGCAGCACACCACCGGCGTACGAAAAGAGCGCGAGGTGAGCGCCTGGCGCGAGGCCAACAAAGACCGCGTTGACGATACCGGCCCCCGACGGCAGCATGTGTGTCGTGAGCGGCAAAACGGCACCGCGCCACCACGAGGACCAGTTCATAATCATGAATGGTGCATTGACCGCGGTAAATGAACCAATCACGGCCGCCACGTAGCCCCCAACATCGCGTACCCAGTGGGGCGACACTCGACGAGCCTCGAGAGCAATGCCCACCACGAGAAAGGGCACGCAGAACCACGGACCTTGTTTGATGGAGCACGCCAGGCCTAGGCCCACCGGCCCGAGCCATCGGAGAATGGCGTGGCGATGGGGATCGCTAAATCGGTCCCACTGCCACACCGCCAGCATCACGAACGGGATGAGCAGCGAGTCTGTGGTGCCGATCAAGAAGTCCGGTGCGTAACACGCGGAAAACAAAATGATGGGCACTGCCCCCCGCGCGACCGGCGGAAGCATGACGGCGAGCATGATGCCCGTCGCGGCCCAGACCACAATGCCCAACACTTCGAGTGGCAGGTGGTGGACGCCAGCCCCCTGAACCAGTGCTTGCATCCACAACGATCCCGCCGGGTAGGAGTAATGCAGTACTTCGGTCATGCCCATCGTGAAGGTGCGGCCGGCCGAGCTGAAGAGGCCAAGGGCGCCCTGCATATTGGCGGTGTAGGGATTATGCCCGTGGAGCAAGAGCGAGGTGGCGTATTGGTTGAAGCCACCTTCATCGGCCAAGTACTGCGTTGTGCCGCGAATGCGCGCGAGACCGTCGACCAGCGTGATCACGACGGCCAAGGCAATGCTCACCGCAACGTACAGCCGATGCCACGCGCCACGAAGCGTCCACGCCATGGCGATGCCAGCAAGACAGACCAACACAGCAATCGGGCCAAAGAAAAAGAAGAACAGCGGGTGCGCCCCCTGCATCGCGGGCGTCAGGGCATACCCTGACGCGAGCAGCACCGAGAGCCATCCAAGACTCCACAGCACCCGCTCACCCACGTCGGTGGTAGTCAGTGGTAACTCGCTCTGCGCGCGAAGCCGGCGTCGGCGAGACACTGGTGGTGGGGCATTGTTCACGTCAGCACCACCCCTCCTCGCCATGCACACCCCTCTTCACCAACGCATCACGGAAGCAACGAGCCTCAATCTTAACCAGCCGTGACCCAGAGGAGTCCGTGCCCACGCGCACGGACGTTCAGTGCACCGCTTCCGAATCTCGGGTGAACACCAGCAATGTGCCACCCGCCACGAAGAGGCCGAGGATGGCAGCCCATTCCAAGGCTCGATGTAGCGACGTTGCGTCGGCGAGATACCCGATCATCGGCGGCCCTACGAGCGACCCGGAGTACGAGATTGCGGTGACCAGGGCTAACGCCGCTGATGGCACCACGAGGACACCGGACGAAGCACGGGCCATCCGGCCTGTGGCACTGAAGAGCAGTGGAATCACGTTCGAGCAGCCCGCCCCCAAGAAGAGCCAGGCGATTACTTCGCCAGTCAACGAGTCGAGCGCCATACCCAGCCCGAGCCCACTGGCAATAATCAGCCCACTCGCCACGAGCAGGGTTCGAGCACCGAAACGGTTGGCGAGGCGATCGCCAGTCAGTCGGCCGACAATCATGACGACAGAAAACCCAATGTACGGGAGTGTCGCGAGGAAGGGGCTCGCTCGGAAGCTCTCTCGTGCGAGTACCGCGCCCCAATTGCCTGCGCCGCCTTCGCCAACTTGCTCGCACAGACCAATGAGGCCCAAGGCGACAAACACCCCTGGTAACGCTTGAAACCGTTTTTTCTTCTCTGATGCGTGAACCCGCGAGGCGTGATCAGCGCTTCCGGGCAGAAGCCACGACCTCATTCCGACGCCAACGAGAGCGACCACGGTGGCCGTCACCGCGAAGTGCCAGCCAATCTGCAGGTGGCGTTGTGACAGCAATCCGCCCACGCCGGCACCACATAGTGTGCCGATTGACCACGTCGCGTGCAACATCGACATGATGCGCCGTTCACCCGCATGTTCCAGTGTTACGGCGTGAGAATTCATCGCAACTTCGTGGGTAGTCAGCACAATGCCGTAGGCAATAAAGGCTGTCCATAGCAACGGCACGGTGGTGGCGAAGCCGAGCAGCGGGAACGACGCGCAATAGGCGCCAATAGCCACCGCGGTCACCGGGCCGCTCCCCCATCGCTGCACCCATCGACTGGCAATGGCCATCCACAGCAACGAGGCCAGCGCCCCCATCAAGAGGGCAGTGCCGAGCCCACCGGCGGACAGGTGGAGGGCGTGCTTAATGTCGGCGGTCCGCGACACCAACGTCCCCGCCAGAAATCCATTCCCGATGAACGAAATGGTGAGGGCAATCCGAGCGCGGCGGAGTTCAACTGCGGTGTGCGACATTCGTTCCCCTCACCTCATTCGCGACGTACGTTGAGCGTACTCAACCGAGCCGTTTAAAGGATGATGCCCCCGCCCGAAGGCGGGGGCATCACCGCGACTTCTCCCTTAGGGAACCAACACCATACGGACCGTGTCGGTGATCTGGGCACCGCCGGAGGCGGAGCCCGCCATAACCACGATGGTGTCACCGGACTGAGCAATACCAGCGGCAACAACTTCCTTGACCGCTACCTCACACAGGTCGTCGATGTCGTTGGCCGACGAGACAACAATACGGTCGACACCCCATGAGACGAGGAGCTGACGAGCGGTCGACTCTTCGGGGGTGATAGCGACAATCGGCATGGCGGGACGGAAGCGCGAGATTGCGCGTGCAGTGTTGCCCGAGCGGGTGCAGGCCACAATCGCGACCGCCTTTTCCTCAAGGGCGGCCCGCCAGGCGGCGCCGGTAATGGCGGCGGTAATGCGCGTGCCGCGGCTGTCGTCACCGATCGCCTGGTGCAACTCAAGACCGTTACCCCACGCTTCGTTGTCGAAGGACTGTTCGGCGCGACGAACGATGCGGTCCATCGTGCGCACGGTGCCGACCGGGTCGTCACCAATCGCGGTCTCACCCGACAACATCACGGCACTCGCACCGTCGAGAACGGCGTTGGCGACGTCAGTCACCTCGGCGCGCGTTGGCACCTGCGCGTGCGTCATCGATTCCAGCATCTGCGTGGCCACGACCACGGGGCGGGCGTGGCGGATGCCGGTGCGCACGATCAGCTTCTGCAGGTGCGGCACTTCTTCAATGGGCATGCGGACACCGAGGTCACCACGGGCGACCATGACGGAGTCGGACACGGCAACGATCTCGTCGAGGTTTTCAATACCTTCGCCGGTCTCGATCTTCGCCATCATCATGACGTCGGGACGTGACAGCACGGTGCGAACTGACACCATGTCGAAGGCCGAGCGTACGAACGAGACGGCCAAGATTTCAAACGCCTCCTCGCGCAACGCCTCGAGGCGAGCACGGTCGTCGTCAGTTGGCAGGCGGTCGTTGAGAATCGATGATGGCAACGACAGGCCCGGCTTGCCCATGACGGCGCCACCAGCAACCACGCGGGCCACGACCTTCTTGCCTGCTTCAGCGATTTCGAGTGAGGTACCGCCGTCACCGATGTGGACGCGGTCGCCGACCTTCAGCGCGCTGAGCACACCGTCGCGCTCTACGGCAATACGGGCGCCCGTTGAGGTCTCGCCGAATGCTTCGACCAGCTCAATTTCCTGCCCGATTTCGAGGGCGACGGGGGACGTGCCGAACGATCCGGCGCGAATCTTCGGTCCGGGGATGTCCACCATGATTGCGGTGGTGGGGGCAATGGCGCGAACACGGCGCAAACGCTCGATGCAGGACGGGATGTCGCCGTGCGCCATCGACAAGCGGAAGACGTCTACGCCTGCCTCGACCAGGCCGCGAAGGACCTCATCACTCTCTGAAGCCGGTCCGATAGTTGCTACGATTCGCGTGCGTCGCACGATAATTCCCTTCGTTTGAGTACCTTAATCCTAGTTCGCCAGTAGAAGACACTTGGTCGAGTGCCGTGAACAGGGAGTGAAATTAACTCGCCCGAGCAGTTACTGGCGAGTTGTCAGCGGCCGGCCCGGGATGACGACGTCTCGTCCGTCCACGTCAATAACCTGCAGTGACGTTTCGTAACTAGCGCTGAGTGCACTACTGCGCACGACGGTCGATGGCGCCCCCGTCTCCACCACTCGCCCTTGGTGGAGCAGCACCATATGGTCTGCGAAGAGTCCGGCCAAGGTGAGATCGTGCAGTGTCGCCACCACCGTGAGTTCACACTCATCGACCTCCTTGCGCAAGAGCTCCAGCATCTCGATCTGGTGGCGCACATCGAGTCCGGTGGTCGGCTCGTCGAGCAGCACCACCCGTGTTCCCTGGGCGAGGGCTCGCGCGAGCACGACTCGTTGCCGCTCGCCACCCGAGAGTGTCGCCACATCGCGCGTCGCCAGACCACCGAGGCCGAGTCGATCGATAACGCCGTCAACAATGTCCAGGTCACTGCGTGACGGCGCCCGCAGAAGTCCGTGTGACGCGGTGCGACCTAGGGTCACGTAGTCCCGGGCGGCCATGCCGGGCGGCACAATGGGATCCTGCGGCACGTACGCCACGCGACGCGCGCGGTCGCGCTCACTCAGCGCGTGAATGTCAATGCCGTCAATTTCCACCGCGCCGCTGGACGCGCGGCGCAGCCCGGCCATGACGCTAAGGAGTGACGTCTTGCCAGCCCCATTGGGCCCAATCACCGTGCACCAGGTCCCTGGCCCCACGGCGAGCGTGACCTCCGACAAGATGTGGGCTTTGCCGATCTGGACGGACAGCTCTTTGACAACAATGGTCATGTCGTCACACTCCGGCGAACGCTCAAAATCAGCACGAACACGGGCGCACCGATGACGGCGGTCACCACGCCCAGGGGAAGCTCGGTGGGCGCCAACACGGTGCGAGCCACGGTGTCGGTCAGGACGACGAATGCCGCACCGACGATGACGCACAGCGGCAAGATCCGTCGGTAGGACGTCCCCACCATGAGGCGGACCACGTGAGGGACGATGATGCCCACAAAACCGATGAGGCCCACCACTGACACGACGGCGGCGGTCCCTAGGGACGAGGCCACAATGACAACCGCTCGCACGCGACGCACGGGCAAACCGAGGGCCCGAGCTTCATCCTCGCCCACACTCATAACGTCGAGCGCTCGTCCGGCGGCGACGCATACCGCGCAGCACACCACGACATAGGGCAACGTCGACCACACGGACGTCCAGCTCGCGGTCGCGAGCGACCCCAAGAGCCAAATATAAACGCGGGCAATCGATTGCGCCGAGGCCTGTTGCTGCAAGAACGTTTGCGCGCTCGTCAGCAATGCCGCCACGGCCACACCGGCGAGGACCAACGTCGCGGTCGTTGATCGTGCGCCACGACCACCAATGGTCCAGGTCAACGCCACCGACACCATGGCGCCAATGAAGGCCAGCAGTGGTGTCCATGACGGCGGACTAACACTGCCGCCATCGTGAACAATGGCGATCGTCGCCCCGAGGCCCGCTCCGGCGGCAACGCCCAGAAGATAGGGGTCGGCGAGAGGGTTGCGGAACACGCCTTGGTAGGTGCCGCCCGCGACCGCGAGCATGGCCCCAACAAGCAGTCCCAGCACCATTCGCGGTGCTCGAATCTGCCAGATGATGGTGGCGTCGAGGCCAGAGAGGTGCCCGTGACCGATCCCCACACGGCGCAAGACGTCACTGGCAATGGTCGCCACCGAGATTGAAGTGGGGCCAATAGCGAGTCCGCACAGAATGGCGACCACGAGGAACACCAGGGCGAACAGCGAAACAACGCTCAGACGGCGCGAGGGGCGATTCGTCGTCATGAGCGATGACGCGCGGCACCGACCACCGAGGTGATCATCAACACTTTGTTCTGCGCCACACGTCTCTCCCTGTGCTGACGCGACGGGGACGTTTGGAGAACCAATCGACCGCCCCTTGCCGCGAGAGCTGTCTCAACATCTCCTCGCCGCAGGCGACCTGGCTACGTGGACATGCCACTTACAGTTGCGGGACAGCGTTGGAATTGCACCAACTTCGCTGCCGCGAGGCACCTTCACCTTAGCCCGTTGCGGGATTCCCTACCGATTCCGGAGTCGGGCCAAAAAGCCCTGGCGTTTGGTCCGCGCTGCCCCGAGAGCTGACCCACACTGGCAACGTTCACTGGTGGGAACGCCTGCCAGCGCCTCCTCAATGTGCTGGCCACAGCCAGCCCAGGTGGCCTTCTGACACACCGCACACGTTGTTTTCTTGCACATAGGGGATTCCTTCTCTCTCACTGCGACTTTCGCAACCGAACAATCGAGCGGGGCTCTCCCCCGATCGTCGGCATGCACTTACATCTGTTCGGGCGCCTCAATGCCGAGCAGTGACAGGCCCACCCGAAGGGTGCGCGCCGTCAACTCACACAGGGCCAGGCGCTCGAGTCGCGTTGCTTCCTCAGCGCTCAACACCGGGCAGGCGTCGTAGAACGAGGTGAACCGCTGCGCGAGGTCAAACAAATAGCCGGCCAACCGGTGGGGCTGACAGTGCGCCACCGCGGCGTCCACCGCCTCGGGGAAGCCAAGCAGGCCCAGGGCCAGCAGTCGTTCCGCGGGCGTGCTCAGAGTAAAGGGAGCGAGCGGCGTATCAATATCCTGACCCGCGCGGCGAGCAATGGAACGGAGGCGGGCGTAGGCGTACTGCAGGTAGGGACCGGTGTCGCCCTCGAAGGCCACCATGCGGTCAATGTCGAAGACGTAGTCACGTTGACGGTCCGAGGAAAGGTCGGCGTATTTGATTGCCGCGCGACCAATCTGGGTTGCGAGTGTTCGGCGGTCGTCGTCGCTCAGGTCAGCGTTCCGCGCCAGCAGTGCGGCGTCGGCCTTGTCTACCGCTTCGTTGAGCAGGTGGATCAGCTTGATGGTCTCGCCGCTTCGCGTCTTGAAGACCTTGCGATCGGGACCGAGCACACTGCCAAAGGCAATGTGCTCAATACGGACATCGTCGGGAATCCATCCTGCCGCCTTGGCCACGGCCCACACCATGGCAAAATGCTGCGCCTGGGGCGCACCCACCACGTAGAGCAGGTCGGTGCCACCCAGATTGCCAATGCGATCGCGCACCGCCGCCAGGTCGGTAGCGGCGTACCCGAAGCCCTCATCGCGCTTTTGCACAATGACCGGCAGGGGTTCGCCTTCACGTGTGGCAAACCCTTCCGGGAAGACACACAGTGCTCCGTCGCTCTCGACCAGAAGTCCCGCGGCGTCGAGATCGGCGACCACCGCGGGCAGCATTGGGTTATAGAAGGATTCACCAACGACGTCCTCGGGGGTCAACGTCACGTCAAGCGCTCGGTAGACCTCGGTGAAATACGCGACTGATTCCGCTACCAGAATCTGCCACAGTCGTCGGGTCTCGTCATCGCCCGCCTGAAGGGCCACGACGCGGAGTCGACTGCGCTCCTTGAAGGCATCGTCGGCATCGAACTTTTCGCGCGCGGCCTTGTAGAAGGCGTTGAGGTCACCAATACTCAGCGAGGCAATGGCGGCGTCCTCGCCCAGGTCGAGGAGGTGCTCGATCAACATGCCAAACGGCGTGCCCCAGTCGCCCACGTGGTTGCGCGCAATCACGGTGTAGCCCTTGAATCGATACAGACGGGCCAGCGAGTCGCCAATGACGGTGGAGCGGAGGTGGCCAACGTGCATTTCCTTGGCCACATTCGGCGCTGAGTAGTCAATCACGGCCGTACGCCCCGTCACCGACGTCACGCCCAAGTGACTGTCGGCGAAGAGCGCGCTGAGCTGTGCCGAGAGGAATGAGGTGGTGAGCGTCAGGTTGATGAAACCTGGGCCGGCGACCGTTGCCTCCGCGAGATCTGCCATGTCCAGTGCGGCGAGCACGCGCTCCGCCACGTCCCGCGGGACCTCACCGAGGCTTTTTGCCACCGCCATAACGCCATTTACCTGATAATCACTACGATCCGAGGGGCGCAGGACGGGATCGGCATCGGGCAAAACACTGTCAAATGCGGGCTGAAGTCGCGCCAGTAGGGCGTCGTAAGTCGAAGTCACTTTTCCAGTCTCCCACTGATGCAGGCTATCCCTGCGCCACCCGAGACTTTGCCGTCAAAACACGGCAGAATAGAGGTATGACCACTTCACCGAATTCCTTCCACGCTCTGGCCACACTGCACGTCAACGGCCGCGATCTGCAGTACTTTTCGCTGAGCGCGCCGGGCCTCGCTGCCTACGACATCGCCCGTCTCCCCTACTCCATCAAGGTTCTCCTCGAAAACCTGCTGCGCAATGAAGATGGTCTGAAGGTCCGCGCGGCTGACGTTGAGGCCTTGGCCGCGTGGGGCGCGACGCCCGACCAGCACGGTGAGGCCGCGGGCGAAAACGCTCGCGAGATTGCCTTCACGCCCGCCCGTGTTCTGATGCAGGACTTCACAGGCGTGCCCGCCGTGGTGGACCTCGCCGCCATGCGTGACGCCATCATCGCCCTTGGTGGCGACCCCACCAAGATCAACCCCCTGGTGCCCGTCGAACTGGTCATCGACCACTCCATCATCCTCGAGCACACCGGCACCCCGCGGAGCTACGAAGAGAACGTTGACATTGAGTACCAGCGCAACATCGAGCGCTACACCTTCCTGAAGTGGGCGCAGAACAGCCTCAAGCAGTTCCGCGTCGTCCCACCGGGCATGGGCATCATCCACCAGGTGAACCTTGAGCACCTCGCTCGCGTCGTCTTCGAACAGGACGGCCTCGCCTACCTCGACACCGTTGTCGGTACCGACTCGCACACCACCATGGTCAACGGACTCGGCGTGCTGGGCTGGGGCGTCGGTGGCATTGAAGCCGAGGCCGGCATGCTCGGTCAGCCAACGTCGATGCTGATTCCGCCAGTCGTCGGCCTGAAGTTGACCGGTGCCCCCCGCGAAGGCGTCACCGCCACCGACGTGGTGCTCACCATCACCGAACTGCTCCGCCGCCACGGCGTCGTTGGCAAGTTCGTGGAGGCCTACGGTCACGGCATCACCTCGCTGTCGCTCGAAACCCGTGCCACCATCGGCAACATGTCACCGGAGTACGGTGCCACCTGCGCCATCTTCCCGATCGACCAGGTCACCATCGACTACCTGGCCTTTACCGGTCGCTCGGCCGAGCAGCTCGCGCTGGTGGAGGCTTACGCCAAGGCCCAGGGACTCTGGCACGACGAGAATGCCGTCGACCCGATCTACTCGGAGTACGTCGAGTTGGACCTGTCAACCGTCGAGCCGAGCCTCGCCGGACCGAAGCGTCCGCAGGACCGCGTCTCACTCTCGGGTGCTCGTGACGCCTTCCGCACGGCGCTCGGTCGTGAGCCCAAGGAAGTCAGCGGCACCGACGCCGCCGAAACCCTGCGTGACGGCGCCGTAACGGTGGCCGCAATCACCTCCTGCACCAACACCTCGAACCCCTCGGTCCTGGTCGCCGCTGGCCTCGTTGCCAAGGCGGCCGTCGAGCGCGGCATGGTCTCCAAGCCCTGGGTGAAGACCTCGCTGGCGCCGGGTTCGCGCGTTGTTATGGACTACCTCGAGCGCGCCGGTCTCGTCGACGCTCTCGACGACCTCGGCTTCTACCTCGCCGGCTACGGCTGCACGACCTGCATCGGTAACACCGGTCCTTTGCTGGACGGGGTGTCCGAAGCGGTCAACGACCACGATCTGTCCGTCGTCTCGGTGCTGTCGGGTAACCGCAACTTCGAGGGTCGTATCCACCCCGACGTCAAGCAGAACTACCTGGCCTCGCCGCCACTCGTCGTGGCCTACGCGCTGGCCGGCACCATCGACATCGACCTGAGCAGCGAACCGCTGGGACAAGACCGCGACGGCAACGACGTGTACTTGCGCGACCTCTGGCCCACGGACGCCGCCGTTGCTGAGGCCGTGCGCTCCTCGTTGACGCCGGACATGTTCGCCGCTCGCTACGCCGAAGCCTTCAGTGGTGACGAGCGCTGGCAGAACGTGCCGTCAACCAACGCCGTGACCTACAGCTGGGACGCCAACTCGACCTACGTCAAGTTGCCCCCCTACTTCGAAGGTCTCACGATGGAGCCCGGTCAAGTCAGCGACATCGCCGGTGCCCGCGTTCTCGCCAAGTTGGGTGACTCCGTGACCACGGACCACATCTCCCCCGCCGGCAACATTCGTCCGTCCGTTCCCGCGGGTACGTACCTCACGCAGAAGGGCATTACGCAGAACGACTTCAACAGCTACGGCGCCCGCCGTGGCAATGACGAAGTCATGGTGCGCGGCACCTTCGCCAACATCCGCCTGCGTAACCAGGTGGCGCCCGGCACTGAGGGTGGCATCACCATCAAGTTCCCCGAAGGCGTCGAGACCTCCATTTACGAAGCCTCTCGCGAGTACCAGGCACAGGGCACCCCACTGATCATTCTCGGTGGCAAGGAGTACGGTTCGGGCTCCAGCCGCGACTGGGCCGCCAAGGGCACCAAGTTGCTGGGCATCAAGGCAGTCCTCGTCGAGAGCTTCGAGCGCATTCACCGCTCCAACCTCGTCGGCATGGGCGTGCTGCCGTTGCAGTACGTCGCTGGTGAGTCGGCTGCGACCTACAACCTGGACGGCACCGAGACATTCGCAATCTCGGGTCTGGCGCCACTCAACGAGGGGCAGACCGTGCCGTTGGTGACCGTGATGGCCACCCGAAGCAACGGTGAGGAATTCTCGTTCCAGGTGCGCCTGCGCATCGACACCCAGATGGAAGCGGAGTACTACCGACACGGTGGTGTTCTGAACTACGTGTTGCGTCAGTTGGCCAGCAACTAACGCCACATCAAAAGTCCCGGTCGCTTAAAGCGACCGGGACTTTTGTGCTTAACGGACACGATTTGGCGGCGTTCGATCGGAATTCAAAAAACAAACCGGGCACTTTTCAGTGCCCGGTTTGCAACTTCCTAGGAGAAATCTACTTCGATGTTATCGCAACGACGCGGTCAAGTTGGTACGAAGCGCCGGACTTTAGAACGCCCTTGCCACTTTCGGTGACGGCGACCTTGTGGTCACCAGCCTTGGCCAGAGCTGCGCGGATAAACCCGGCGACCACCGAAGCACGAGTCTTGCTCAGCCACTCATTGTGCGCCAACGCACCCTGCTTATCTGCGAAGCCACTGATTGACACGTGAGTCACGTGGTCCTTGACAATCTCGAGGACATAGGCGCCCAGTACTTTGACCGCGGCAGGTGACAAGGTCGTCTTGTCCAGTCCGAAGTAGATATTGGCGCTTGGGTGGTGCTTGACGGTAGGTGGCGGCGTTATGACGCGAGGAGCCGCTGGGACAAACCGGATCTCAACGAGGCCGTTTGCGCCCGAAGCGGCGTTCGCGGTTTGACCCTGGTAGGCGAAACCGATGGATGCGCCACCGCCGCCGCCACCACCCGAGTTTGCGAGAACCGTCGTGGCGTCAACACTCAGGTCACCTTGGCTATTGCCCCATGCACCCGTCGAACCACCGGTCTCTTGCCCTGGCAAGTCGTTGTACTCGTGGGTGTTTACGTCGGAAGTCAACGTCTGAGCACCACCACCACCGCCGATGCCGTAGGCCGTTGTGCTTCCGGCGAACAGCCCGTCAGTGGGCACAACGCCCGGGCCACCGGCACCGGAGCTCATCGGCGAATTGATGGTGTCCATAGCGGCAACGAAGTCAGCGTCCGAGAGTGACGAATCGTTGTTGGCTGCAGCAGCGCTCTGACCGGGGCCACCCGCGCCGCCACCGCCACCGGCCAGCGGGTACAGCGCACCGTTGTAACTAGCGGCGGTAGTGGAGGGAATGCCCGCGCCGCCAAGATAGTCGTTCCCCGAGCGGCCGCCATCTTGCATGGAGTTCGGGTTGGGGCCAACGGCCTGCCCGGCGTAGCCACCACTTCCGCCCCGTGCGGTGTAGGCGCTTGCGGCGTCGTTCACTGAAGAGTTTCCGCCCGATCCACCCCAGAGGCCACTGGCCCTAACTCCACCACCGGTTCCTACATTTACCGAAACTGACTCACCGGGCGTTACTGGTTCATTCGTAAAGACTTCGACCTGACCGCCACCGCCACCACCGCCGGCGTTGTACCCATTGGCGGCCCCGCCGGCGCCGCCGGCACCGACAACAAGAATGTCGATGCTGGTGACGCCTGTCGGC
Source organism: Acidimicrobiales bacterium (assembly GCA_036787185.1). GTDB lineage: Bacteria > Actinomycetota > Acidimicrobiia > Acidimicrobiales > RAAP-2 > RAAP-2. Next base: position 41,773 of record DAIQPT010000003.1, on the reverse strand, counting down.
ACCACCCACTGCGCATCACTCGTGTCGAAGACCGCGGTGCAGTAGTCCTGACCCGACGTAGCGACACTCCCCGTTGGGCAGGTTGGTGATGCCGTCGCTGACGTCAGCGGAGTCGTCACCCCGATCACGACGGTGGTCAATACCAAACCCGTCACCAGACGGATGCTCGGTGAGATGCGGTGTGACAATTCGATTGTGGTTCTTTCGACGGGGTACGGCGTCAAAGCTAGTGCTGGTCTCGGCATTCAATTGGCCAGCGACAACGTTTTATCCGTCATCGGTCAGAATGGAGGGGTGATGCTTCAACCAACCGTTGCGCTGCTCTACGACCACGCGCAGCGGAGGCCGCAAGCCAGCCAACTCATATCGCGGCGCTGGGAACTGACCACTGCCCAGGTTGCCGGCTACGTCGCACGAATGGCACGCGCCTTCGGTCAACGTGGCATCGCCAGCGGCGACCTTGTCTCGATCGCCTGCGACAACGACCTCGCGTTTCTCGTCACTTTAGCCCTCGAGCAAATTGGCGCGACGAGCTGCACAGCTCCGTCGGGCGTCGCGCACGACGCACTGGGAATTTCGTGGCACATAACCGATGTGGTCGCAGAAACTGCTGCGCAAACGATCCTCATCGACGATGCCTTTATGGTTGCGCTGGTTTCTGTCGAGCCCCTCCTCACTATTGCCTCGCCGAGCACCGAAACAACACCAGTTCGACTCATCTTTTCGAGCGGCACCAGTGGTATTCCGGTGGCCGTGCCCTTCACTCTCGAACAGGTCATCCAACGGGCCACGTTGGCCGAAGCAATTTGGATGCCCGATCGCCCGTTCATGTCACTCATCACTATGGCGAGTGCCAGTGGCTACCTCACCGCGATGGCCAATGTCCGAAGTGGCGACACGTATTTCAGCCCCGGTGATCCCATTGACAATGCCCGCCTTCTCCGCGAGAACAATGTGTCGACCGTAAAGGCGTCACCAGTCCAACTCGCGGCTCTGTGTGCACTTCCGGACGTGACGTTTCCCGACCTGAGCTGGATCGAATCGGCCGGCGGCCCACTGTCGGTTGCTTTGGCGCAGCGTCTAAGCGAGGTAGCACCCTCGGCCTCGCTGCTCAATCTCTACGGCTCGACCGAGGCCGGCACGATTGCCGTCGCTCGCATTGCCGACGACGGCACCACGCCACCTGCCGTGCTGGTTGCTGGTGCGGACGTCGAGGTCGTTGACGATCTCGATCAGCCACTCCCCCACGGCACCGAGGGGCTCATTCGATGGCGGCGCCCTTACCAAGCAACGCACTACGCCGACGGCACCCGAACGAGTCTTCGTGACGGGTGGTTCTACCCCGGTGACCGTGGCGTCATTCATCCCGACGGCACCTTCTCGATTTTGGGGCGAGCCGACAATCTCGTGAATAGCGGCGGCGTCAAAGTACAGCTAGAAGCCCTCGACGCACGTCTCTCAACAGTGCCTGGACTCGTTGATTGGGCCTACTTCACCGACGTCGACGCATTCGGTATTGAGCGACTTATCCTTGCCGCGGTCGCTCTCCCCGAGCATCAGTCAACGCTGGTCGCGGCGGTCAATGAACGCACACCCGACGTGCCCGTCAACCGTCTCTATCTGGTTGACGAGATTCCGCGAAACGCTATGGGCAAAGTTCTGCGCCACGAATTGCGGCAACGCTTCGCCACCCTCGCTTCGCAGCAGTAACGCGGCTCAGGCCGTGTTGACGACGCGGAAACCTTCGGCCAGCCGGCCAGCCGGCAGTCCCCAGGTGGTGGCGTTGGTTTCGCCCCACGTCCGCAGCATCTCTTCGAGGTCCTCGCGGTCGCCCACTTGGCTCTCGTGGCAACGAAGGGCAGCGAGCTTGCGGGGGAAGGCCTCGGTGGTGTCAACCATCATGGTTGGCGTCATACCGGCCACCCAGACTTGTGGCACCGTGTGGGGTGCGAAGCCCTCGGCCAGTAGTTCGGGAAAGAAGTGAGGGTTTCGGGCGTCGGGGTAGACCGCTCGCATGGTGGCTTCGCCGGCCGCCATGTGGTCGGGGTGCGAACCGTAGATACGCTCCCAGTTTCGCTCGGGGTTTTGGGCGACGACGAGATCAGGCTTCTTGACGCGAATCACCTTGGCGATTTCGCGACGAACCTCGAGTGTGGGCTCGAGCATGCCGTCAGGGAAGCCGAGGAAGGTGAGATCGGTCACGCCGACTTCGGCGGCAGCGGCGCGCTGCTCGCGTTCGCGAATAGCGGCGCGCTCGGCCTTGGTGTGAGTGGATGCGTCGCCACCGGCGTCACCGGAGGTCACGAGGCAGTAGCTCACCTCGACACCGGCGCTGGTGAGCACCGCAACGGTGCCAGCGATACCGAAGTCGATGTCATCGGGGTGCGCGGCCACAAAGAGGGCGCGGGTAATGCTGCCGTCGGCCGTGAAGACGGGAATGGCGTCGGTCACTTCTGCTCCTCCGTGGGGTCCCAGTTCGCGAGGTCCTTCAGGTGTGGGTTGTTGGAGAACACTTCAACGATTGGTCGCTTCAGCGCAATACGCTTCATAATAATTTCGGCTTCGATGGTCTGATTCCAGAGCAACAGGGACACGACGACGCCCTTCGACCCGGCACGAGCGGTGCGGCCCGAACGGTGCAGGTAGGCCTTGTGGTCTTCTGGTGGATCGAAGTGAATGACGCAGTCAACGCCGTCAATGTGCAGCCCGCGAGCCGCGACGTCGGTGGCCACCAGGACGGGGAGTTTGTCGGCACCGAAGTCGGCCAATGCCTTCTCGCGCTGACTCTGGCGAAGGTCGCCGTGGATGGCCGCGGCGCGAACGCCCTCCTTCTCCAGCTGCTCAACGAGACGGTCAGCCCCACGCTTGGTGCGGCAAAAAATGATGGTCTTGTCGAACGAGCGGCAGATGGTGGCGGTGACCTTGATGCGGTCCATCTGGTGAACGGTCAAGAAGTGGTGCACCATCAACGACACCGTCTGAGTGTCACTGGCCACTTCGTGGAATACCGGGTCGGTCAGGTAGCGCTTGACCAGACGGTCAATGGCACCGTCCAAGGTGGCTGAGAACAACAAGGTCTGGTGAGGGCGTTCAGCGATGCGACGCAGCACCCACTCCACCTGCGGCATAAAGCCCATGTCGGCCATGCGGTCGGCTTCGTCGAGCACGAGGACGTCGAGGCCCTCCACGTTGAGTTCGCCACGGTCGCCTAAGTCGATGAGGCGACCGGGGGTCGCGATGATCACATCGCACCCCTTGCGCAGCGACTTGACCTGCTTTTCAATATCGGCACCACCATAAACGGCGTTCACGTGCAGACCCAGTGCGGCGCCCAGCGGTTCAAGGACTTCGTGCACCTGCACGGCCAGCTCACGGGTGGGGAGCAAGACAAGGCCGCGCGGGCGGGCGGGGCCGCCTTCACTGCGGACATAGCTGGTGTCAGCGGCGACCCGCTGGAGCATCGGCAGGCCGAAGCCCAGGGTCTTACCCGATCCGGTCTTGGCTTTTCCACAAACGTCGCGGCCGGCCAGGGCGTCGGCGATGGTCATCGCCTGAATAGGAAAGGCATTGATGATGCCCTTCGCCGCCAAGGCCTCCACCAATGGGGTGGCGACGCCAAGTTCGGCGAAGGTTTTTTTCGTGTCGTACGAGTCGGTCGGGACGACCGTCGTTGGGTCAGTGCTCACGCAGGTATTCGTTTCTCGGTCGGACCCGGAACCGTCAAAGAAGTACGTGGGCCCAAGCTCATTCTTGAGCTTCTCCTTTAGTCTAGGGGTCAAAGGGAAAAATCCTTAGAGCGAAGGAAAACAAATGACCAAACTCACCGTTGGCGATCTGGCCCCCGAGTTCGTCCTCGCAAACCACGAAGGCAAGGAAGTCTCGTCGGCCGGCCTTCGAGGCACGCGGTACGTGCTCTACTTCTACCCCGCCGACGACACGCCTGGCTGCACGCGAGAGGCCTGCCAGTTCAACGACCACCTCGCCGAGTTCCAAGCGGCCGGTGTGCGGGTGTTTGGCGTGTCACCGGACGATGAATCCTCCCACCGGGCCTTCCGTGAGAAATATGGTTTGACCTTCGACCTTCTCAGCGACCCCAGCAAGGTCACCATGGCGTCCTACGGTGCCTACGGCGAGAAACTGAACTACGGCAAGACCATCGTGGGCGTCATTCGCTCCACGTTCGTCATTGGTCCTGACGGCGCCATCGAACGCGCTTGGTACAGCGTGAAGACCGACGGCCACGCGGGCCGCGTCCTCAAAGAACTGTCGTAACGACTAGCCCTGCTGGTGACGGCGCACCGCACGAATGCGGTAGAAGAAGAAGGCGGCAACCGCCAACACGCACAGCGCAATGATCGGCAACTGGAACGTGTGCACCGTCTTCGAGACGTGCTCCCAGTTGTTGCCAGCGGCCCGACCTAGATAAGCCAGCGCGGTCACCCAGAGGAATCCGCCAATGCCCGACAGCACCAGAAAGCGGCCACGCTTCATCTCCGCCAAGCCAGCGGGCAGTGAAATCACCGCACGGATAACGGGCACGATGCGACCAAGGAAGACCGAGACGGTGCCGTACTTCTTGAACCAGGCCTCAGCGTGGTCGAGGTCCTTGTGGGTCAACAAGATCCATTTGCCCCAGCGATCGACAATGGCGCGACCGGCGTAGCGACCGACTTCGTAAGTGATGGCGGAACCCACCAACGAACCGACGCTGCCCCAGAGAATCACGGCACCAATGTTGAGGTGCGTGTTGCTCACGAAGTGGGCGCTGCACAGCGCACCGGCAAAGCCGAAGGCGACCTCAGAGGGCAGGGGGATGCAGGCGGAGGTCGCGAGGGCGACGAAGAAGAGCGCCCAGTAGCCGTAGGAAGAGATAAACGATTGCATCTCTCTATTCTCCCCGACGCCAAGCCCCAGATGCGGGAGGGTCACTTTTGGTGAACTGAGCACCAATACGTCGTGCGACCGCCAATAGTGGCTGAGAGCATCGCGCCACCGTCGCGCGGGCAGCGCCCCCCGGGGGTGCGGCCCTCCATGTGGTCACCGAGGTGCGACCCGCCACGCTTTTGCAGCGTGCGCATGGTGGCAGTGAACGCCCTGAAGAGGGCGCTGCGTTGGGCCGCATCGAGCTCTCCGACGGGTGTGCGCGGATCAACACCCGCTCGAAACATCAGTTCATCGCCCAGTAAGTTGCCAACGCCCGCAATCGCTGACTGGTCGAGAAGTCGCGCCTTGAGCGCGGGTCCGGTGCCGCGTTCCACGTGCAGGGCACGATCAAACTGCGCCCGCGTGAGCGACAACGCGTCAGGACCGAGTTCACTCAGATCCGGTGCGACTTCGACTCGTGCCAGGCGGCGAGGGTCATGAAGAAGCAGTCGGCGGCCATCCTCGAACTCGAGGCCAGCACGAATCCACTCGTCACGATAGGTATGGGGTCCGTAGAAGAGGCCATCAATACCGGCGTCATCATCAATAAGCAGCACGCCGGTCATGCCAAAGCGCATGCCCAACTCCACACCATCAGTGCTGATCAGCATGAGTTTGCCGCGGCGTGAGGTCCCGGTGATGGTGAGCCCCCGCACGGCACGGCCCCAGGCCGCCGGCGTGTTGAGTTTCTTCGCCGCGTAGGCGTCTGCCCAGCCCTTGGTGATGGTGGCACCCACGACACGGTCGCATAACGCGCGGTAGGACTCGACTTCGAGGACTTCAGGCACCTGGGCACGTTACCGTGCCGCAGGCCCAATTAGTAAGGTTGAGTGATGGCCCTAGAAAAATCGCATTGGAAAGAACTCTTTAGCGAAGTCGTCACTGGCGGCCTGTGTACGGGCTGTGCGGCATGCGTCATCGCCTGCCCCCACGACGTCCTCGACTACAACGCCGAGAACGGTGCCTACAAGCCATTCCACCTCGACATCGACGGCGGCACCGCTGACTGCACCCACGGCGCCAAGGGTTGCACCATGTGCACCCGCGCTTGCCCGCGCTTCCGCAACTGGGAAGGCGAGATCGACCAGCAGAAGTTCGCCCGCGAACGCACCGACGACGAGGTCTACGGCATCGGTGACGTGCTCCTCGCGCGCTCGACGGATGCCTCACTCATTGAAAACGGCCAGGACGGTGGGTTTATTTCGACCCTGCTGATCTACGCCCTCGAGAACGACCTCATCGACGCCGCTCTGGTGAGCGGCCTCGAGGGTGACGGCAGCACGTGGCGCGCCGAGCCCCGCGTCGCCCGCACGCGTGATGAAGTACTGGCCACGGCCAAGTCTCGCTACACCTACAGCCCGAACCTGCTCGCCTACCCGGCCGCCATCGAAGCGGGTGCCGAGCGTATCGCCGTCGTGGGCACCGGATGCATGGCGTCAGCTCCTGGAGCCATGCAGTCTCGCAAGGCCGGCAAGATCGCCCGTCGCCTCAGTTTGACCATTGGACTGCTCTGCTCCAAGACCTTCGACGACCGCATCTTCGAAGATCTCTTCGAGGCGCAGTACGGCATCACGCGTGCCGACATCGTCAAGATGAACATCAAGGGTGTCTTCCAGATTTGGACCCGCGACGGTGCCTTCCACGAAGTACCGCTCAAGGAAGCCCACCCCTTCACTCGTGAGGGCTGCACTCACTGCCCCGACTTCGCGGCCGAGCACGCCGACATTTCCGCGGGCGGCATTGGCGCTTTCAACGACTGGACGCTCGTCATCGTTCGCACCGATCAAGGTCGTGAACTCGTCAGTGCGCTCAAGGAGCGCGGCCTCATTGAGACGCGCCCCGGCGACGACGACCCCGGTGCGGTGGCGCTGCTGCACAAGCTCGCCACGTTGTCTCGCAAGCGCTGGCCCGAGACGGCCGCGCCGGGACCCCGTCGCATCCCCGTAAAAATCTCCTAGCCTGCCTCTCGTGCCCAAAACACCCACGTCGACCACGATCCTGCTCGTTCGCCACGGCGTCACTGGCTCCACCGGGAAGGTCTTGCCAGGGCGTGCGCCGGGTCTCCACCTCTCCGACGCCGGTGTGGCGCAGGCGCAGGCCGTGGCCGAGCGACTGCTCGCCTTGCCCAAAGCGCCGACTGCGCTCTACGTGTCGCCATTAGAACGAACAAAGGAAACCGCGGCGCCAATTGCTCGCCTGCTGCAGCTCAAGCCCATTCTCACGAAGGGGCTCCTCGAGTGTGACTTCGGTGACTGGACGGGCGAATCACTCGCCGTCCTGCGCAAAAAGCGCGAATGGCAGGCCGTCCAGCACGCGCCCAGCACGTTTACCTTTCCCAACGGTGAATCGTTTGCTGGGATGCAGCAGCGCATGTGGGACACTCTCTCGACCATTGCCCAACGTCACCGTGGCGAAACCGTGGTCGTTGTCTCACACGCCGACCCCATCAAGGCAGCCGTCACGTTTGCCCAAGGTGTGCCGCTCGACCTCTTCCAGCGGACCGTCATCTCCACGTGCTCGGTCTCGGCCCTTCTACTCAGTGACACGACCCCGATCGTGTTGAGCGTCAATAACACCAGCAACCTCAAGGAGCTCATCCCCTCATGAACTACATCTTCGACACCCCCGACAAGATCATGGTGGGAACGCGCGGTGAAGTCGGCAACCGCCTCTTCCTGTTGCAGGTCCGTCAGGAACGACGTCTGGTCATCCTCAAAATTGAGAAGCAGCAGCTCATCGAAATTGCCGCGTGGGTCTCGCAGTTCCTCGAGTCCCTGGGTCGCCCCGGTCACCTGCCCGACGACTTCACACTGGAACCCGAGTACGAGGTGGACTTCGCGGTGGGCGGCATCACCATGGCCGTGGACGAGACGCGCAACGTATTTGAGCTGACCCTCGAAGACATCGAAGACGAGCACGTCGCCGTGGTCACCTTGACCAAGGAGTGGGCCGGTGGCCTGGCCATTGCCATCACGCGTCTCGTCGAAGCCGGACGCCCGCCGTGCCCCCTGTGCGCGGGACCACTTGACCCACGCGGACACGACTGCCCGCGCACCAACGGGCACCGACCCCCTATTCGCTAACCATGGAGTACCCCCGCGACGTGCAGCGCGAGGTACTGCTCAACGGAGCCATCACCGTCGAGGGTCGCATCATTGACTCCTCCAACCAAGCGCTCCTCGTCACCCTGCAGCATGAGGGCATCGAAGCCCGCGCCTGTTACAAGGCCGAGGCCGGTGAACGGCCACTGTGGGACTTCGGTGACGGACTCTGGCGTCGCGAAGTCGCGACCTACGAGCTTGACCAGCTCCTTGACACCGACCTCGTCCCGACCACCATTGCTCGTGACGATGCGCCCTTTGGCCCCGGGTCACTGCAGTGGTGGGTCGACGGGGCGACCGAAGACCACTACTTCACCCTGCGCGATGATCCCGATCTCGAGGACTGGTTCGAAGACCTCACCATCTTTGACGCGCTCGCCAACAACGCCGACCGCAAGGCCGGCCACGTGCTCTTCGACGGCGGACGCGTCTGGGCTATCGACAACGGACTGACCTTCCACGCCGACGACAAACTACGCACCGTGTTGTGGGACTACGCCGGTGCACCGCTCCCCGATCGCTGGGCCGTCCGCTTGACCAGCGTGGCCGACGGCGCGGTAGGGAATCTGGGGTACTACCTCGACAGCGACGAGGTTGACGCCGTACGAATGAGGGCCCAGCGCTTGCTCGAAGGGGGCATCTTCCCCGAGCCGGACGAGGAGGCCGACTGGCCTCCCTACCCCTGGCCCCTGATTTAGCGACCGCCTTCGTCGAGCGACGGCGTCATTTCGAGCAAGAAGAACGTGGTGATGGCACCCACCGCGAAGAACCCGGCCGCCCACCAAAAGGCGACGTGATACCCGTGGACCAACCCTGACAGGTACTGCGTGGTGGCGGGATGCGCGTTAAAGAACCGACGACTCGACGAGACCGCAATTGTGTTGAGCAATGCGGTGCCGACCGATCCACCAATCTGCTGACTCGTGTTGACGACCGCGGCCGCCACCCCCGTCTCGTGGACGCGCATGTCGGAAGTTGCACTGGCGACCGCGGGGGCCACGATGAGACCAAGGCCGAGGCCGGTGAGGACCAAACCGGGCAAGACGTTGCCGGCGTAGTTGGCGCTCGGACTGATGCGCGTGAACAACACCATGCCCATCATGCCGAGCACCATGCCCACCGGCACGAGCGCGCGCGGGCCAACATGGCCGAGCAGTCGAGCGCTCGCCATGACCGACGACAACACCAACGCAATCACGAGGGGAAGAAAGAGCAGCCCGGTGCGTAACGGACTGTTGTGCAGCACGTTTTCGAGGTAGTAGGCGAGGAACAACGACAGACCGAACATCCCGATTGAGGTAAGAAACAGGGCGATCAATGATCCGCTTCTCGAACGCTGCGTCAACGTGGCGAGCGACACCAGCGGATTGGCCGCTCGGCGCTGCCACTGTAAGAACAGTCCGAGCAGTAGTCCGCCACCCACCAGCGAGGCCCACGTCGCGGTGTTCGACCAGCCCGCGTAGACGGCGTTGGCGAAGCCGTAGACGACGAGGAAGAGCCCGCCGGCACTGGTAAGTGCTCCCAGTGGGTCAAATCCCCGGCTGTGCCGTCCGTGATCGTGCGGCACTGAGCTCAGAACACCAACCAGGGCGACCAGCGCCACCACCACGTTGCTGTGGAGGCACCACCGCCACGACCAATACTGCGTTAGCGCGCCGCCGAGGAGCAGTCCGATTGAAGCCCCGGCCCCGGCAATGGTGCCGTAGACGGTGAAGGCGCGAGCGCGAGCCTTGGTCTCCTGAAAAGCGGTGGCCAGCGCGGCCAGCGCGGCTGGCGCCAGCAGGGCCGCAAAGACGCCTTGTGCCGCCCGTGCCGCCACGAGGACGGTGAAGTGATGGGCGACGCCGCCCACGACCGAGGCGGCGGCAAAGCCGCTCAACCCCACGAGGAGGGACGTGCGCCGACCCCAGATGTCGCTCAGGCGGCCGCCGACGAGCATGAGCGACCCAAACGACAAGGCGTAGGCGGTAATCAGCCATTGGCGGTTCGCGGTACTAAATCCCAGGGAAATCTGGGCTTGGGGCAGGGCAATATTGATGACACTGACGTCAGAAACGACCATCAGCTGCACCAGGCTCAAGGTAGCGAGCATCCACCATTGACGCGGCGAACGGTGGGTCGTTTCGTTCATGACCTTCTAGCCTAAAGAATTACTCGACCGCCGCGTGCCACTTACCACGGCCCACTTTCGTTGCAATAACTAGGGATTGACGTAATCGGCCTGACGACGAGGAAAAATTTCCCTTGTAAATCAAGGAGTGAGCCTCTAAAATTGTCTTTCCCGCTCCTGCCGAGAAAGGTTTTTCTCGACGGCGCCTACCCACCGAAGGTTTATCATGTCGCTCATCTGGAACCGCACCCACGCCTGGGACGAATCTGACTGGCGCTCGGCCGCAGCCTGCCGCGACACTGAACCGGAACTGTTCTTCCCCGTTGGTACCACCGGCATGGCGACTGATCAGATTGAGTCGGCTAAGCGCGTGTGCTCCAGCTGCGACGCCCAGAAGTCCTGTCTCGAGTTCGCACTCGCGACCAACCAGGAGTCGGGCGTATGGGGCGGCACCACGGAAGATGAGCGCCGCAAGCTGCGTAAGCAGTGGCTGGCCGCTCGTCGCAAGGCCCAGAACTAACGCGACGCCGGCAATACTGTCGGCACCGTCACCACTACTCGCGTTCCCCCGCCATCGGCGTACGGGACAGCGTCCATCGTGATCGTTCCGCCAAGTTGCACCCGGATGAGGTCTCGCACAATGGACAGACCCAGACTCGTCGCCACGTCGAGCGAGAACTCCTCACTCACACCACGACCATTGTCACGAATTTCGGCGACCGCCACGTCATCCGCGTGCGACAGGTTCAAGGTGACCACCCCGACGTGATCGTTGTCCGGGCCACCGAATCCGACGAACGCGTGCTCCACCGCGTTGGTGAGCAGCTCGGTGAGCGCGAGCGCCAGGGGCGTTGCGATATCGGTCGGTAGTACCCCGAGGTCACCGTGCACGACGATTTCGACGGGGTGCAGCGCCAGCACCGTGTCCTCCACGAGGACCACGATTGACCGGGTGATGTCGTCGAAAGCGACTTCTTCGCCCGGTTCTCGAGACAACACTTCGTGGACTACGGCAATTGAGCGCACGCGACGCTCGGCCTCTTGCAGCGCCATCCTGGTTTCTGGCTGGTCGGTGCGTCGCCCCTGCAAACGCAAGAGCGACGAAATGGTCTGCAAGTTATTTTTGACGCGGTGGTGCACCTCGCGCACTGCCGCTTCCTTGTTCAGCACCATGCGATTGAGCTGACGAACGTCGGACACGTCACGCAACAGGAGGAGAACGCCGGTTACCTCGCCCCGGTCGAAGAGGGGCACGCAGTGAAAGGTGATTGCCGCGTCGTGATCACCCGACACCTCCTCGAGCGTCGGAATACCGAATTCCAGAGCTCGGTCGATGACGCGAACCGGTAATCCCAATTCGGCGAACGAGCGACCGTCAAAGGAGGTGTAGAGGCCGAGGCGGTGCAGGGCGTTCGTCGCGTTCGGTGTTGCGAACTCTATTTGGCCAGCTTCATTGATCAAAATGATGCCGTCACCAACGCGGGGCATTCCGGGTCCAGCAACGGAGTCTTCACGGAACGGGAAGGTCGCTTCGGTCACCATGGTGCAGAGGCGCTCAAAGATCGACAGGTAGGCCTGTTCGTAGAGTGACGCGGGGCCGCGCAACGGTCCCTGCATGCGCACCAGCACGGCAATAATCTCGGTGCCGTAGCGCACGGGGATGCACCACACCGGCACGCTACCCACGTTGGTGACGCCGACTTCGCCGACGACGCGCGTGCCACTCTCGTAGGCCAATCGCGCTATCGACCAGCGCTCCATCGACTCATGAGCGCCCATGAGGTCGTCCATGATCATGGTGGCACGATTGTTTGGTCGAATCTGACTCAGCACGACAAACTGGTCCGCCTGCTGGCGATCGGGCGTCAGCAACACCATGTCAGAGAACGACAGGTCGGCGAGGAGTGACCACGACGCCGTGAGCCGGAGCAGGTGATCGGTTTCGTGCTCGGTGAGCGACGTGTGCAGTTCGGCAATTTCGGTCAAGGTGCTCATGCGGGGCTCCGAAGTGGGACGAGGGTTTTTTGTCGTGCGGTGAAACTGGCCAGCGTATGGATGCCGCGAGCCTCTAACAGTGTGGCCAGATCATTGCTACGCGCGCCAACGCGCTCGGCTCGGTGGGCGTCACTCGCCGTGGTGAAGTCGAGCCCAGCGGCGATAAATCGATCGAGCAGCCCCGCTGCGGGGTACTGCTCGCCAATGGGCTTGAACCAGCCAGCTGACGAGCACTCCACCGCCACCGAGGCGTTTGCGGCCGCGGCCGCCATGCGATCCCATACCTCCGTCGTCTCGGGCGGCACAACGCCCGCCACCTTGATGACGTCAGGGTGGGCCACTACGTCAACAGTGCCCGAGCGCACGAGGCCCTCGAAGGCGGTGGCGTAGTCGTCCCACACGCTGGCTGGGTCGCGACGCTGCCACTCGGCCATTTGTTCGGCGCTGTCGAGGTCGTCGAACTGCCAGGTACCGAGCCAGTGCACGGAGCCAATCAAGACGTCAAAGGGGTATTGCGCAAGCAACGCGGCCACGTCATCCATTTGATCGACGTAATAGTCAACCTCGAGCCCAATCTTGACGGGCAATCCCTGATCCTTGGCCGCTTGGGCCAAGGTCACGTAGTCCTCGAGGGCGGTGCGCGCGTGGAAGTCGAAGTACGAGGCCATCAGCGCACTGGTCGGCTCGTGGCCCCACCGATCCCAAAACGACCCGACCGTTGCCCGCACGTCGCGAAAACGAAAGGCGTGCTCGGTCAGGGCGATTTCGGACACGCCGTGGCGAGCGGCCTCCTCGCAGTACTGCGCCACCTGGTCAATCTGGCACGAAACCGACGACTCGTCGTGCGGCCAGAGGTGCAGGTGGTAGTCGAGCACGGCGTTAGGCGCCGAAGCCGACGACCCGCTCCGTGGGGGTCGCCAATTCGATGTAGGCAATGCGGGCAGCGGGAACGCCGAGCGTCCGGCCCTTGGCGTCCGTCAGCCACAGGACCTCGTCACTGCCCAGGACCGCACTAATGCGGGCCTTGAGCTCATCTGCTGACTCGTTGGCGGGCATGTCCACTTCGATTTCCTTCATGGACTGCACGATGCCGATGCGAATTTTCATGGCCACTCCTTGGTTGCGATGCCTTCATGTTACGGCCTTACGGCAAGATAGAGGCGTGAACATCGAGCACGCCACCGAACGCAATCGCCAGTGGGCCGCCACCATGGAAGGCTTCGCGGCCAACGACATCGTTCGTGCCCACGCCAACTCCGTGGCAGCTATCGAGAGCGCCCCCTTGGCCGAGACGGGCCTTCTCCCCCGCGCCGCTCACGAAGAGATTCTCGACGCCACCCTGGCGGGCGGGGCCACCCCAAGCCACGGGGCGGGGAATCGTGTTCGCGAAGAAGAGCCCGATCCTTATCGCACCTGTTTCGAACGTGACCGCGACCGCATCCTGCACTCGTCGTCGTTTCGTCGCCTCAGCGGCAAGACCCAGGTCTTCGTCTTCCCCGACGACCACATGCGCACCCGCCTCACCCACGCCCTCGAGGTCGCCCAGGTCGCGGTCAGCGTGGCCCGCGCCGTTGGTTTGAACCCCGCCCTCACCGAGGCCATTGCGCTCGGACACGACTGCGGACACGGGCCCGGTGGGCACGCCAGCGAAGAAGCCCTCGACCCCTACGTCAGCGGCGGCTTCGACCACGCCACGTGGGGCGCCAACGTCTCACTCGTGAATCTCAATCTCTGCCTCGAAACCCTCGACGGCATTCGCAACCACTCATGGTCCCGTCCGGCACCGCAAAGCCCCGAGGGCGAAGTGGTGAGCTGGGCCGACCGGATTGCCTACGTCTGTCACGACTTTGAGGACGCGGTTTCGGCCGGCATCGTTCGCCCCGACGATCTCCCCGATCTCGTCCGCGATCGCTGTGGCACGACTCGCGGCCAGCAACTCGGCACCTTTATTCGCGCCATGATCACGACCATTCAGCAGACTGGTTTGATTGGCATGGATGCCCGAACCGCGGAGGCCCTGTCCGCCTTCCGTGCCTTCAACTACGCCACGATCTACATGCGCGAACCGTCGCGCGTGCAGGCCCAACGCGTCGTCGGCATGTTGCGCAGTCTCGTCGAGTTCTACGCCGCTACCCCATCGCTGTTGCCTGGTGATGGTGAGTTCCGGGGCGACATGGCGTCGTCGACTAGCGCGCTCGACGCGGCGGTGGCCTACGTTGCCGGTATGACGGACCGCTTCGCGTGCCGCAGCGCCGTCACGTTGCTGGACTGGCCGATTGACCAGCTCCCCAACGGCATTGACCGTTAGCGGACAGTGAGTTCCGGCGCGTAGCGACGCGCCGGGCCCTGACTCCGAATGCGTTCAGCCAGTGCCGCGAACGCCAGACCAGCAGGAGAAGTGGGGTCACTCACCATGATGGGCGACCCAACGTCACCGCCGTGACGAAGGGCTGGTTCGAGTGGAATCTGTCCGAGCAGGGCCACGCCCAGCTCCTCGGCCAGTGATGCGCCACCACCGGCGCCGAAGAGTTCGTAGCGAGTGCCGTCATCACCCACGAACCAACTCATGTTCTCAATCACGCCACGGACGCTGAGTTGCATCTTGCGGGCCGCGAGCGCGGAGCGCTGGGCCACGCGCTGCGCGGCCGGTTGCGGCGTCGTCACGACGTACATCTCAATGCGCGGCAACGTCTCCGACAACGTGAGGGCCACGTCACCGGTCCCCGGTGGCATGTCGATGAGAAGGAAGTCGGGCTGGTCCCACCAAACTTCGGTGATCAGTTGGGTGACGGCCTTGTGCAACATCGGGCCACGCCACAACACGGGCTGATCGTCGGCCACGAAGTACCCCATGGAGACACAACGAATGCCGTGGGCCAAGGTCGGCACTACCAGGTCACCCAGAATCACGGGCTCGCCCGTCTCCCCCAGCATTTTGGGGACCGAGAACCCGTAGACATCGGCGTCCAGAACGCCAACCGAAGCGCCCGTTTGGGCGAGGGCGAGGGCCAGATTCACCGTGACCGATGACTTGCCAACCCCGCCCTTTCCCGATGAAATACCCAACACGCGGGTCTTGGCGTGCCGTTCAGTCAACGTGGCGCCCACCATGGCGCCCCGGAGGGTGCCGCGAAGTTCGCCAAGTTCCTGGTCCGTCATGGCGCGGGTGGCGAGTGCGGCGTTCGGCAGTCGCTCGGCAATAGCTGCTTCGAGCAGGGCTCGCTGGGGCCACAACAACACCGGCAACCGCAGCACCACGTTGTCGGCGGTGCTCGCCGGGTCGAGGAACCCGACGTCGCCGAGCGTGCGGCAGAGTTGGGGCTCAAAAATGTCGGCGAGCGCCGCGAGTGTGGACATTCCAGAACCTCTCTAGGGAATCGGGTTAAGGCTACCGTCTTCCCTCGACACCCATTCCGATTGTTTTTTTGAATGCCCCGTAGAATGAGGGTGTGACCTTCACGCCGGCTGATCGCGAATTGGATCCGTCGCTCTTCACCGCCACGGTGACGAGCCTCGCCCACTCCTTCGGCGACAACACCCGCCGCAAGATCTACCTCTACCTTCGTGAGCACCCCGGAGCCACGGCCACCGAGTTGGCCGAACACTGCCACGTGCACCCCAACGTGGTGCGCCACCACCTCGAAAAGCTCACCGAGGCCGGCTACGTCACCTTCGAAAATGTTCCAAAGGCCACCGTGGGTCGACCCGCCAAGGGCTACCGCGTGTGCGACACCGACGTCGTCATGGAGGGCTCACTCCGTCGCGACGCCCTTCTCGTGGCCCTGCTCGAAATGGCGCTCGAGCGCCTCGGGCCCGAAGCGGCCGAAACGCTGGCGCACGACGTCGGCTTTCAGTACGGCAAGGACATCGCGCTCGCCGGGCCCCCTGCGGAAACCCAGCCCACGATTCGCCACGCCATGACCTCGATCGCCAACGTCCTGACCGCCCACGGCTTTGCCGCGCGGGTGGAGGACAATGAGAATGTCCAGTCGGTGGTGTCGGACAACTGCCCCTTCGGTTCAGCGGCCCAAACCCACCCCGTGCTCTGTGCCGTCGACCGCGGTCTCATTACTGGCATGCTGGACGGTATGGGCGCCCGTAGCGCTCAGGTAACGCTGACGTCTCGAGCACGAGGCGATGACGACTGTCGCGTCATCGCTTAAAGGACACCATGACCACTGTTCCCCTTCGGACAATTGGCCGCGAATGGCTGCGTATGGGTGTAATTGGCTTCGGTGGCCCACCCGCTCACATCGCCCTCCTCCGCAAGCTCTGCGTCAACGAGCGCGAGTGGCTCACTGCCGAAGAGTTTGAACACGCGGTCGCGACTACCGGGCTCCTCCCCGGTCCGGCCTCCACACAGCTGGCGATCTATTGCGCGTGGCGGCTTCGTGGTGTTCGCGGTGCACTGCTCGGGGGCCTCTGCTTCATCGTGCCGGGCCTCATCATGATCATCGCCCTGTCGGCGCTCTTCTTCGCCCAGCGGCCCGCGGCGTGGCTCCAGGGTGCGGCCCTCGGCGCCGGCGCAGTGGTGCCGGCCATCGCCCTGACCACGGGCGCGACCATGATTCCACCGAGCGTGCGCAACGTTCGGACTGACAAGCGACGTCTCACCCGGTGGGTGCTCTACGCCACCGTGGGTGCGGTGGTTGCCATGGTGGCCTCGGCCTACGTCGTCATCGCCCTCATCGCCGCGGGCGTCGTCGAGATTCTCGCCCGCCGTGGCACTGCCAACGGCACGATGGCCATGGCCGTGACCGCGGCCAAGGCCGGCGGCCTCGGCGTTCTCGGCTCAATCGCGTGGCTGGCCTTCAAGGTCGGTGCCCTCTCCTACGGTGGTGGCTTCGTCATCATCCCGCTGATGCAGCACGACGTGGTCTCGGTGTACCACTGGATGAGCGGCCCGCAGTTCCTGAACGCCGTGGCCCTGGGCCAGATCACGCCGGGACCGGTGGTGCTCACCACGGCCGCCGTGGGCTACGCCGCTCGCGGCATCGCGGGGGCCCTGCTCGCTACCGTGGTGGCCTTCGGACCATCATTCATCTTCATCCTCGCCGGCGGCAGCTCCTTCGAGCGCCTGCGGACCAACCCCACGGTGCAAGCATTCTTCGCCGGGGCCGGCCCCTGCGTCATCGGCGCCATTGCCGGCGCCACCGTGCCACTGGCATTGCTGCTGAGTCACCTCTGGCAGGTGCCACTGCTCGTTGCCGCGACTGGCTGGCTGTGGTGGAAGCGCGGGTCGAGCATGATTCCCCTGCTGGGCGCGGCCGTTCTCGGCGCCGCCCTCTCGCACGTCCTGCCGCTCTAACGAAGCAGGTGTAACGCGCGCAGGTACGGCGTAGCGACTGCCAACTGACCCCGACTGGGGTGCGAGGCGAGAAACGCCGAAAACTGCTGCGTGGCAATCGCGGTATTCGCCGGCGTGACGTAGGCGACGAGGCCGTAATAGAGGTGGGGTGCCGCCTGGTTCGGCGCCAAACGCACCGCCGTACGCAGATCCCGTAACGCCACTTGAATGATCGCGGCGTTGTGGCTGGCGCTTCCCGCCGAGAAGGTCAACCAGCCCGCCTCCGTCAGCGCGGTGACGTTCGTCGGGGCGAGTTGGAGGACGCTCTGGTAGGCCGCGAGGGCCGCCGTGTCGTTATTGGCGGCCGAGTCGGCCTGCGCTTCGAGCAGTAACTGGGTGACCCGTTGACCGGTCGACGCCTGAATACCACCGGTGACCTGCGAACCAGCCTGACGCAGCGACACGTTCAGCCACACGATGCCCACCGCGGCCAGCGATAGGCAGACCAGGCCAACGACCAGTCGGCTGGTCTTGCGACGCCGACGGGGCTTCGGTGCACGCGGTGTGGCCGCCTGGGGCGTGCGTGCGCGCAGCGCTGCCAGGGCGACTTCCTCGCGGGCCACGATCTCGGCATACGTGTCGTCGTCGAGTTCGCCCGCGGCGTGTTCGCGAGCAGCGTCAACGAGACTCGCCTCGCGCAGCGCAATTTCGTCGTGCCAGCTCGAGTCGGTCATCGCCGCTTCCGGAGTCGCACGCCAATCGCTAGTGCTGCTACGACCACCAAGGTCGGCGTGAGCCACAAGAGCACCCCGAGACCACTCGTGCTCGGACTCAGCAAGACATTGGTGCCGTAGGCGTCTTCGATTGTGGTGAGAATTTGGGTGTCGCTCTTGCCCGCGGTGACCATCGACGTGATCTCGGCCCGCACCGCGAGGCTCGATGCCGAGGTGCTCTGGGCCACCGAGAGATCCTGGCAGGACGGACACTTCACTAGTGACTCGAGGTGGGCAATCCGGGTCGCCGACGTTGACGCCGTCGGCGTCACGACGACCGCCGCAGTGATCACCAGCACGAACGCGACCAACCACATTCGAAATGACGTCAGGATTTTCATGCCGCCACCCGCTGCACCGCTCGCGTCAACTGCTGCGTTGTCGCTGGTCCCACCAGGGTGGCCGCCACCACGCCACGGGCATTGATGATGAAGGTCATTGGTGGCGAGGTCACCCCATAGTGCACGGCAATGGTGCCGTCACTGTCGATGAGCGACGGGTAGAGCGAGCCGTAGTAGTTGGAGAAGGCCTTCGCGGCCGCGATCGTGTCGTTGAAGACCACGCCCACGACTTTGACGCGATGCCCTCGCTCCGACCACGCGAAGGTGCTCAGGTTCGGCGCCTCTTCCTTGCACGGCCCGCACCACGACGCCCAGAAGCTCAGCACCACGACCGAGCCCCGTTGGGCGGCGAGTGAGAATGAGCCGCCCGTGAGTTCCTTGGCCTCGAAGGTGGGCGCCGGCTTGCCCAGCAGTGGGCTGGTCACCGACGAGGCCGTTACCGGCTGACGGGTGACCAGCAGCCACGAGAAGGCGCCGAGCACTACGAGTGCGACGACCGCACCGACTGCGATGGACCGTCTCACGACGTCACCTCGTCGCGGTGGCGACGACGTCCGAGGGAGAGTGCGCTCCCCACGCCAATCAGGAGACCACCAATCCAGAGCCACGACAGGAGCGGCTCCACGGTGACACCCAGGACCACGGCGCCGGCGGGAACCCCACTCTGCACCGGCGCACCGGACAGGCCACTGCTCTGACCGATCGCGTCAAAGGTCACGTAGACGTCACGCACCAGCGACGAGTCAATCGCCGGCGTGCCCACCGCCTGCGACGCACGGCCGTTGAAGGTAGTGATCGCTGGGCGCACCGTCGTGCCGCCAATGGTCACGAGCAGCTGCGTCTGGTTCTCGAGTGACGTGGCTACTTTTTGGAACCCGTTGAATCCAATACGCTGCCCACTCACGATGGTGCGTTGTCCCCGCGCCAGCGTGACTTCGGTGCGCGTCGTGTATGAGGTGGAGACCACGATGCCGATGGCCAAAATCACGACGCCGAGGTGCACCACCATGCCGGCGGTCGAGGGCGCGCGCCACGCGTCGGCGAGGGCGCCACGCTGGCGAGCACTGGTGACCGTCCCCTTGAGGGTGCGGCAGGCACTCCCTGCGGCACCCACGGCGAGAAACGCCGACACCAATACGGCAAGGTGGCGAACACCGGCGAGGAGCAGACTCGCGGTAACCGCAAGGGTGACCCACGCGGTGACCCGAAGACGTTGCCACGTGACGGTGGCCGAAACGTTGCGCCAGGGCACCACGGGTGCCAGCGCCATCAGCGCCAGGAGGGCGATGCCGGCCGGTGCGGCCACCGTGTTGAAGTAGGGCGAGCCGACCGTGACCTGCACGCCATTGATGGCCTGGTAAAGCAGTGGGAACACGGTTCCCAGCAGGACCACGATGGCCAGACCCACGAAGACAATGTTGTTGGCCACGAAGAGGCCTTCACGTGACAAGGGATGCTCCACACCAACCGGCGTGCGCAGTGCGTCACCACGCCAGGCCAGCAGGGCCACGCCCGTACCAATGGTGAGGAAGAAGAAGATAATGAGCACTGGGCCAAGGGTGCTCGAGGCGAAGGCGTGCACACTCTGCAGCACACCCGAGCGAGTGAAGAACGTGCCGAGAATGGTTAGGGCGAAGGTGGTAATCGCGAGCGAGAGATTCCACACGCGAAACAGGCCGCGACGGTCTTGCACGATGACGGAGTGGATGTAGGCGGTTGCCGTCAACCACGGCAGCAGGGCGGCGTTCTCCACGGGGTCCCAGCCCCAGAAGCCACCCCAGCCCAGCACCTGGTAGCTCCACCACGATCCCAGGACGATGCCCACCGTGAGCGCACCCCACGCCACCACCGTCCACTGCCGCTGCTCGAAGGGCCAGCGGTCGTTCACACGTCCGGTGATCAGCATGGCAATCGCGAAGGCGAAGGGCACCGTGAAGCCGACAAAACCGGTGTAGAGCAGCGGCGGGTGAATGGCCACGAGAATGTTGTCCTGCAGCAGCGCATTGGGACCAAGTCCCTGCAGCACGTGTGCCGGGTTATGCACGAAGGGATCGGCGGGGCCGGCCATCAGCAGTAGGAAGAACAAGGCCGCGACGAACAGCACCAGCGTGGCCCACGCCACGACGGCGTCCGAGGACTCCCGGCGATAGTGGACAACAACGCCCACAATGAGACCGCCGAGCACCAGTGACCAGAGCAGGAGGGACCCTTCAAGGGCCGACCAGAGACCGGTGATTGAGAACAGCAGTGGCGTAAAGGTGGCGTTGTTCTCCGCGACGTAGGCCAGCGAGAAGTTGTGGGTGACGAGCGCAAACTCCATCACGCCCACGGCGCCGGCGATGCCAGCGAGACTCAGCAGGCCCCACCAGAGCGCCCGCGATGGCGCGCCTCGTCGAATGGAGCGGAGCTGCGAAAGAATGCCCGCGAGCGCGCCAATGACCCCGAGGTAAATGAAGGCACGACCCAGCCAGGACAGCATCAACGAACACTCCCGTTGGGTGCCTTCACCCGATTGGGGTGTGCCGCGATGTAATTGGCGGAGTGCTTAACCATGATTTGTGTGCACTCGAACAGAAGCGACGTCTTGGAGGCGAAGTGCCCCACCACGACCACGGGAATGTTCGGCTGAAACAGCTGCGGTGGCGATCCCACGGCATTGACCATCACGTGGTTGGTCCCCGAGCCCGTAATCACGAACGAGGCACCGGTGTTGGTGCGGTCAATCGTGCCGGGCTTGACGACGCCTTCAAGCCGGAGCTCCTTGGTGCCCAGCGATAACTTCTGCGCCAGCGCCTGGTCAACTGTCTCGAAGTAGTTGAGGTTCTTCAGCAACCCTTGGCTCAGCAGCGCCACTACCGCGAGCGCCAGAACCACCAGCACGCCGATGGAGCGGCGGCGGGAGCGCTGCGCCACCGCTGGTGGCACGACGGGCGTGAGATCGACGCCGTCTTTAGCCTCGACCACGGCGACCTCGCCAAAAAATCGAGAAGGCGTAGAGGGCTGGAGCACCAAAGGCGAAGGCGTAGCCCGCGTAGACGAACCCCATTTATGCCCCCTCTCGCTGGCGCTGCGCGAGCGCCGAGGCTTGCTGCGTTGCTCGCACGGTGTCGCGCGTGACTTCCAGGCGGTAGCGGGCGCGCAACAGCCAGGCGAAGAGCAGCGTGAACGCCACGAAACTGACCAAGAGCGTCAGAAGTAGCGAGCCGTGCACGCTCACCTGACCCGTGGCGGTCAAGACGGTCGCCTGCTGGTGCAGCGTCTTCCACCAGACCACCGAAAAGTGAATAATCGGAATATTGACGGCAATCAAAATGCCGTAGACCGCGCTCCGGCGCGCGCGGTCGGCGGGGTCATCATTGGCGCGACGCAGCGCTAGGTAGCCCAGTGCCAGCACGCCCAAAATGGCCGTCGAGGTGAGACGCGCGTCCCAGGCCCACCACACGCCCCAGGTGGGGCGGCCCCAAATCGATCCGGTGATCAGCGTCAACGCGATGAAGAGCGTCGTTACTTCCATGGCGCACGACGCGATGCGGTCCATCGTCATTGAGCGCGTACGACGCCAGAGGTACAGCCCGCTGGCGATCGTCGTGGTGCCGAACGACACGTAGAGCGCCACCCAGGCGAGCGCCGGGTGCACGTAGAGAAGGCGACCGTAGTTACCACCGCCATCCAGCAGCGTGTCGGGAGGGGTAATCCAGAGCCCCATGACCACCGTGAAGGCCAAGAGGGCCAACGTCACTGGTCCGAGGAGCCGTTGTGTGATCTTCATCATGATTCCTCCAGAACACCGTAAAGCAGAACGCCCACCGCGAGGTACCCCACCAGGGCAACCAACACGATGACCCACCACTCCCACAGTGCTCCCCCATGAAGGGCGGCGCTAAAAGAGCGCTCACCCGCCACCAACAGTGGGGCAAAGGCCGGCAACGTCAGAATGGGCAGCAGTGTTGCTGGCCCATCCACGCCCGCGGTCAATGCACCGTACATCGTACCGGCTGCCCCCATCGCTCCAAGCGTGACGAGAACGCTCGGCAGGGCGTGCACCGTGCCGATGAGTGCGGTGTGCAGAATCAAGACCGACCCCGCGAGCAAAACGATGCCCGTCACCCAGAGCTCAAGCGTCAGGGCCAGCGTTTTGCCTAAGAAGACTCCGGCGGGGTCTAAGCCCAACGTCGCCACCGACTCTCGCGTTCCCGACGTGTGCTCCAACTCGCTGGCCCGATGAATCATCAACAGTGCGGTGAACAGCGTGACGAGATAGAAAAGACCCGGGGCCGACGTCGACTTGCCGGCGTCGTTCGGACCGAGTGCCAGGCCGCTCAGCAGAAGTGAGAGGGCGCCGAAGGGCAAAACCTGCCACAACAGCACCCGGCTCCGGGCTTCAATCGCCAAGTCTTTTCGGGCGACCAGCCACGCCACGCGAATCATGACGACTCCACGATGCGACCACCCGCGAGGCGGTAGGTCTGGGGAACGAGAGCGGCCGATCGCAGTGGGTCGTGCGCGCTCAGCACCACGGTCGCCCCCGCGGCCAGCACGTCGGCCAGGAGGTCGTCGAGGAAACGTCGCCCCTCATCATCCAGTGAGGCGTAGGGCTCGTCGAGGAGCCAGAGCTCGGGGCGGCGCACGAGGAGCCACGCCAGTCCTAAGCGGCGGCGCTGACCGGCACTCAGCGACTTTGTCAAGGTGTTGGTCCGTGCGCTGAGGCCCACGCGCTCCAGTGCGGGCGCGATGTCCTCGAGCGGTCGCTCGAGGGCCCGCGCGGCGAAGACGAGATTTTCTCGCACGGTCAAATCGCGGTAGAACGAGCCCTCATGGCCCAACCAGCCGACGCGACGACGCAGGGCTCGGCGGTCATCCCCGTTGAGCGACAAGCCCACCACGGTGCCTTGACCACTGGCCAACGGGACGAGGCCGCCCAGGAGGCGCAACAGGCTCGTCTTGCCGGCGCCGTTCGCACCGGTGAGGACTGACAACGAGCCAACGGGTGCGACAAAATCAACGCCACTCAGGAGCGGGAAGTCGTGCTGCATCACGACGGCGTTCTCGAGGCGGACGGCGACGTCGGTCACGAGATCACCTCGCCAGGGTGGCGAGGTCGGCTGCCACCATCATTTCGATCAACCTGGCAAAGTCCACGTCGCTGCGCCAACCCAATTCGCGCTGGGCCTTGCTGGCGTCGCCGACCAGCGTGTCGACCTCCGCCGGCCGCAGGAGCGACTCATCGACCACGACGTAGTCCTCCCACCGCAAGCCGACCGCTGAGAACGCCACCTCGCAGAGTTCCCGAACGCTGTGGGTCACGCCCGTGGCAATAACGAAATCGTCGGGGGTGTCTTGCTGCAGCATCAGCCACATCGCGCGGACGTAGTCGGCGGCGTAGCCCCAGTCGCGTTGGGCGTCGAGGTTGCCGAGTCGCACTTCGTTGACGATGCCGTGCTTGATACGCGCGGCCGCGTGGGTGACTTTTCTCGTCACAAACTCCAACCCGCGCCGCGGGGACTCGTGGTTGAACAAGATGCCACTTGAAGCGTGAAGGTCGTAGCTCTCGCGGTAGTTCACCGTGATCCAGTGGCCGTAGACCTTGGCCACACCGTAAGGCGACCGGGGATAAAAATCGGTGGCCTCGTTTTGCGGCACGGTCTTGACTCGGCCAAACATTTCCGATGACGACGCTTGGTAGAAACGAATTGTCGGGTCGACGGTGCGGATTGCGTCGAGAAGGCGGGTCACCCCGAGGGCGGTCGCCTCCGCCGTGAGGACCGGCTGCTGCCAGGAGGCGTGCACGAATGACTGCGCCGCCAGGTTGTAGACCTCGGATGGACGACAGGCCTTGAGCACGTTGATGAGCGAGCTTTCGTCCATGAGGTCACCCGACAACAACGTGAGGCGATCTTGAATGTGCCCGATGCGCTCAAAGTTCGTGCTCGAGGAGCGGCGAACGAGGCCAAAGACGTGGTAGCCCTCCGCGAGTAACAGTTCCGCGAGGTAGGAGCCGTCTTGCCCGGTGATGCCGGTAATCAGGGCCCGCTTGGCCACGTCTGTCCTCCAGTGCACAGGCCGAGGCGCGCCCCGTTCCTACGGGGTAATCCTACTATGACCCCTGAAAAATACGGCTGGCTAGGGTAAGGAGATGGCCACCATCGCCTTCGTTAGTTTTCGCCTCGGGGGCACCGACGGGGTGGCCATCGAAGTGGACAAATGGACGTGGGCGCTTCGCTCACTCGGCCATCGGATAGTCACCGTGGCCGGCGAGGGACCCGTCGACCGTCTTGTGCCCGGACTGGGCATCACTGACACCGTGGCGCCATCGCTGACGTCACTGACGACGGCGTTCGACGATGCCGATGTGGTCATCGTTGAGAATCTCGCTTCGCTCCCCTTGAACCCGGGTGCTCGTGAGGTGCTCTATCAAGCGCGAGCGGGCCGGCCCACCCTGCTGCACCACCACGACCTGCCCTGGCAACGCGATCACCTGGCGCACCTGGATGGCCCGCGCGATGACCCCCACTGGGCCCACGTCACGATCAATGCCCTGTCGCAACAGCAACTGGCCGAGCGGGGCATTCGAGCCGACGTCCTCTACAACCACTTTGACCTCACCCCGCCGGTCGGCGACCGCGATCGCACGCGGGCCGCACTCGGCATTGACCGCGAGCCCCTCGTTCTGCTGCCCACACGGGCCATTCCCCGCAAGAACGTGGCCGGTGCGCTGCAGCTCGCCGAGGCGTGTGGGGCAACCCTCTGGATCCTGGGTGCGGCCGAGGATGGCTACGACGAGGAGCTCGCCCACCTGCTCAGTGGGGCGGCGATACCGGTGGTGCGGGGCTTGCCCGATGGTGCCACCATTCACGACGCCTACGCCGCGTGCGACCTCGTCGTCATGTCCTCAACGTGGGAGGGGTTCGGCAATCCCGTGCTCGAGTCGGTCACCCACCGTCGCCCCCTCGCACGGTTCCCCTACCCCGTGGCCCTGGAAATCGAATCCCTGGGCTTCTCGTTCATCGACCTAACCGACGTGGAGGGTGCGCGGACCGCCTGCACGACACCGGACCACGCCGTGTTGGAACACAACTGGCGCATCGCGCAGCGCCATTTCAACCTGAATGAGTTACCAGGCCGCCTCGACGAACTGTTGACCCGCAACTTTCCTGGTCTCGGCGGGTAGTCTTTCTCCCATGGTGCTGCCCGACGAACGACCGGTCCACAACGAGCGACGGACGCAGTTCCTCAACGTGGCCAAGAAGGTCTTCGCCCAAAACGGCTTCCAGGCCACCACCATGGACGACGTCGCGCGCGAGGCTGGTTTCACCAAGCCAATCCTCTACCAGTACTTCACCTCGAAGGCCTCGCTCTACCAAGAGATTGTCGCTAGTACGGGCGCGACGCTGATTGAGAC
Organism: Acidimicrobiales bacterium; assembly: GCA_036787185.1. GTDB lineage: Bacteria > Actinomycetota > Acidimicrobiia > Acidimicrobiales > RAAP-2 > RAAP-2. The sequence continues at coordinate 15,844 of DAIQPT010000003.1, read as the reverse complement.
GTTGATGGCCGAGGTCGCCACCCGCGAGCTGCCCCGCGAAAAGATCGAAGTGGCCTTTCGCGTCTACTTCAACATGGTCGTCAACGACACCGAAGCATTCCGCCTGCTCTTCATCCACACCCACGACGGTGAAACAGCCAACGAACTGCGCAAAGTCGAAATGAACTTCGTGTCATTCCTCGTTCCCTACATTGACAGCTCCATTGGTCACGACGACCGCCGCCAGATGGCCGCCGGCATCGTGGGTCTCGCCGAAGGTGTGGCCACGATGTGGCTCGTCCAGCAAGAATCCAAGGGCTGGCCGACGCCGGCGCCCGACGCGGCCGAACGGCTCGCCGACCACAGCGCCCGCCTGGCGTGGGGTGGACTGCGCGCACTCCTGCGCGACTAGGACTTAAAGCAAAAGAGCCGCTGCCCGAAGGCAGCGGCTCTTTTGATGTTCGAATGAATGGTTAGTTCAGGACGACGCGCTTGGCGAGTGGGCCACGGTCACCGGGCTCCACATCAAACTCGACAGTCTGACCCTCGACGAGCGTCTTGCGACCCTCACCCTGGATCTCCGAGTAGTGAACAAAGACGTCTGGCTGGCCATCGACAGCGATGAAACCCCAGCCCTTCTCGTCATTGAACCACTTAACGGTTCCTACAGCCACTGGGGCCTCCTTGTTTCTTTGCAACCGACTTTCATCGGCTCCGGAGGGAACCACAACGGCAACCTCAGGACTAACCATAGAGCCTGCAGGGTAGATGCACAAATAATTCTTACGGGAGGCGGATACTGGTCCCCGCCGAGGTGTCCTCGACAACCCACCCGCGCGACACCAATTCATCGCGCAGCCTATCGGCTTCGGCCCAGTTCTTCTGGGCCCGAGCGGCATCACGCTGCGACACTAACTCCCTCGTCACAGCGTCTATTTCGTCCGCCGCACCGTCCAACCACAGACCCATGGCCGCAAAGTGAATGGTGATGGCCTGCGCCAGAGCCTGCGCTTCCTCGACCTGCCCCGCGTCGGCCAGGGCGTTGGCGGTAGAAAGGGCCTCAAAGAGGACGCCAACTGCCACCGGGGTGTTGAGATCATCGTCGAGGGCGTCCTCGACCGCCGCGGCCAACGTGGCGCTGGCTCCGGTGAAGGCGGCCGGGTCCTTAACAATGAGCTCGTCTTTTCCGAGTGCCGGAAGGGCGAAGCGACGGGCCAGAGCGTCCAGTCGTTCGAGGCCACGCTCGGCGTCGGCAATCGTCACGGGCGAGACTTCAATCGGCGAGCGGTAGTGCGAACGCAGTACCAACAGTCGGTACGCCCGTGCGTCAGTCCGAGCGAGCATGTCGGTCAGTGAGGTGAAGTTGCCCAGCGACTTGCTCATCTTCTGATCGCCCACCATGACCCAGCCGTTGTGGGCCCAGTGCTGCGCGAAGGGGCGGTCGGCGGCCACGGCTTGCGCCCGTTCATTTTCGTGGTGCGGGAACTTGAGGTCAAAGCCGCCGCAGTGCAGATCAAAGCCGTCGCCCAGCAGACCAAGTGACATCACGACGCACTCGGTGTGCCAGCCGGGGCGTCCGTCACCGAAGGGTGCGGGCCACGACGGCTCATTGGGTTTGGCGAACTTCCACAACGCGAAGTCCAGGGGGCTGCGCTTTTCGTCGTTCGCTTCGATGCGCGCACCGGCGCGCAGTGAGTCCAGGGGCTGGCCGGCGAGCACGCCGTAATCGGGCACGCGACTGACGTCAAAGTAGAGACCGTCGCTGGTGATGTAGGCGATGTCGCGCGCGAGGAAGTCCTCAATCAACGTCACCATCTCGGCGACGTAGGCCGTGGCGTGCGGCACGTCATCGGGTCGGGCCACGCCAATGGCGGCCATGGCGCGCCACCACTCGTCCTCGTAGGTGCTGGCCACGGTGGCCTCACTCGATCCCTCGCGCAATGCACGGTTGATGATGTTGTCGTCAATGTCCGTAATGTTCGAGACAAAGTGGACGTCGAGGCCGCGGAAGGTGAACCACCGGCGGGCCACGTCCCAGACGAGCGTGAATCGGCCGTGACCGAGGTGCGGAAGGTCGTAGACGGTGGGTCCGCACACGTACATCGAGAGTCGGCCGGGATCGCGCTGGGCCAGGGGGCGTACTTCCCCGTGGACGGTGTCATAGAGACGAATCACCCCTCCAAACTACGACACCTCGCCGAAGTGGTGCTGGCGGGGCGTTCTAAACTGCCTAGTCATGACTGATACCGCTCCCCACGCCATTCCCGACAAGCCGACGGTTGACGGCCTTGAGGGTCGCTGGATTGACCAGTGGGACGCCGAGGCGGTCTACGCCTTCGACCGCACGGCCGAGCGCGCGCAGGTCTTTTCGATCGACACCCCACCGCCAACGGTGTCGGGGTCGCTCCACATTGGTCACGTTTTTAGCTACACCCACGCCGACGTCATCGCTCGCTACCAGCGCATGGCCGGCAAGCACGTTTTCTACCCGATGGGCTGGGACGACAACGGTCTGCCCACCGAACGTCGCGTTGAGAACTACTTCGGCGTTCGCTGCGACCCCTCGCTCCCCTACGACCCCTCCTTCGTCGCCCCGGAGAAGCCGGCCGAGCAGAAGATTTCAATCTCACGAAAGAACTTCGTCGAGCTCTGCCACCAACTGACTGCCGCTGACGAGGAGGTCTTTAAGAACCTCTGGCGTCACCTCGGTGTTTCCATTGACTGGTCACTCGAGTACTCGACCATTTCCTCCCACGCCCAGGCGATCTCCCAGCGCGGCTTCCTCGAAATGCTGGCCCGTGGTCAGGTCTACGCCCAGGTCGCTCCGACCCTCTGGGACGTCGACTTCCGCACCGCCGTGTCGCAGGCCGAGCTCGAAGACCGCGAGCGCCCTGGTAACTACCACCGCGTCTCGTTCCCGCTCGCCAGCGGTGAGGGCGCTATTGAGATTGAAACAACGCGACCGGAGTTGCTGCCTTCGTGTGTGGCCCTTGTTGCTCACCCCGATGACGCGCGCTACCAACCCTTCTTTGGCCAGTCCGTCATCACCCCGCTCTTCCGCGTGCCCGTCCCCGTGGTCGCCCACGAGTTGGCCGACCCGGAAAAGGGTTCGGGCATCGCCATGATCTGTACCTTTGGTGACACCACCGACGTCACTTGGTGGCGTGAACTTTCGCTGCCCACCCGTGCCCTAATCGGCCGCGACGGCCGCTTCCTGCCGGCCGACTTCGCCAGTGAGCAGTTCCCCAGTGTCGACGCCACCGCCGCCAATGCCTTTTACGCCGACCTCGAAGGCAAGACCGTCAACCAAGTGCGCGCGGCCATCGTCGAGGCGCTGCGTGAGAGCGGCGCCTTGATTGGTGACCTGCGTCCCATTACCCACCCGGTCAAGTTCTACGAGAAGGGTGAACGCCCGCTCGAAATCGTGACGTCACGTCAGTGGTTCGTGCGCACGTTGGCTCACCGCGACGAACTGCTCGCGCGTGGAGAAGAACTCGCGTGGCACCCCGACTTCATGAAGCACCGCTACAAGTCCTGGGTCGAGGGCCTCAACGTCGACTGGAACATCTCGCGCCAGCGTTTCTTCGGCGTGCCCTTCCCCGTCTGGTACCCACTGGACGAAAACGGTGACCTCCGCTATGACGCGCCCATCGTGGCCCGCGTCGACCAGCTCCCCGTCGACCCATCGAGTGACGCCCCCGACGGCTACGACGAGTCCCAGCGCAATCAGCCCGGTGGCTTCGTTGGCGACCCCGACGTCATGGACACGTGGGCCACGAGTTCGCTCACCCCGCAGATTGCTGGCCACTGGGGCACCGACCTCTTCGATCGAGTCTTCCCTATGGACCTGCGCCCGCAGGCCCACGAGATCATCCGCACCTGGCTCTTCTCGACCGTGGTACGCAGCCACTTCGAGCACAACTCGTTGCCCTTCACCAACGCCCTGATTTCGGGCTGGGTCCTCGACCCCGACCGCAAGAAGATGTCGAAGTCGGTGGGCAATGTTGTCACCCCAATGCCGTTGCTCGAACAGCACGGCGCCGACGCCTTGCGCTACTGGGCGGCCTCGGGCCGTCCCGGTACCGACACGGCCATCGACGAGGCACAGATGAAGAATGGTCGCCGTCTGGCCATCAAGCTGCTCAACGTCTCGAAGTTCGCGCTTGGTCGACTCGAAGGTGCCACCACCTCGGCCGACCAGATCACCATGCCCTACGACCGCGACTTCGTGGCCGGCTTGGCGCAGGTGATCACCGAGGCCACCACGGCCTTCAACGCCTTCGACTACGCCCGCGCCCTTGAGCGCACCGAGAGCTTCTTCTGGTCCTTCTGCGACAACTACGTGGAACTCGCCAAAACCCGCGCCTACCGTGATGACCAGTCGGCCGACAGTGCGTCCGCGCGCGCCACGCTGGCCGTCACGTTGTCGACCCTGCAGCGCCTGCTGGCCCCGGTGCTCCCCTTCGTCGCCGAAGAGGCCTGGCGTTGGTGGCACAGCGACTCGGTCCACCGTGCCGCCTGGCCCACAGTCGCCGAGCTGGGCGCAGCACCCGCTGCGACCGGGGTCTACGCCGCGGTCAACGAGGTCATCGAGGCCCTGCGCCGCGAAAAGAGCACCGCCAAGGTTTCTCAGCGCAAGGAAGTGTCCGAGCTCGTCATCAACGCCCCCGGGGACTTCCTCGAACTCGTTCAGCAGGCGGAGAGCGACATCGTCGACGCCGGCGCGGTCTTGGCGATTGTCTACGTGGAGGCGCCGGAACTGTCCATCGCCGTCACGCTCGCACCCGACGCCGACAACTAAGCCCATACAATCGCGGGTATGACACTTCCCGCCTCACTGGCTGCCCTCAACGGCACCGTTGGTATCTGGACGTCGGCTCACGAACTCGATGCCCCCTCACCCCACGGCGGCCTCGCCGCGGCCGTGGAGGCGCTGGGCTACCGCGCCTTTTGGTTTCCTGAGTCGTGGGGTCGCGAGTCATTCACGTCGGCGTCACTCCTGCTCAACGCCACCAGTGAGCTCACCATTGCGACGGGTATCACCAACATCTGGGGACGCGACGCCGTCGCGTCAGTCAATGCGGCGCGCACCTTGAACGCCGCCTACCACGACCGTTTCGTGCTCGGTCTCGGGGTCAGCCACCAACCCCTCGTGGAGCGACTGCGCGGTCAGGTCTACGAAACCCCGCTCGCCCACATGCGCGCCTACCTCGAGGCCATGACGAAGGCCCCCATGACGGCACCGGAAAAAGAGCAGCCCTACGCGCGGGTGATCGCGGCCCTCGGACCCAAAATGGTGGCCCTCGGGGCCGAGTTGGCCGATGGTGTGCACACCTACCTCGTTGACGTTGAGCACACCGCAACAACCCGCGCCATCGCCCCCGACACCTTCATCGCCGTCGAGCAGGCGGTCGTTCTCGGCGGGGACCGCGACGAGTTCCTGCAGCGAGCGCACCGTCACCTCGACCACTACACCGGCCTCGAAAACTACCGGGCCAATTGGCGACGCATGGGATTTACCAACGAGGACTTCGTTCGTGGCGGAAGCGATCGGCTCTGCGACGCCATGGTCGTTCACGGCGACGAAGCGGCCATTCTTGAGCGCATCGCCGCCCATCAGGCTGCCGGCGCCAACCACGTGTGCTTGCAATTCCTCGGTGGTGACGTCACGGCGGCCCCACTCGAGGACATGACCCGCGTCGCCGCGGCCCTCACCCTGCACTAGCCGCAACGGCGCGTCGGTACGCTGTCGGGATGCGTTCACTCCTCCGTTCGTGCCTCATCAGCGTTGTTCTCGCACTCGGCGCTTTGCCCACTTCAGCGCAGGCCGCAACGGGTACCGGGTCCGTGGCGTTCTGCAGCGCGACCGCCTCGCTCTACTCGTCGCCCGCCGCGACGGCCGCCGCCTGGCCGGAATTGAAACCGTCCATGACGGGGCCGATGTCGGTCATTTACCTCATCCAGCAGCTCAACAACTTCAACCCCAACGCCTTCGCCACGATGAGCGCCCACGCACCATCGGCGGCACTTCGTCACGCCCTGACCCAGGTCAATGCCGTGGCTCAGCAGGAACTCACCGTGAGCGAAAAGATTTGGTACGGCACGCAGAAGATGACCTCGCCCGTGCGCCTCGCCGAAGTGGCGACCGTGGAAGCGGATGGGCCACTCGTTCGTCACTTGCTGGCGGCAATTGCGGCACCACTCACGAATGCGTGCGCCCACTTTTCTGGCGCCTCGCTCTATAACGGCGACGCCACGCAGGTCACCTTGCGGGCCGTCGATCACGCCTTCGCCAATGGCGGCATTCCTACGTCGTACTCGTTTACCGCTGCTCTGCAGCAGCCATCGCACGATGTTCGCTTGATCTCGCTCTCGTCGAAAAAAGCAACGTACCGCGTGGCGACCATCACCGGGTGGCGAGATGTCTGTACCACCATCCCGATGAAGGCCACCGAGGCGATTCGAATCGTTCGCTGCTAGACGTCCCGACGGGGCGGGTCGATAATCGTGACCTCGACCTCGCGCACGGGCCCACGCACCGCTCGGACCAGGAGTGCCGTACCCCCAAGGACCATGAACTCCATGGTGCCAATGATCAGCCATCCGAATGAGTCGAGAATGGCGCCAATCACCAGCCCCTTGAGCACGCCGTGGCGGACCATTGCGGCAACCCACAGCGGCACGAAGGCCACGAACCAACTAATCAGTGGCAGAAAGAAGGCACTGCCCACCCGCCGTGTCCACCCCAGGAACGCGCCAAAGAGCACCGTCACCGCAACGCCGAAAGCCTCTGCGCCCGACGCCTTCGCTGGCGACACTTCCCATCGCCACAGCGCCGCGGCGATCGCGACGCTCCACACGAGAGTGGGAAGCGTGAGGTTGGCTCGGGTTCGTTGCCGAATTGTCACGAATGCGGTCATGGCCACATGGTACCGCCCGATTCACACCACACTTTGGCGGATAACCTCGCGGTATGGCTTTCGGAACGGTTGCGCTCTTGGGGTCGGGGGAAACAGCCCCTGGCATGACCAAGGTCCACCGACAACTCTTTTCGTGCCTCGACGATGTTCGTGGCGTGAACCTCAACACCCCCTACGGGTTTCAGGAAAACGTCGACCAAATGACCGAGAAGATTCTCAGTTACTTCGATGTCTCGCTACACGTTGCTCTCGAAGGACTTGACCTTCGGTCATTCGCTGACGCGACGCCCGATCAGCGCAGTCGTTTCAAGGAATCTGTCGCGGCCTCGCCCTACGTCTTTGCCGGCCCCGGCTCGCCGTCCTACGCTCTCACGCAATGGCGCGAACTGGCGCTGGCCGACGATCTCTCAACGGTGCTCGCCGCTGGTGGCGTTGTCTGCTTCAGCTCGGCCGCGGCCCTCACCTTGGGGGCCAAGACCATTCCGGTCTACGAAATGTACAAGGCCGGCGCCGCCCCCTCGTGGCTCGACGGTCTTGACGTGCTCGGACGCTTCGGCCTGCACTGCGCAGTGGTCCCCCACTACAACAACGCCGAGGGTGGCACCTACGACACCAGTCGCTGCTACGTCGGCGAACGGCGCCTCCAGGAGCTCGAGCAGTTGCTAGATGAAGGCCAGGGCATTCTCGGCATCGACGAACACACGGCGGCACTCATTGATTTCGACACCCGCACGCTGTCGGTGCTTGGTAAGGGCGATGTCCACTGGCGCCACGGCGGCCAGATCGCCCGTTTCGAAACCGGCACTGTGGTGTCACTCGACGAACTGGGCGCGGAAGCGGTGCAGATTGCTCCCGTTGAACGACCCGAGGTGGCCTCGGCGCCCGTCGTGGATGCTGACGCGTGGGCGCAGCGCGACGCTCGTGATCAGGAACTCGTGGGCACGCTCGACGCGATTCGCGCCGAGGTGCGCGCCCAGGGGAACTACGCCATCGCCGACGCGCTCCGCGACGCACTGAACGCCTTTGGCGTTACCGTGCAGGACGGCGCTCGCGCTCCAAAAGCCTAAGCGGCGATTGCGCAGCGGTTGGGGCCGAGTTCCATCTCGGATGCTTCGGCCGTCACCGGCTGGTCGCCCGCGTTCATGAGCACAATCTGCTGGTAGTTCGGTGGACGGTCCTTGACGTTGGCCACAGCCCAAGCAATGAAATCAGTTTCGCTCAAGGTCAGTGCGGGCAGGGTTTGGCGCAGCTCGCCGAGGGGCTTGGACACAAAGGAGCCGGCCCGAACGTCCACAACGGTGCCGTAGTGGGCGGGAAAGACCATGGCGGTGTCGGGCATGGCCAGCACCCGCTCGTGCAGGCTCTGGTAGAGGTACTTGGCAAAGACCGCGGCCTGGTCGGCGAGGTCGGGGCGTCCAACACTCTCAAGGAACAAGGTGTCGCCGGTGAACATGGCGGCGTCACCCAACTGGTACATCGTGGAGCCCTCCGTGTGGCCGGGCACGCTCACGGCCGAGACCGTGAGCCCAACCTCAGGCGTCAACGCGATCGTGCCGCCGTCAGTCAGCGGGGTGTAGTCGAAGTGGAAGGGGTCCGACGCTGAGAGCATCAGCGTTGCGCCCGACGCCGCCGCCAGGGCGCGGGCGCCCGAGACGTGGTCGGCGTGGAGGTGGGTGTCGAGGACGTGGGTAATCGTCCAGCCGCGGCGAGCCGCCTCGTCCCTGTACTGCTCGATCTGCAGTGAGGGGTCAATCACCAGTGCGTTGGTGCCCGCCCCCACGAGGTAGGACAAGCAGCCTTTGCCGCGACGGCGGAACTGAATAACCGTGGCACCGGCAAACTCACCGGTCACCGTGTCGTAAGTTGACGCCCAGGCCGACATGCCTTCGGTCAACACCGTCGAGGCAATGCCGTGCTGGGCCAGAATTTCGGAGGCGTTGCGGGCGCGAGCACCCTTGGCGCAAATCGTCAGAATCGTGCGATCGGTGGGCAGTTCACCCAACCGCTGCTCGAGGATACCGAGGGGGATATTGACCACACCGGGAATGGCCCAGTCCGCAACCTCATCAGGTTCGCGCACGTCAAGCAGGAAAGGGGCGTCGGGGGTGTCCAGCACCTTGACGAGCTCGTTCGTCGTCATGGTTTCAATTGGTGCAGTGTCACTCATGCCATCAGTCTAGGAGTAGGTTGAGTTAGGTAGCACCGCACGGACACCAAAGGAAAACCCTGATGATTACCGCTATTACCGCACTCGAAGCCCCCGAAATCCTGGCCCAGGGGGCCTTCGTTCTCGACGTTCGTGAAGACGACGAATTCGCCGGTGGCCGTATGGCTGACGCCACGCACATCCGCCTCTCCGAGCTTCCCGACCACCTTGAGGCGCTCCCGCACGACCGCGCCATCCTCTGCGTGTGTCGCTCCGGTGGTCGATCGGGTCGTGCCGCAACCTTCCTCGACGAGAACGGCTTCACCGCCATCAACCTCGACGGTGGCATGCAGGCGTGGGCCGAAGCCGGGTTCGCCATGGTGGCGGACAGCGGCGACCCCGTCGTGCTGTAAGGCGCTACTTCTTCGGGTCCAGGAGACCCGACTTCGCGACCTTTTTTGCGTCCTTGTCGTTGCGCTTCTCTTTCAGCGACTTTCCGACTTTTTTGGCGTTGCGCTGGGAGGGTGACTTCTCGGCCATGAGGGCCCTTTCGTTATGGCCATCCACGTGGATGGGCCAGGCACCGAATAGCCAAGAGGTTCACGGCAGTCGCCACTGACGACTCGCCGAGGGCATTCCTACGCGATACCCCACCCTACTGCGCGCTGATGTCACAGCCCTGCGACAAAATGAATTCGTAGCAATTTTGTATTGCTTTTGTAATACAAACGTAGTACGTTACGGTCATGACGGATAACTCGCCATCGGCCCGATTCATTTCAAGTAGCCGAGTCACCAAAGCAAAAAACAGTCAACTCATCAGTGTTCGCCTCCCCGACGAACTGTTGCAACGCCTCGCCGATGTTGGCAATGAGGAGGGCTTCACGATGAGCGACACCATCCGCGTCGTTCTCGAACGAGGGCTGCGCTCCACCAAGAAGAAGGGAAGTTCCACATGAGTACCACTACCACCCCCCAGAAGGCCCACATCTATTTCCTCCTCGACGCATCGGGCTCGATGGAGTCACTCCGCAGTGACGTCATCGGCGGATTCAACGCCTTCTGCGACGACCAGCGTCGTGACGGCGCCGAGACCCTCATGACCTTCGTCCAGTTCGACTCCGAGGACACGCACCTGGTCATCACGGACGCCAAGGATCTTCGTGAGATCGCGCCCCTCACCGCGGACGACTACCGCCCCCGTGGTGGCACCCCGCTCTACGATGCCATGGGCCAGCTCATCACCGACGCCACCATCCGCTCCGAAGAGCTCAAGGGAGCCGAGGCCGTGCTCTTCGTCGTCTTTACCGATGGTGAAGAGAACCAGAGCCGAGAGTACGACCGCGACAAGATCTTCGAACTCGTCAAGCGTCGTGAGGCCCAGGGCTGGACATTCGTCTACCTCGGCGCCAACCAGGACTCCTACGCCGCCGGAGGCCGCGTGGGCTTCGACGACCGCTCCGTTCAGAACTTCGCCGCCAGCAGTGACGGCGTGGCCCGGGCCTTCGGCTCACTCTCCAAGGGCATGATGAAGGAGCGCGGCAAGATGATGCGCGGTGAGATGCGGGTGGCGGCCGACTTCTTCGAAGGTGACAAGGAAGCCGAAGCCCACCTTCGCGGCGAGCAGTAGTTAGTTCGTCGTCGCGAAGACTGCGGCCAACCAGCCCGCGTGACGCAGCAGACTGCTGACGTCGCCGCGCACCTTGATCCGACCGTCGCGCAGGGCGTCGGCACTGGTCAACGTGCCGTCGCTAATGGCGAGGGCGTCACGGTACGACAGGCGCAAAATCGTCTCGGCCGCGAGGTGATCCCCCGCGGTAACGGTCGCGCCCTCGGCCGACAAGGTCAACGTCAGCGCGTCAGCGCCCGAGGGCGCGTCGGTGCACTCAATCACGATGTGCTGGCTGGGCGCACCACTCTCAAGCGGAGCTCCTGGCGTTGCCGCCAGACGGGCATTCACGCCCGCGAACCACTCCTCTGAGAGGAATGCCACCATGACTACGGCGCGGGCTGAACAGCCGCGTCCGTGGCGGAGACCTTCGTCTTGCGACGGATCTTGCGTCCGAGCCACGCGACCGGGTCGTAGTGGGCGTCCACCACACGCTCCTTGAGCGGAATAATCGCGTTGTCGGTGATCTTGATGTGCTCAGGGCAGACTTCGGTGCAGCACTTGGTGATGTTGCAGTAGCCCAGGCCGGCCTCTTCACGCACGAGGTCACGACGGTCGTTGGTGTCCAGCGGGTGCATTTCGAGCTCGGCGTAGCGGATAAAGAAACGAGGACCGGCGTAGTTGGTCTTGTTCTCTTCGTGGTCACGAATGACGTGGCAGACGTCCTGACACATGAAGCACTCGATGCACTTGCGGAACTCCTGGCCACGCTCGACGTCCTCTTGGAACATCCGGTAGCCGCCCTCGGGCATCGGCGGCGGCAAGAAGGCGGGCACCTTTTCGGCCATGGCGTAGTTGAACGAGACGTCGGTGACGAGGTCGCGAATGATCGGGAACGTCTTCATCGGCGTCACGGTCACGGGGCCCTCGGGCAGCTGGTCCATGCGCGTCATGCACATGAGACGTGGCTTGCCGTTGATTTCAGCCGCGCACGAACCGCACTTACCGGCCTTGCAGTTCCAACGGCAGGCCAGGTCGGGGGCCTCGGTGGCCTGAATGCGGTGAATGATGTCGAGGACGACTTCACCCTCATTCTGGGTCGTGGTGTAGTTTTCGAAGTCGCCTCCGGACGCGTCACCGCGCCAGACGCGAAGTGTTACCTCAGCCATTACTTTGCCTCCTCAAGCAGTGCTTGGAGTTCTTCAGGAATTGGGAGCAGTGGGGATTCGTTGGTGACAATGGGGCTGTCCCAGTTACCGCCGTCAGAGGAGTGCGCCAGGTTGAACGTAGCGAACTCTGGTGAAGCCTTCGGGTAGTCCTCGCGGGTGTGACCACCGCGTGATTCCTTGCGCAGGTTGGCGCCGAGGGCCACACACTTGGAGACCGTCAACATGGCCGGCAAGTCCGTTGCCAGGTTCCAACCAGGGTTGTAGGCACGGCCACCCTTGACCTTGATGTTCTTCACGCGCTCGGTGAAGACGTCCAGCTGGGCGATGGCGTCGACCAGCTCCGACTCGGTACGGATGATGCCGACGTTCGCCTGCATCATTTCCTGGAGATCGCGCTGGATGTCGTAGGGGTTCTCCCCTTCTTCTGCGTCGAACGGCGCGAGCGCCTCCGCAACGGCGGCCTCGATTTCATCCTGGCGCATGGCGCCCACCTGGGCGCCACCCTGGATGTAGGCCGCGGCCCCCATACCGGCACGACGACCGAAGACGATGAGGTCCGACAGCGAGTTTCCACCGAGACGGTTGGCACCGTGCATACCACCAGCGACTTCACCAGCGGCGAAGAGACCGGGCACGCTCGAGGCGGCCGTTTCGGCGTCGACCTTCACGCCACCCATGATGTAGTGGTTGGTCGGTCCGATTTCCATCGCTTCCTTGGTGATGTCCACGCCAGCCAATTCCATGAACTGGTGGTACATCGACGGCAAGCGACGACGGATGAACTCAGCCGAACGGCGCGAGGCAATGTCGAGGTAGACGCCACCGTGGGGGCTGCCGCGACCGGCCTTCACTTCAGCGTTGATAGCGCGCGCGACTTCGTCACGGGGCAGCAGTTCTGGTGGACGGCGACCCGCGGTGTGGTCGTCGTACCACTTGTCAGCCTCTTCTTCCGTTTCGGCCGTTTCGGCCCGGAACATGTCGGCGACGTAGTTGAACATGAAGCGCTTACCTTCGGAGTTGCGCAGCACACCACCGTCACCGCGGACACCCTCGGTAACGAGGAGACCACGCACCGACAGTGGCCAGACCATGCCGGTGGGGTGGAACTGGATGCACTCCATGTCGATCAACTGCGCACCGGCCCACAGGGCCATGGCGTGACCGTCACCGGTGCCTTCCCAGGAGTTCGACGTGAACTTCCATGACTTACCGGATCCACCGGTGGCGAGAATGATGGCCTTGGCACCGAAAGTGATGAACTCACCGGTGGGGCGACGGTAGGCGACGGCGCCGGCGATGCGGCCCTCGTCGTCGTGAACCAACTTGAGGACCTTGCACTCCATGAAGACGTCAGTCCCCATCGAGACAACCTTCTGCTGGAGCGTGCGAATCAGCTCGAGGCCGGTGCGGTCACCCACGTGGGCCAAGCGGGCGTAGCGGTGACCACCGAAGTCACGCTGCAGAATCTTGCCGTCCTTGGTGCGGTCGAACAAGGCACCCCACTGCTCGAGCTCGTAGACGCGGTCGGGCGACTCCTTCGCGTGCAACTCAGCCATGCGGTAGTTGTTGAGGTACTTGCCACCGCGCATGGTGTCACGGAAGTGCACCTTCCAGTTGTCCTCGGCGTAGACGTTGCCCATGGCTGCGGCCATGCCGCCTTCGGCCATAACGGTGTGGGCCTTACCCAGGAGCGACTTAGTGACGAGAGCCACTTTCAGGCCCTGCTGCTTGGCTTCAATGGCGGCCCGGAGACCGGCGCCACCGGCGCCGATGATCAAGACGTCGTAATCGTGGTGTTCGTAGGTCATGTCGAGTCCTTAGAAGAGACGGAAGTTAGTGATGGCGCCCGAGGCCACCAGACGCACGTACACGTCGGTGAGCGCAACGAAGATCAGTGAGGCCCACGCGAAGTTCATGTGCTTCGCGTTCAGGGGCGACACGAGCTTCCAGAAGCGGTAGCGAATGGGGTGCTGCGAGAAGCTCTTGACCTGGCCACCACAGAGGTGACGGCAGGCGTGGCACGACAGCGAGTACAGCCAGAGCAGCGTGGCGTTGACGGTCAGCACGATCGTGCCAACGGTGACACCCCACCCAGCGCCGGGCTGGTAGAACGCGCGGACCGCGTCGTAGGTCAGCAGCGCGTTGAACACGAGGCCGAAGTAGAAGAAGTAGCGGTGGGCGTTCTGCATCACCAGCGGGAAGCGCGTTTCGCCCGAGTAGGACTCGTGCTTGTCAGCCACGGCACAGGCCGGAGGTGACCACCAGAACGCGCGGTAGTAGCTACGACGGTAGTAGTAGCAGGTGAGGCGGAAGCCCAAGGGGAACAGCAGAATCAAGAACGCGGGCGACATCCAGCTCCAAATGCTGACGTGGAAGAGGCCGAAGCGAGCACCAGCGACGCAGCTCCCCGCGAGGCACGGTGAGTAGAAGGGGCTGATCAGGTTCGCGGCACCGACGTAGTAGTTCCGGGGCGTGAAGGCCGACCACGTCGAGTAGATAACGAATGCGGTGAGAATCGACACCGTCACTACTGGCTGCAACCACCACCGGTCCTGACGAAGTGTGGCAACGTCGGGTCCCCCTCGCGTGCCGCCCAAAACGACTTTCGTCGCAGTTTCCGTCGTTGACACCACTGTCTCCTTACGTCATTCTCTGGAGAAGCGTGCTCCCCCAGAAACCTTGTTCATTCTAAATCTGACCAAACAAATTTAAAGCGGCACTGCACCAGCGCAGTGTCTAGTGCGATCCGCCGCGTCGCCCTTCGGAGGTGCCACCGATAAAGGCCCAGAACGCCAGGCCCAAACCGGGAATCAGCATCCAGATACCGAAGACCAGCGAGAGCACCACGAAGAAGGCGCCCACACCCAGAACAAAGGGGAAGATCGACGAACCGGGGAAGGTGCCGACGAAGCCCGCACCCTCAGCCTGCGACGCCGTCTTCGAGTCCTCGGGGCGCTCCTTCATGCGACGGCTCCACCAGTAGTAGTAGGAACCGGGCAGCAGGCAGAGCAGCATGCCGGCGAACATCATCACGCCACCAGCGTCTTCCAGGCTCCACTTCCAGTACACGGCGCACATGATCCCGAAGAACACTCCGAGCATCAGCAACATCTTGGCTTCTACCTTCATGCCTTGGTCTCCTCGTGCTTGCCGTGAGCCAGCGATGTGTGCTCGGGGTGGTTGTAGTCCCACGTGGGACGCTCGGAGCGAATCTGTGGCAGACGGTAGAAGTTGTGGTGCGGGGGTGGCGAGGTGGTGAACCACTCCAGCGTCTGGGCGTCCCACGGGTTGTCGCCCGCGGGGTACTTCTTCCAGGAGTAGCCGATGTTGACCACGAAGAGAATCGTCGAGATGCCGATCAGCAGTGCACCGGCCGTCGAGACATCATTGAGGGTCTTCCACTGGGGGTCCAACGGGTAGAGCGCCATACGGCGAGGCATGCCGTAGAGACCCAAGAGGTACAGCGGGAAGGTGAAGACCTGGGTACCGATGAAGAGGGTCCAGAACTGGGCCTTACCGAGCTTCTCGTTGAGCAAGTAACCGGTGATCTTCGGGCCCCAGTAGTACAGACCAGCCATGGCGCCAAGCACCAGCGCCATCACCACGGAGTGGAAGTGCGCCACAACGAAGTAGGTGTCGTGGGTCATGAAGTCGAGCGGCGGGCTCGCCAGGTAGATACCGGTCAAACCACCGATGAGGAAGGTGAACAAAAAGCCCAACGACATCAACATGGCCGTGGAGAACCAGACCTGCCCTCGCCACATCGTGCCAATCCAGTTGAACATCTTGATACCGGTCGGCACCGCAATCAGGAGACTCATGATTGAGAAGAAGGGCAGCAAGACCGTACCGGTGGTGAACATGTGGTGGGCCCACACGCCGAGCGACAGCGCGGCGATCGTCAGGGTGGCGAAGATCATGCCCTTGTAGCCAAACACGGGCTTCTTTGAGAACACGGCGATGACTTCGGTCACCATGCCGAAGAACGGCAGGGCGAGGATGTACACCTCAGGGTGTCCCC
>DAIQPT010000025.1:0-17637 GCA_036787185.1 Acidimicrobiales bacterium | reverse complement strand
GTTCAGCACCACCGTGGCCATCTCGTTGGCCGTCGTGGCGCGCACGACGCGAATCTGGGTGCGCACATCGAGCGCGACGTCGCGCGCGGCCGCTGATACCAGCGTTACCGTCGCGCCCATTCGTGCCGCGACTTCGGCCAGTGCGTAGCCCTGGTGGCCGGTCGAACGATTCGTCAGTGAGCGAACGGGGTCCAGCGGCTCGGCCGTGCCCCCGGCGGTGACCAGCACCCGCTTGCCGGTAAGCGGGCCACGGTAGCCATCGAGGATGCCCGTAATCGTCTGAAAAATAGCCTCAGGTTCCGGCAGGCGACCCACGCCCTCGTCCCCACCAGCGAGGTGGCCGGAGACCGGTTCCATGATCAAGACCCCGCGAGCGCGCAACGTTGCGAGGTGCTCCTGCACGCTGGGCTGCTCCCACATCTCGGTGTGCATCGCGGGACAGAGCAGCACGGGTGCGCGCGACGCCAACACGGTGGCCCCGAGGAGATCGTTCGCTAACCCAATGGCCAGTCGAGCAATGAAATGAGCAGTGGCCGGAGCTACGACAATCAGGTCAGCCTGCTGGCCGAGTGCCGTGTGGGGACTCGGCGTGCTGGGATCACCGTAGAGCGAGGTGCGGGCCGGCTCCGAGGCCAGCGCACTGAACGTGCTGGGGCCAACGAAGTTAAGTGAATCGGGCGTGAGGACGGGCGACACAAAATACCCGTGGTCCATGAGTTGCCGGAGCAACAGAACTGACTTGTACGCGGCCACCCCACCGGTGACGCCGAGAACAATGCGCGCGGGCGTCGACCTAGGCGTCGAAGTTGCCGTCAAGGAGGGCGTCGAGCTCATTGGTGTTCGCCGCGGTGAGCTCGGCCTGGGCGGCAGCCTCCTGCTCGCGCAGGGCTTCGAGCTGCTCGGGGCTCAGACGCTCGAAGACGAGCTTGCCCTCGGCTAGTTCCTCCAGCGCGAAGGACAGCGACTTGTTCGACTTGATCGTGACCTGTGGCGGCTCAATCTTGCCGTCGCCACGACCGAGGCCGTTGAAGTAGTTCGTGATGGCACGCGCACGCACGGACGCCACGGCGACCAGGGTGAACTTGGAGTTTCCAACGGCGCCCAAGAGGTTCTCAATGGGTGGATCGACCAGGGTTGGGTACTCAGCCATAATGATTCCTTTACGAAATGTTGCCTCGCGAAACACGAAGACTCTCCAGTATAGAGAGAATTTCCCCCGTGACTCGTTCGAGATCGTCGTTGGTCACCACAAAATCCGCTAATTCATGGCCAATTGCCAGTTCCGTCGCGCTCGAAACCAGTCGGAGCGAGACATGGTCCTCGCTGTCGCCGCGCCCCCGCAGGCGTTCTTCCAGTACGGCCAGTGACGGCGGCAGAATCAAAATGACGACTGCCTCGGCGTCCTGGGCGCGCACTTGCTGTGCTCCTTGCACCTCGATTTCGAGCAAGAGATCACGCGGTTCGTCGAGCGACGGCTTCGGCGTGCCGTAGAGGTTGCCGTGGAATTCGGCCCATTCGAGGAACTGGTTCGCCGCGATGGCGGCCTCGAACTCAGCCCGCGAGACGAAGTAGTACTCGTCACCGACTTCAGACTCCCGCGGTGCCCGCGTGGTCCACGAGCGCGACAACCACAGCCGGCTATTGAGATCGAGCAGGCGTCGCGTTATGGTGCCCTTGCCGACCCCACCAGGGCCGATCAAGACGACGACCAGCGGCTTAGCGGACAAGAGCGTTGAAGAGTTGTTCGCGCTGACGAGGACCGAGCCCGCGGATCCGACGCGTCTGGGCAATGGCGGCAATCTCCATGATGCGCGCCGCCTTCACTTCACCGATCGCGGGGAGCGCGGCAATGAGGTCGTAGGCGCGCATCTGTGCCACGCATTCTTCGGTCTCGGCCAACGTAAAGATTTCTTCGAGGGAGAGCTCACCACTCTTCACGAGACGCTTCACCTCGGCACGGCGACGTCGGTTGGCGACAGCAATCTTCGAGGCCGCTTCGCGCTGCGCTTGAGTAAGTGACGGAGGAACCGGTGGCACGACTGCAAGATTACTGCAGGCCCTGGACCCCTCCTAAAGCGAGTTTGCCAAATCGTCACGCCAACGTCGCACGCTGTCCGTCAACGCCCCGCGATCGGGGCCGACCGACAGAATTGCTCGCGACACATTAACGACCACGCTGCCCTTGGGGCAGCGGGCGAAGAGCCGTCCGACCTGGTCGGGGGTGGCCCCCTGCGCGCCCACGCCGGGCACCAAATACGGTCCGTGCAGACGGGATAGGTCGAAACGCGGCTGGTGTCGGGTGGCACCCAGCACCACGCCAACGCCGCCCAGGCCTTCACCGTTGCGGTTGTACTCAGCCACGCTTCGCAGCACCATGTCCTCGACGGCCTCGTCCTCATGGGTGCGCGCCTCTTGGAGCGTGCGGCCTTCGGGGTTCGATGTGGCGGCGAGAAGAAACACACCCTTGCCGGCCGGAACGCGATCAAAGAACGGCGTCAGTGCGGCCACCCCGGTGTAGGGGCTTACGGTCACGGCGTCACAGCTCAGGGGCGACTTGTCGTCGAGCCAGGCCTCGGCGTACCCCTCGTTGGTGGCGCCAATGTCGCCGCGCTTGGCGTCCGCGATGACCATCATGCCGGCGTCGCGTGCTTCTGACAACAGTCGCTCAAGGATGACATAGCCCGCGGCGCCGAAGCGCTCGAAGTAGGCCACTTGCGGCTTGATGACCGCGGCATTACCCAGTGCGGCCTCAAGCACCGACAGGGCGAAGAACTCGAGACCTTCAATGGCGTCATCGCGTCCCCAGCTTTCGAGCAGTGTCTTCGAGGGGTCAATGCCAACACACAGCGGTCCGAACTCCTGCACGCGCTGCTGTAGTCGCTGACCAAATGTCTCAGCCATGGGCCGCTCCTCTAAGTTCACTCGGTGACGACACGCCGTGTCGGCGCATCCACTTTTCGGCAGCGTCCTGCACCAACCACGGAGCCCGCGGATTGGCGAACGTGGCGGTGCCGACTTCAACGACGGACGCGCCGGCCATCAACATGGCAATGGCGTCATCACCCGTCGTCACTCCGCCCACACCCACGATGCTGGCGTCGGGAAAGGCGCGGTGGCATTCGAAGACCGCGCGCAGCGCCACTGGCAAGATGCCCGTACCGCTCAAACCTCCGCCGCCGTTGCCCAGCGAGGGGCGACGCTTCTCGATGTCGATGGACAGGCCCAGCACCGTGTTCACCAACACCAGGGCGTCGGCACCGGCGGCGAGCGCCGCTTCGGCGATCGAAACGAGGTCAGGGGTATTGGGACTCAGCTTCACCCAGAGCGGCAGTCCGGCCGCCTTCGAAGCGGTAACCACCGCCGCGGTCGTTGCTGCGGAGTGGGCGAAAATGCTCGAGCGACTCTCAAGGTTCGGACAGCTGGCGTTGACTTCCACGGCCACAACATCAGCCCCACGCATCGCTTCGGCGGCCTGCGCGAACTCGTCAACGGTGCGCCCCCAAATGGAGGCGACGACGTCAGCGCCACGGGCGCGCGTCTTGGGCAGGTAGTCGCGGCGCCACGCCTCGACACCAGGGCCCGCGAGGCCAACGGCGTTCAGCATGTCCTCGCCGGAGGCGGCCACCCGAGGGGCGGGATTTCCCTCCCACGGAAAGACGGCCAGTGACTTGTTCACGACTGCACCCAGCGTCGCCAGGTCGCCGTAGTCGGCCAGTTCGTCGCCGTGGCCGGCGGTGCCGGCGGCCGTTAAGACGAACGAACGGAGTTCCACTCCCCCGACGCGCGTGGCGCGATTCATGCGTGCAACTCCTGAAGTGAACGAACGCTCCAGCCATGGGCTCGCGAGTCCGCAATACCCTTGACCGCCGCGTAGGCAGCACTCATGGTCGTCAGGCAGGAGACCTTGTGGACCGTGGCCGCGGTACGAATCGCGACACCGTCGGCGCGGGCGCTCCGTCCCGAGGGGGTGTTGATAACCAACTGCACCTGACCCGAGGCGATGAGGTCGGCCGCAGTCACGTGGTCTTGACCATCGGCGATCTTGCCCACCAGCGTGGTGACCTCGAGCCCCTGTTCCTGCAGGTAGGCCGCGGTACCGGCGGTGGCGGCCAGGGTGAATCCGAGGTCGCGCAACTGGCGAGCCACGTCAAGGCCAGCCTCCTTGTCGCGGTCGGCCAGCGAGAAGAAGACCTGACCGGCGTCGGGCAGGCGCGTGCCGGCGGCCAGCTGTGCCTTAGCGAAGGCGATACCGAAGCTCTCACCGATACCCATGACTTCACCGGTCGAACGCATTTCTGGTCCGAGCAGCGTGTCCACCTTGGGGAATCGGTTGAAGGGCAACACGGCTTCCTTGACACTGACGTACGAGGGGTGCGGCGTCTCGGCCGGCACCACGCCCTGCGCGCGCAAGTCGGCTAGGGAGACGCCCATCATGACCCGTACCGCAACCTGGGCCAGGGGGACACCGGTGGCCTTCGCGACGAAGGGAACCGTGCGGCTCGCCCGAGGGTTCGCCTCGAGGACGTAAACCTCGTCGTCCTTGACCGCGTACTGCACGTTGATCAAACCAATCACACCCAGTGCCGTCGCAATACGCTCCGTGGCGTCGCGCAGGGCGGCCACCACCGTCGGTGACAGGGTCTGGGGCGGCAGGGCGCAGGCCGAGTCGCCCGAGTGCACACCGGCCTCCTCCACGTGTTCCATGACGCCGGCGATGTAGATGTCGCCGGACTGGTCGCGCACCGCGTCCACGTCGACTTCAATGGCGTCTTCGAGGAAGCGGTCGAGGAGAATGGGGCGACTCTGGGAGACCCCGCCCTCGCGCGCGAGTGAGCCGTGCGCACTCGTCAGGTCGGCCATGACGCGCTCGAGCGATGCGTGGTCGTAGACGATCTCCATGGCGCGGCCGCCGAGCACGTAGCTCGGGCGAACCAGCACGGGGAAGCCAATGCGCTCGACGATGGCCTGGGCTTCGCTCAAGGTCAGTGCGACGTCACCCGGAGGTTGGCGCAGCCCAATCTCCTGGCAGAGCGCCGACCACTGTTCGCGGTCTTCGGCCAGGTCGATGGAGGCCACGGGCGTGCCAAGAACCAGTGCGGGGTCGATACTGTGCGAGAGCTTCAGTGGCGTCTGACCGCCGAGCGAGACGACCACGCCGGCGATTGAGGCCCCGTCGCTGCAGGCGGCGGTTTCAGCCGCGAGCACCGCGGCCAAGTCTTCGGGCGTCAGCGGCTCGAAGTAGAGGCGGTCCGATGTCGAGTAGTCGGTCGAGACCGTCTCGGGGTTGCAGTTCACCATGACCGTTTCGTAGCCCATGTCGCGCAGGGCCATTGCGGCGTGGACGCAGCAGTAGTCAAACTCGATGCCCTGACCGATGCGGTTCGGGCCCGACCCCAGAATCACCACGCGGTCTTTGGGCGAGGAGCGCACTTCACTCTCGTCTTCGTAGGTGCTGTAGTGGTATGGCGTCTGGGCATCGAACTCGGCGGCGCAGGTGTCGACCGTCTTGTAGGTCGTCACCACGCCCACGGCCTCGCGGGCTGCCTTGACCTCGGCCGCTGGTCGGCCAGTGAGGGCCGCGATCTGCGCGTCAGAGAAGCCGCGCTGCTTGATGCGGCGCCAGGCACGGCGATCCAGGGCGTCAATGTCGACGTCCTCACGGAGTTCGCGACCGGTTTCGACCAGATCGGCCAGCTCCTGAATGAACCAGCGGTCAATCTTGGTGCGCTCGACCACTTCGTCTTCGGTGGCACCGCGACGGATGATTTCGTGCAGGGCGTAGAGGCGCTCGGGCGTCGCCACGATGCAGCGGTGCCAGAGTTCGTCGTCACTCAGTCCGTCAAACTCGGTGTTGTCAGCCGGCACGAAGCCCAGGCGTCCCTGCTCGAGGGAGCGGATGGCCTTCTGCAGCGATTCGGAGAAGGTGCGACCAATCGCCATAACCTCACCCACTGACTGCATGCGGGTGCCCAGTTCGGGCGTGGCGCCAGGCAACTTCTCGAAGGCCCAGCGAGGGATCTTGGTCACGACGTAGTCAATCGTCGGTTCAAAACTCGCCGGCGTGGTGGCGGTGATGTCGTTGCTGATTTCGTCGAGGGTGTAGCCCACGGCGAGACGCGCGGCGATCTTGGCGATTGGGTAGCCCGTCGCCTTTGACGCCAGCGCCGAGGAGCGACTCACGCGCGGGTTCATCTCGATAACGAGGCGCTGACCGTTCACGGGATTCACCGCAAACTGGACATTTGATCCACCAGTCTCCACGCCGACGCGACGCAGCACCGCGAAGGCGTCGTCACGCATGGCCTGATATTCCACGTCCGAGAGCGTCTGCTGGGGCGCGACGGTGATGGAGTCACCGGTGTGAACGCCCATCGGGTCGAAGTTCTCGATACTGCAGACGATGATGCAGTTGTCTTTGGTGTCGCGGATGACTTCGAGCTCGTACTCTTTCCATCCCGCAATCGACTGCTCCACCAGAATTTCGCGCACCGGGGAGGCTTCAATGCCCTCGTGGGCCAGCACGCGGAAGGTCGCTTCATCGTGGGCGATACCGGTACCGGCGCCACCGAGGACGAAGGAGGGGCGAATGATGATTGGATAGCCAATCTCGGTGGCGATGGCGACCGCCTCCTCGACGCTGTGGGCGAAGCCCGAGACGGGCACCGCGAGGCCAATGTCGGCCATCGCGGCCTTGAACTGCTCGCGGTCTTCGGCGGTGGTGATCGCCTCGGGGCGGGCGCCAATAACCTCAACGCCATACTGCTCGGGTACACCCTTGGCCACGAGCTCCATGGTCAAGTTGAGGGCCGTCTGGCCACCGAGAGTCGGCAGCAGCGCGTCGGGGCGCTCCTTGGCGATGATCTGCGTTAGCACGTCCACGTCGAGGGGCTCAACGTAGGTGACGTCCGCGGTCGCGGGGTCGGTCATGATCGTCGCGGGGTTGGAGTTCACCAACACCACGCGGTAGCCCTCTTCGCGCAGCACCTGGCAGGCCTGGGTGCCCGAGTAGTCAAACTCGCAGGCCTGACCGATCACAATCGGTCCCGAGCCAATCACCATGATGGTCTTGATATCAGTACGACGAGGCATTAGTTCTTCTCCAACTGTCCGGTGCGAAGCAGGGTCTCAAAGCGGTCAAACAGGTAACGGGCGTCGTGTGGGCCGGGACCCGCTTCGGGGTGATACTGCACCGAGAAGCAGCGGTCCGCCGCCGAAGCGACGCCTTCAATCACGCCGTCGTTCAGGTTGATGTGACTGACGACGCCACGCGACAGGGAGTCGGGGGTCACGGCGTAGTTGTGGTTCTGCGCGGTGATTTCGATCCGGCCCGTGGCCAGGTCGTGCACCGGGTGGTTCGAGCCATGGTGGCCGAAGGGCAGCTTGTAGGTGGTGGCGCCGAGGGCCGTCGCCAGGAGCTGGTGGCCCAGGCAGATACCGAACAAGGGAACCTCACCAATCAGTGACTCGATCACCGCCGCTTCACGTGGGAGGGCGGCGGGGTCGCCGGGTCCATTGGAGAGAAACACGCCGTCGGGCGACAGCGCGCGCACCTCGTCGGCCGTCGTTGACGAGGGCACCACCGTCACGGTGAATCGCTCGGCCAGTTGGCGAACCATGGTGGTCTTGATGCCGTAGTCGAAGGCGACGACGTGGAGGTCGCCACCCCCCCGTCGATACGCCTCGGGGGTCGAGACACGGCTCACGAAGTCAGTGCCGTCAGTGCCAGTGGCGGTCATCGCGGCGGCTCGCAACGTGGCCTCGCTGGCGTGTCCAAACGCTCCGGGCAGGGCACCGTGGTTGCGCAGGTGACGCGTCAAGCGGCGAGTGTCGATGCCGACAATCGCGGCAATGCCGTGGTGTACCAGCAGCGACTCGAGGGCTCCGGTGGAACGCCAGTTCGAGGGCGAGGTAGCCAGGTCGCGCACCACAATGCCATTGCAGTAGGGACGCAGGGCTTCGTCGTCGATGCTGGTCACGCCGTAGTTGCCAATGTGGGGGTAGGTGAAGGCGATGATCTGACCGGCGTAGCTGGGGTCGGTAATGACCTCCTGGTACCCGCTGAGAGCGGTATTGAAGACAAACTCACCGGTGGTCACGCCACTCTCGGGCAAGTGGCCCGCGGCGTAGCCCTCAAACGTGGTGCCGTCAGCCAGAACCAGTAGTGCGGGTGGGCGAATCATTGGAGTTCTCCTTCGTTGACGACGAGGCTGCCACGAACAATGGTGCTGCGCACCCGTCCGTGGAGTTCTCGACCGTGATACGGCGTGTTCGTTGCACGCGACGCCAGCTGGTGCTTGTCGACGCGCCACGTTTCATTCGGGTTGAAGATCACAATGTTGGCGTCCTCGCCAACGCTCAACGCACCACCGTGGGCGCTGAGTCCGACGCGGTGGTCCTCGCGTCGCAACTGCGCAATACGTGCCGGGCCGCGCGACAGCACGTTGAAGAAGCCAACGGGGTTGTCTCGCAGCACGTCGAAGGTCAGCGACGCGGCGTGTTCGAGGTTGAGCATGCCGGCCGGTGCCTCATCAAAGGGCAGGTCCTTTAGTTCCGGGGTGTGGGGCGCGTGGTCGGTCGCGACCGCGTCCACCGTGCCATCCAGGAGTGCCCCACGCAGCGCCAGCACGTCACTGGACGTGCGCAGTGGAGGATGCACCTTGAACAGCGAGTCAAATCCCTCGCAGGCCTCTTCGCTCAGAGTGAAGTGGTGCGGCGCAATTTCGCTCGTCACGTCCAGTCCTTGGGCTCGAGCTTCGTTCACCAGCGCGAGGGACCGTGCCGTTGACAGGTGCAAGAAGTGGAGCCGACCGCCCGTGAGGCGCAGCAGTTCAATATCGCGCATCACCATTAGCTCCTCGGCGAGTGCCGGACGTCCGATGAGACCCAGACGCGCACTCACCGCACCCTCGTTCATCGAACCACCACCGGCCAGCGCTTCGTCCTCGCAGTGCTGCGCGAGGCGAACACCGAGCGGTGCCGTGTATTCCAATGCGCGACGCATGAGTGCGGGGTTCTGTACCCCAGTGCCGTCATCCGTGAAGAGTCGAACACCCAATGCAGCCATTTCGGCAATCGGCGCAAGGGCCGTGCCGTGGCGACCGACGGTAATGGCGCCCGCCACTGCGACGTCCAATCGGGTCTTGGCCCCCTGGGCTAAGACGTAGGAGACGAGGGCGACGTTGTCGAGGGCCGGCTCCGTGTTGGGCATAGCCACGAGTGCGCCGTACCCACCGATGACGCCCGCGTTGGCGCCACTCTCAATCGTTTCGGCGGCTTCTCGACCTGGCTCACGCAGGTGCGTGTGGATGTCAACAAACGCCGGTCCCACCCAGCAGCCGGTGGCATCAATCACCTCAGCGCCCGCAGCACTGAGCCCGGTCCCCACCTCGGCGATCACGCCATCGCGGATCAGCAGGTCCGTGACCTGGGTGCCCGTGGGGCCCACCACAAGTCCGTTGCGAATCAGTATGGTCATTCCAGCTCCTTCGTTCCTGCCACGCTCAAATACAGCACCGCCATGCGCACCGGCACGCCATTGGCGACCTGGCGCGTCATGTACGCGTTCTCGCGATCCGCCACAAGGGAATCAATCTCCACCCCACGGTTCATGGGACCGGGGTGTAGGACAATTGTTCGTGGGTCCATCGACGCCATGCGCTCGGCGGTCAGTCCGTAGGTGAAGGTGAACTCCGAGAGTGAAGGAACGAACGCTCCCGTACCGCGCTCGTGCTGAAGCCGCAATAAGCCGACGACGTCCGCCCAGGCCAATGCCTCGTCGAAGTCAGTCACCACCGTGACCGGCCACCCCGTCAGATCGTTGGGCAACAGTGTGCCGGGCGCGGCGACGCGAACCTCGGCACCCAGTGCGCTGTAGGCGGCAATGTCGGAGCGGGCGACACGTGAGTGGCGAATGTCACCGACGATCAGCACCTTGAGCCCCTTGAAGAGCTCAGCGCCGGTCTCTGACCCCAGGGCGCCCTGACGCTCGGCGAGGATCTCGCGAACGGTAAAGACGTCCAGCAGGCCTTGTGTTGGGTGCTGGTGGAGACCGTCACCGGCGTTGATGACCCGCACATCAGGAACGAAACGGCTCACCTGCACCGCCGCGCCCGATGACTTGTGGCGCAGCACTACCGCGTCGAGACCGAGGGCGTCGATGGTGGCAATGGTGTCGCGAAGCGATTCGCCCTTCTTCACGGAGCTCGAAGCCACTGCGAGTGACACCACGTCTGCACCGAGACGCTTAGCCGCGGTCTCAAAACTCAAGCGGGTCCGCGTGGACTCCTCGAAAAACAGCGAGGCCACCACCCGACCCTTGAGGGCCGGCACCTTCTTGATAGTGCGCTGGTTGACCTCGACGAACGATTCGGCGGTGTCCAGAACTTCCACAATGGTGCTGGCAGAGACCCCGTTTAGGGTCAGCAGATTTTGACCACGCAAACTCATGAAGCCTCCTTCGTACCGAGCCAGACACCATCCAAGGTGGCCTGAACCGACTCGTTCAGCGAGGTCGGCAGGTTCTTGCCGACGAAATCGGGACGAATTGGCAACTCTCGGTGACCACGGTCAACCAGTGTCGCGAGTTGAATGGCCGCGGGGCGCCCCCAGTCCGAGAGGGCAAGGAGCGCGGCGCGAATGGTGCGGCCGGTGAAGAGTACGTCATCAACAAGGATGACGGTTGCCCCGGTGAGATCGCCCGACAATGTCGAGAGCGAAGATTCCTTCAGGGGCGCTGTTTCGATGTCGTCGCGGTAGAAGGCGACATCAAGAGCGGCGACACGCACGGCCTCACCGGCGATGTCGGCAAGCAGGGCACCAAGCCGTTCGGAAATCGGGACTCCCCCGCGCTGAAGGCCGACGAGCACGAGACCGGTAACGCCCTGATTGCGCTCGATGATTTCGTGGGCCATGCGCTTCATGGCGCGCGCTACATCGTCACTCGTCAAGAGCTGACTTTTAGCAAAAAACGCCAGTCCGCGTATGCGGTCCTGGCGTGGTTCCTCTATTTTCATTCTTCTCCTGTCGTACGAGCCTCACGGGACTCGCTTCACGACAGTTCTTCGTGGGCGCCGGTTTTCCGGCGCCCACGAAGACCTGTGGTACTTAGTGGATGACGTTAACTGTAGTCGTTACAGCCGAGCCAATGACGGCGGAAACCGCCACCCAGACCCAGAACAGGCGGACCAGGCGAGCCTGGTACCACTTGGTGCCGTTGATAACGCCACGGGCCGAGCGAATCGCCAGGCCAACGCCAAGGAAGGCCAGCACGAACAAGTGGATCATGCCCGAACCGATAATGACCATCATCGACGAGTCGTACGCGGTGTACGACATGGTCTGCGAGTCATTCACCGCAACGAAAATCTGCGGAATGCTCTGCAACTGCTTGATGGTCAAGACGATGGCCACGACGGTCACCGCAACGGCCAACCAGGACGTCGCTGAGTACGCCTTAGCGTTACCCGTCTTCCGAAGCTGCTTTTCAGCGCCCCAGACGATGGCCGCGCTAAGCACCGTAACCAAGGTCACAATCCAGTTGAGGCTGGCCGACAACTTGCCGACCGTAATCAACGTGGGGTTCGCCAAGGTGCCGTTCGCCAGAGCGTTCTCGAAATAGGCGTAGCTGTGGCCGGTGTAGCCCATCATTGACATCCAGTGACCCTGGGTGTTGACACCGCGCAGGTACAGGTAGGTGAAGAGCAGGGCTGACATGGTGATCATGTCACCGCCGATGAACAGCCAGATGGCCATCCGTTGGCGACCGTCGACTACCTCGGGTGGCTCGTGGTGCCCACCGTCGTGACCGCCGTGCTGGTCGTGGCCGTGCGTGTCGTGTTCGGTTGCAGTGTTGCTACTCATGCCTGCACCATTTCCTCTCCATAGTTGTAGGGGTCTTCCGTGATGACAGGCAACACGTCGAAGTTCTCAAGCGGTGGCGGCGTTGGGACCAGCCACTCGAGTGAGTTGGCGTGCCACGGGTTGGGACCCGAGGGCTCGCCGTGGCTCCAGGAGCGGACAACCGCACCCAGCAGGACGAGCATGCCCGCCATGATCATGTAGGCACCAATGGTGGTAACGAAGTTCGAGTGCTCGAAGAGCATCGAGTACGAAGAGTAGCGACGTGGCATACCCTTCAGACCCGAGATGAACATCGCCAGGAACGTCACCTGAACACCGATGAAGGCCAACCAGAAGGAAATGCGTCCCATGGTCTCGTCCAAGTAGCGACCCGTAACCTTCGGGTACCAGAACGCCAGCGCGGCGATAGCGCCAAAGAGCACCGATCCGACGAAGACGTAGTGGAAGTGAGCCGTCACGAACATCGTGCCGTGCAGCTGGTTGTCAATTGGGATGTCCGACAAGTAGATACCGGTGATACCCGCGATGATGAAGTTGAAGATGAATCCAAACAACCACACCGTGGGCAACTTCATCCAGATGTTGCCGCGCCACAGGGTACCGATGATGACCAAGAAGAAGAGACCCGTAGGGATCGAAATCAACTCGGTGGTCAGCATGAACGGTCCACCCAGGGTTGGGGCCCAACCGGTCGTGAACATGTGGTGTGCCCACACCAGGATTGACAGACTTGCCAAACCGGTCATACCGGCAATTGCGGTGCGGTAGCTGAACACGGGCTTGCGTGCCATCACCGACGAGATTTCGAAGAGCGCGCCAACGGCGGGCAGCAAAATCACGTACACCTCAGGGTGACCCATGAGCCAGAACAGGTTGGCCTGCAGCCAGCCCGTACCACCGGCGCTCGAGACGAAGAAGCTCGTCGAGAACGTGCGGTCCATCAGGGTCTGCGACTCCACCAGCGAGAAGAAGGGGAAGGCGTAGAGACCCAGAGCGGCGGCAATCATGGAGGCCCACACGAAGATCGGCAAGCGCGCGAGCGTCATGCCCTTCGTGCGCATCGTCATGACGGTGCAGATGGTGTTGATACCGGCAACGGTCGTAGAGACCGTGAACACGATGATGGACATCGCGAAGAGGTCCATACCAACACCCGCCTGGTCGGCGATGGGCTCAAGAACAACCCAACCCATGGTCAGCGAACCGACAGTCAGCACCGAGAGAAGCAGACCAGCGGCACCCACCAGCGTCCACAACGACAGAGCGTTTAGACGAGGGAAGGCCATGTCGCGTGCGCCGCACATGATTGGTACGACGAAGTTGGCCCACGGGCCCGCAACGGCAACAATCAGAGCGAGGATCATCAACATACCGTGCACTGCGACGAATCCGTTGTACACCTGCTGGTTCACGAAGTGGTTTCCGGGAACGATCAGTTCGGTACGAATCGCCATGGCCAGGATGCCACCGGCACCCAGCAAGACAGCGGTCATAACGATGTACTGGATACCAACGACCTTGTGGTCAGTGCAGTACTTCCAATAACGAGCACGACCCTGGTTCTCACCGGCGTAGTACAGGTCGTCAGCACGGGTGTGGTCCGCACCGATCAGCCAGCGGCCGGGGCCGTTCAGGGCACCGATGCCAAGCCAGAAGCCGAAAATCCAGCCAATGGCGAGCGAGGTGGTGACCAGGTCGTTGTAGTTACGACTCGTTGAGTCGAGGAAGTGGTGGGACAGGAACCATCCCAGCCATGCGAACACCACGCCGCCGATCATGGCGGTGAGGAAGTTCTGTCGACGAGCCAAGCCGCCACCCTTCGATGGGGCGTGAGTCGCGTGTTCGAGTGTTGTTGTCATAACTCTCTCCTATGCCTTCTGCAGCTGCGACTGGGTCGCGAGCCACTTCGAGAACTGTGCCGGGGTAACGACGTTGCCCGTCGTCACCATGAATGCGTGGTTCAGACCACAGAACTGGGTGCACCGGATGTCGAAGCCACCCAGCTTGTTGGGCGTGGTGTGAATCTCGGTGACCGTGCCGGCATTGGCGTCAACCTGGACACCCATGTTGGCAACCCAGAAGCCGTGCGTGATGTCTTCCGACGTAATGCGGAAGTCCACCGTGCGACCCTCGGGAAGCACCAGCGTCGGTGAGGTCACGTTCGTACCGGGGTACGAGAAGGTCCACAGCCACTGCTGACCTGTCACGTTCACGACGAGCGGGTTCGAGCCATTGCTGCCGTCATCCACGGAGAGGGCGCCGAGGCCCCACACCAGGAGGAAAACGGTCAACAGCGTTGAAGCCAAGACCCACGACGTGGTCAAGACTGCGTTTTCGCGCACGGGCTCAGCGGCCTCGGGCACGTCATTGCCGCGGTGAATGTTGTGACGGAGCAGGTGCACCATGGCGGCGTAGACGCCAGCGGCCACGGGCGACGCGGCCACCGAGAAAATCACGATGGTCAAAATCGTCAGGTGCATGCTGCCACTCATGGAACGTGGCATGAATCGTCCTGGCGCCCAGAGCGAGATCGCGATCGAAATCGCGGTCAAGACCACCCAGGTCCAGAACATGCCTTGAAGGCTTCCCTTTTTCTTGTTGTCAGTCATGTTCTTCCTCACTCCACCGACAGGGTGCCGGACATGTAGCCGTACGACGACATTGCGTAACCGAACTGGCCTTCACGCGATCCACCACACGGGAACTCACAGTTCCACTCGTAGACGCCCTTTGAGCCGGTCTTGAACGTGAAGTTCACGATCACGGGCTTGGCGTACTGACCGCTACCAATCGTGACGGCCGAGCCGTTCGTTGAAGGGTCAGCTGGCAGTGGGACGCTCACGAAGATCGGCGTGCCGTTACCAGGGACGCCGCGCAGGGTGAAGGTGTGACCAATGTCGTTCGTGTCCCAACCGCTCAGGGTTTGGACCTTGCCGTAGGTGCTGCCGTTCGTCGAGGGGAACTGGTAGGTCGCCGTCGAAGGAGCGCCGTTGAGCCACACCTTGCTGAAGAAGGAGTTGTTCAAAGCGCCACCAGAGTCGTACTGGTCGATCGTCATGTGCACCGTCGTGTTCGCGGGAACGACCAAGTTGTCGTTCGAGTACGACACCCAGTCGGGGTGAGCCCCACCGGTAGTGCCGTGCTCGCCAGCGAGCGCGTCCGGGTACGAACTAATTGTGATCGTGCAGTTTCCTGGCGACGTCTCCTGACAGTGCAATGCCGCCTGATGCGGTGCGGCACTCGCGAGGGCGAACCCTGCGAGCGCGAGCGCTCCCCCACCAAGAAGAATTGACGCCAGGGCCGTGCCGAATGCCTTCGACCGTTCCATGTGCTCTCCTTGCTAATAACTTCATAAGCGCTTCACAAAAAATTCAGAAACACCCATTGACAAAGATAGCCGCTATCTACGTCATTGCAAGTATCGTGATGAGCAGAAAGAGGAGTTTTGTCTAGGGACCGTTTTCGCATTCATTTAGGGCTCGTCGTTGCCGAATTAATTTGTGTTCCGGCCTTTATTTTCGAGACCTATCGGGCCCAGAGTGGCAACACCCTCTCCTGGGCCTACGTCGTTGAGTGGCCCGTCCTCGGCGGCTACGCCATCTACATGTGGGCCAAGATGCTTCGTGAAGAGCGCGGCGACGACGCTCGGAGTCGCCAGCGTCGTGAACGTGCGAGCACGGCCCAACTAGAAGCGGACGATCCTGAGCTCCGCGCCTGGAACGAGTACCTCGCCCAGGTGCACAAGGACGATCCGTCAGCTAGTCGCTGACGGGGCAAACTTCTTTCCCTGGCGCTCCAGGACCGCAAACAGCGATCCGTCTCGCTGGACCAGACGGCGAATAACGAGCACGAGGCAGGGCACCGCCCAGAAGTCGCCGCAAATCCACAGAATGGCGGCGGCGAGCTGTTGCTGCTGAAAAGCGGCCGCTGGTGAAAGGCCAGTACCCGTCATCCCAGGCATATTCGGCATATATGACATCGTCATGACGCTGTACCACGACGCCTTGGTGAAAATGGACATCGACATGGCCACCACCAGCATTTCCACCATGGTGGCGATCACCATCAGAAATTGAATGCGCAGTCGGGTGCGCACCCGCCGGGGCCATGACGGAATCAGAAAGTGGAAGAAGTAGAGGCCGGAGAGAAAGAAGGCCGGCTCCATCCCCCACGCCATCCAGCCGTTGTGGAGCATGACGGCATCAAAGACCCTAGGCAGGTGGGCCGCCACCATCACCACATTCATCACGATGGCCGCCACGATGGCATTAGCCACAACACGTGGTACTCGGAGTCGGCGCCGCACGTGCCACCACCGCAAGAGTCGACGGCGGGGACCAATCGGCACCAACCACGCCCACTCACGCAGGGTCGCCCCCGCGGTGAGACCCATGGGCACGGCAAACATGACGATCACGTGGGAAATCATGTGATCGGGCAGATTCATCATGCCGCGTTGTGCAAACGAGGAACCCGTCGCCCACCACAGCGCCACCCAGCTGGCCATCGTGACGCTAAACCGAAGCACGGTGCCGCGGCGGCGATGAGGTCGTCGTGCGAAAGCACCAATCGTGAGTGCCGCTCCGCAAATCGCAACGACGCTCACGGGATTCATTACGACAGACCGATCTGGTGGAGCAACGCAACGGTCTCAGCGACGTCAGAATCCTGCGTCGCCGTTGCACCGCTGCCCGGGTCATCGGGAATGATCCAGCGAAGGTGCCCACGGGGGTCAATCACGAAGAGAAAGTCAGAGTGAACACTCATCTTGCTCGTGGGAACGTTTTCCACCGAGATGCCCCAGCTGCGCCAGACGCTGCGGAGTGTGGCAAGGGGGCCATCGACAAAGTGGAAGCCCGGCACCGAATTCAGCTGGTGCTGCGCCACAAACGACTGAACGTTCTGTTCGGTTTCGTGAAGTGGATTCGCGGCCACGCCAACGGTGTCAAGTTTGACGTTGGGTCCAAACGCTGCCCGAACTGCCTTGAGCTGCGCGGCCAGCAACGGGCAGTCGGTCCAGCACACGGGGTCCAGGAAGGTCAACACGGTGTAGTGATCCGACACGCCCCCGAGGTGGTACGACACACCGTGCTGATCGCGCAAGGTGAAGCTCGGGGCGGCACTATTGACGCCCGACGCGTAGCCGTTCGTCGCCACGAAGAACGTATTCTCAGTTGGCTGGGTAACCGACCATCCCATGAGGCCCACGCTGTAGACAATCATGGCGAACGCGATGCTCACTAAGACGCCACCGCTCAGCGAACGGAGCTCCTGTGGCGCACGGCGCTCAATTGGTGCCTGTGCGGCAAACCGCGGTGCGGCAGCCAGTGTCAACGCAGCCAGCGGCACCAGCGAGTTGAAGTCCGTCGCGACACCGCCCCAGAATGCAGCGTCCTGGGCCACAAACCAGAAGAACAGCGCACCCGCAACCGTCGTCCACACGGGCCAGTTCCAACGGCGCGTCGGGGCCATCCACAGCCCCACAGCGCTCACCAGGAGCCACAAAATGATGGCAATATTCGCACCGCCACCCAACTGCCCCGCCACCTTGCCGCCGTGGAGCGCGATCCATGACACCCAGTGCGGCTGGGCCGACTGCGTCATGGTCTGTGACATCGTCGTGAGGGCGTTGGCATTGCCGCCCTGCCAGAAACCCGTTGAGGGGAGGCACTGGCGAAGCGCACCCAGGGCTAAGACCACACTCACGAAGCGAAGGGTGATCGCCGTGAAGTACTTCGAGAACCGTTCGTTCGTGAATGCGAGAAACACGCCAGCGAC
>DAIQPT010000024.1:0-18056 GCA_036787185.1 Acidimicrobiales bacterium | reverse complement strand
TGAGTATGCCTCGTTCAGCCAACCTGGACTGTCTTCGCTTGGCCAAGGCGATTGAGGTCCTTGCCTCTTCGCGCTTGTGGTTTCTCCGTTGAAAAGGCGACGTGGGCGAAAGTGCCCGATCGTTCGTAACTAGCGCTTCTTGACGTTGGCGGCTGCAGCGGCCTGGACGAGAGCAATGAACGCCTTCTCGTTGATCACGTCGCCCTCGTGGAAGTCGATTGCGCGACGCACGTTGCCTTCGAGGCTGGCGTTGAAGAGGTGCGCCGGATCGGCGAGGGCCGCGCCCTTGGCGAAGGTGGTCTTAACTGCGGCCTTATAGGTTTCCCCGGTGCAAACAATCCCGTTGTGGTACCAGGTGGGGACGCCGCGCCACTTCCACTCTTCGACCACGTCGGGCAGCGCTTGCTTGATTAAGGCGCGGACTTTGGCCAACGTTTCACCGCGCCAGTCACCCAGTTCGGCAATGCGGCCGTCAATCAGGTCGCTGGGGGTAGGTTCGGTCGGTGTTGCCATGAAAGAAATTGTAGGTGAGGCTGCAAAAGCCCTGTGGTGCATCAGTATGGGGGCATTTCTGCAACTTTTTGCAGCCGGAATGTAAAGGTTTACACTTTAGAGATGACGTCCCCGTCGCCCGCACCCCGTAGCCGTCGCACCAAGGGGAGTCAGCGCGCCTCGATTGAGGACGTGGCCCGTCTGGCCAAAGTCTCGAGTGGTACCGTGTCCCGGGCGCTGCGCGGTTTGCCGAATGTGTCGGAAAAGACGCGTGCCAAAGTGGCCGCCGCGGCGGAGCAACTGCAGTACGTGGCGTCACCGAGTGCCTCCTCATTGGCCTCTGGTCGCATGTCGACGGTAGGTGTGGTCACCCCCTATATTTCGCGCTGGTTCTTCGCCGAAGTCCTGAGCGGCATCGATCAGGTACTGCAGGACTCCTCCTTCGACCTCGTCCTCTACATGGACACCGACGGCGAACTCTTCGAGAAGCTCCCCATGCGTCGACGCGTCGACGCGGTGCTGCTGCTAACGCTCCCCTCCGACGTTCCCGACGTGGAGGGCGTGGCCACCTTAGGTGTGCCGGTGGGCTCGCTCGGTGTAGACATTCCTGGATTCTCCAGCGTCACCATCGACGACGTCGCCGGGGCCGAGACGGCGGTGAACCACTTGATTGGTTTGGGGCACCGCGCCATAGCCATGGTGACCCTGGACCGAGAGTTCTCGATCAACTTCCGTCCGCCCTACCTGCGCAGCGCCGGGTACCACAAGGCCCTCGCCGCCGCCGGCATCGAGGCCCGTCCCGAGTTTGAGGTTGACGGTCACTCCACCATTGAAGGTGGTGAGCAGGCCGCGGCCCAGTTGCTCAGCCGCCCCGATCGGCCCACCGCCATCTTCGTGCAGTCCGACGAGATGGCAATGGGAGTCCTTCACACCATTCGCCGGGCCGGCCTGCGTTGCCCCGAAGACATCTCCGTCATTGGCTTCGACGACCACGAACTGGCCCGCGTCTTCGACCTCACCACCGTGGCCCAGCCGGCAATGCGCCAAGGTGAACTCCTGGCCCGCCAGGTACTCGACCAGGTCCTGCACGGCACCCCGCCGTCGACGACGCAGCTGCCCACCCAGTTGGTTATTCGCGGCACCACCGCGCCACCGCATCACGGCTAGCGCCGCACCCGATACGCTTCGCCCATGACCGAATCGCGCACTCCCGGCCCACTCGCACTCGTGGGCTCGGGTGAGTACCTGAAGGTGATGGCCCCCATCGAGGCCGACCTCATCGCGGGTCGCGGATTGCGGTATGTCCAGCTGGCGACCGCCGCCGTGCCCGACGGCGACCACGTGGTGGCGAAGTGGCACCGCCTTGGCGCCGAGCAGGCCGAGCGCCTCGGGGTGACTCAGGTGATTCTGCCGGTGGCGACGCGCGACGACGCCAACGACCCCGCCATCGCCGCCCTGGTGGCCGACGCGGGATTGATCTATCTCTCCGGCGGTCACCCCGCCTTCCTCGCCGACACCCTGCGGGGCACGCTGGTGTGGGAGGCCATTGTCGCAACCTGGCAAGCGGGCGCCGCGCTGGCGGGCTGCTCGGCCGGGGCCATGGTCATGGGATCGTGGGTCCCGAACGTTCGCGGCGAAGGTGGCGCGGAGGGGCTTGGCGTGCTGCCATCCGTTCGGGTGATCCCGCACTACGACGCCTTCTTCTCCCGCATGATGAACGTGCGTGATCGATTCCGCGGGGTGGACCCGTCGGTGCAGCTCGTGGGGGTCGACGAGAACACCGCCCTGGTGGGTGGCCCGGGGCACTGGCGCGTGGCTGGTGCGTCCAAGGTCTGGTTGCTCAGTGACGACGGCGATCGGTCCTTTGGGGCGGGAGAACTCGTTCCGCTGCCCTAGTGGTTCTCTATGCTGAGGCCATGACTGAACCGCACCCTTCGACGGCCGCGCTGGCCTACGCCACCGCCACCGAACTCCTCGACCAGCTCGCCGCCGGCACCACCACTTCCGAAGCTGTGGTGACGGCCCTGCTCGAACGCATTGCCGTTCTCGACGGCCCGGGTGCCGTGGGTCTCTCGGCGATCGCCGGATTGAGCGCTGACGCCCTCGCGGTAGCTCGCGAGCGTGACGACGAGCGCGCTCGCGGGGAACTCCGTGGTCCCCTGCACGGACTACCCGTGCTCATCAAGGACAACATCGAAGCCGAAGGTCTGCCGGGTGTCGCGGGCGCCACCGCCCTCGTGGGTCGACCTGCCCGGGACGCGGAGTTGGTGACCCGACTCCGTGAGGCCGGAGCCGTCATTCTCGGCAGTACCAACTTGAGCCAGTGGGCCAACTTGCGCTCAACCAAGTCGGCCTCGGGGTACTCGGCCACCGGTGGTCTGGTGGGAAACCCCTGGGCGCTCGAGCGTTCCGCCGGTGGTTCCTCATCGGGTTCAGGGGCGGCCGCGGCCGCCGGCTACGCCCCCCTGGTGGTGGGCACCGAAACCGACGGCTCCATCACTTGTCCGGCCTCGTTGAATGGTGTTGTTGGCCTGAAGCCCACCGTTGGTTCGGTTTCGCGTCAGGGCGTGGTGCCCATCAGCTCTCGACAGGACAGCCCCGGCCCACTGACGCGCAGTGTGGCTGACGCTGCGCTGTTGTTCGCCACACTGGCGGGGTTACCGGCTCCGGCCGAACGACCCTCTGTGTCGATGGTCGTTTCCTCGACATGGCGCACGGGCCACCCCGCCACCGACGCCCTCTTCGAGGAGGTCATCGCTGACCTCCGCGCTACCGACGTGACGTTGCCCGATCGGACCTTCGGGGTGCCGAGTATTCAAGAGGGCAACGACGAACTCCACGCCCTGCTGTGTGAGTTCGCCGACGAACTCAGTGCCTACCTGGCCGATCGCCCCGGCGACGGTGTTCGTTCGATGCAGGACGTGGTCGACTTCGAAAACACCCACGCCGACGTTGAGCACCGCTACAGCTCCCACCAGCACTTCCTCGCGGCCCTGGCGACCGGCGGCACCGCGAACGCGGAGTACGTCGAACGACGTGATCGGGTCACCAACTGGTCGGTGCGGGACTGCCTCGAGAAGGGACTCGGCGGGGACGACGTGGTGCTGGCCCCGGCCTACGCCCCCGCGTGGAAGAGCGACTTGGTGCTCGGTGACCCCGGTGCTTGGTACAGCCCAGGGATTTCGGTGGCGGCGGTAGCCGGGTGGCCAATCGCCAC
The DNA here is from genome assembly GCA_036787185.1 of Acidimicrobiales bacterium. Taxonomy (GTDB): domain Bacteria; phylum Actinomycetota; class Acidimicrobiia; order Acidimicrobiales; family RAAP-2; genus RAAP-2. The sequence goes on along the minus strand of DAIQPT010000024.1, from coordinate 14,347 downwards.
GGTGCCGATGGGACTCGTCGAAGGACTGCCGGTCGGTCTCACTTTGATTGGTAAGCCCCACGCCGAATGGCAGCTGCTCGAGGCGGCCCGCCAGGTTGAAGCCGTGGTGGCCGCTCGCGGCTGGACGCCGCGACCGACCTTTCGTCAGCCTCAGCGCGGCTAGCTAGACCGTCTTTGACGCCGCGATGCCGACCTCGCGGTCGTGCGCGGTCTGACGCAGGTGGAACTGGGTGACACCAATGGTGAGTGACGTGGCGCCCAGGATGTGTAGGCCCACCAGCAGCGCCGGCACGTGCAACACGTACTGCACACCACCAATCACGGCCTGGAGCAACGTGATCACCACGAGGCGACGGACCCCGTTCTGAAGGGCCGTCGGCGCGGCCGACTTCCAGACGGTCACGAACAGTCCCAGCACGATGCCCACGAAGAGGGTGGCCGCGACTGAGTGTACCCACGCCGCATCGGAGAAGGCGAAGGGGAGGCGTCGCGCGGTGAGCTGGCCCATGGAGGATCCGGCGTGGGGTCCCGAGCCGGTGGTCATGGTGCCAGTGAACAGCACCGCGACGAAGGGCAGCCAGAGCAACCGGGCGATCGTCAGGTAGTGGGTCGAGCGCACGTCGGCACGGGTACCCGGACCGTACTGGTACTTCGAGCGGTGGTAGAGAATGGCGCTCACCACGACCATCGTCAGCGACAGCAGCATGTGGGTGGAGACCAACCACGGGTTGAGCTTGGAGTAGACGACGAAGGCGCCGAGGATGGCGTCGGCAATCACGCCGCCGATCAGCATGCCCGAAAGAACACAGAGGTCGCGGCGGCGCGGGGTGCGCAGCAGCGACGCCACGAAGGTCACCCCGGTGAGGATGACGAGGGTGACGGTGACCATTCGGTTGGCGTACTCAATGAGGGGATGGATACTCCACGAACCGGCCACGCGGTGGTGGAAGCAGGTCGGCCAGTCGGGGCAGCCCAGCCCCGAGCCGGTCAGGCGGACCGCCGCCCCGGTCAGGACAATGAGAATCATTGACAAGAAGGCGGCGTAGGCGAACCAGCGGAAGGTGGCGGGGGAGAGCCCCCGGCGAAGACGTGTCACGTCCTTAGCCTAGAGAACGGAAGCGGCAACCTAGACTGAGCACCGTGTCTGCAACCGTCCCGACCACGTTTTCGACCTCGGAGAAGATCAAGGGGTACGTCGCGCTCACCAAGCCGCGCATCATTGAACTCCTCCTGGTGACAACGCTGCCCACCATGGTGGTGGCCGACAAGGGAATTCCCAGCATTGGCCTGATTCTGCTGACCTTGGTCGGCGGCACCCTGGCCGCTGGTGGCGCCAACGCCATCAACATGGTCGTTGACCGCGACATTGACGCCATCATGAAGCGCACCCAGGGCCGACCCCTGGTGCGCGGGGTGATGACCCCGCGGGCGGCCCTGACTTTCGCCCTGGCCATCGAACTCTTGGCCTTCGTCGTGCTGGCCGTCTTCGTGAACCAGCTCTCGGCCTGGCTCGCCATGGCGGCGACCGCCTTCTACGTCTTCATCTACACCCTCTGGCTCAAGCGCCGTTCGAAGCAGAACATCGTGATTGGTGGCGCGGCCGGTGCGGTGCCAGTGCTCATTGGCTGGTCGGCCGTGCAGAACAACGTCACCTGGACGCCGGTGTTGCTGTTCGCGGTGATCTTCATCTGGACCCCGCCCCACTTCTGGGCGCTGGCCGTGCGCTACCGCGACGACTACGAAGCGGCCAACGTGCCGATGATGCCGGTAGTGGCCTCGCTGCGTCGCACCACCTTGGAAATCCTCGTGTATTCGGTGATTATGTGGGTGGTCACCATCTTGATTGGTCCCATTGCCCACCTGGGCTGGATCTACGCCCTTTCGGCGACGATCCTTGGTGGCCTCTTCACGATGATGGCCTGGCGCCTGTTCGTGCACGCCCGCGTGGACAAGGCCGACGTGGCCGAAGCCATGAAGCTCTTCCACTACTCCATTACCTACCTGACGCTGCTCTTTGTGATGATGGCGGTGGACGTCCTTGTCCGAGGTCACTAGTCAGCGGGGGCGCCCGTCGCCCATGATGTTCGTCTCCCTCGGCATTGGGGCCGTGGTGGCCATCGTGCTCATCAGCGTCGTTTCCTACTTCACCGGTGGCACCGTCACCAACACTCAGGGCCAGTCCGCGCTGATCAATACCAAAATTGCCCCCTTCTCCGCCAAGGACACGGCCGGGGTCTCGATTAAGGCCCCCTGGGCCAGTGGCCACCCGACGGTGCTGGTCTTCTTCGCGAGCTGGTGCACCGCCTGTCATAGTGAACTGCCCGCCATCACCGCCTACCTGAAGCAGCACGCACTGGGCAACATCCAGGTGATCGGCATCGACAGCCTCGACAACACCGCCACCGGTGTGGCCTTCGCCACCAAGAGCGGTGCGACCTTCCCGATCCTCGAAGACGGCGGCTCGATTACCCAGGGTGACTTCTCATTCCAGGGCATGCCCGACACGGTGTTCCTGTCGGGCACCGGCGTGGTGAAGGCCGTGCAGAACGGCGTTATCAGCACGTCGACGTTCGCGAGTGACCTCGCCCTCCTTCGTTAGTCGAAGGTAAAAGTGCGCGCCGCGAGCAGCGGCGCCGCCACCGCCCACAACACCAACGCGACCCACTGGGTCAGCGACGGCTGCTGGCCGAGGCCAAGCACGCGGTGCACCGCCTGGGCCATGGCCCCCGAGGGTAACCACTGCACCACGTCGGCCACCACCTGGGGCAACGAGGACAGGGGCACAATGATGCCTGAGAGCATGAGCAGCACGAGGTAGAGACCGTTGCTGGCGGCGAGGTTGACCTCGGCTCGCAGTCGTCCAGCGAGCAGCAGACCAATACCGGCACAGCCCGCTGAACCCAGCACCAGAACTGCGAGCACGGTGAGGCCGCCACCGAGGCCACCGCGGGGGTGCCAGCCCAGAGCGAGGGCCACGCCGGCCAACACCACGACCTGAATGGCTTCGGTGAGCAGGACACTGGCGATCTTGGCGCCAATGAGTCGGCGCTGACCAAGCGGGGTCACAAAGAGGCGGCGCAGGACGCCGTAGGAACGTTCGAAGCCGGTCGAAATGGAGAGCGCCACGAGAGAGGTGGAGAGCACGCACAACGCGAGGATGCCCGGCGCCATGAAGTCCACGCGACGTCCGGCTGGCAGGGTCGTCACCTTGGTGGTGGAGAAGAAGACCAGGAGTGCAATGGGAATGCCCAAGGTGAGCAGCAGCGTCTCACCGCGGCGAATGTTCATGCGCACTTCGGCGCGGGTCTGGGCCCACCAGGCGTTCACGACTGCTCCTGTCGAATGATCTCGAGGTAGCGCTCTTCGAGCGAGGCCCGTGAGCGAAAACCCTGCAGCGTCGCTCCCTGTTCGGCCACGAAGCTGGTCACGATCGCCATGGTCTCAGGTGTATTGGCGATGGCGCACCGCAAGGTGGTGGCGTCAATGGGCGTGACGGCCACGCCCAGACGAGCGGATAGCGCTACGTGGTCGATGGGCTGCGAGAGGTCGAGAATGAGGACTGGGTCACCGGCGAGCTCTTCCAGTGTTCCCTGCGCCCGGACCAGACCGTCGTGCATGATGACGACGCGGTCGGCCAGTCGTTCGGCCTCGGTGAGTTCATGCGTGGTGATGAGCAGCGCGCAGCCGCGCTCTCGTTCGCTCTGCAGCGTGGCGCGAATGACCTGGCGACCTTCGGGGTCCACCGCCGTCGTGGGCTCGTCCAACACCAGGACTCGCGGTCGACCGAGGAGGGCGAGGGCGAGGAGGGTTCGCTGCTGTTCGCCACCACTGAGTCGTCGCCAGGGCGTGCGGGCGCACCCGTTCAGGTCGAGCAGGTCCAGCAACTCGCGAGGGTCGCGGGGCTGGGGGTAGTAGGTGGCGGTCAGGTCCAGCACCTGCGCGGGGCTCATGGGAAACCAGACGCCGCCGCGCTGGAGCAGGGCGCCGGTACGGGCCACCACGTCGGCGTGGTCGCGCACGGGATCGAGGCCGTGGATGCGGGCGGTGCCGCCATCGGGGCGTCGAAAGCCCAGCAGGGTCTCCACCACCGTGGTTTTACCGGCCCCGTTGGGACCGAGCAGGGTCACGATTTCGCCGTACGCGACGTGCAAGGAGACGTCACGAACCGCGTCGCGGTCGCCGAAGCGAACCCGAAGTGTGGTGGCGTCGATGGCGTAACTCACGTCACGTCAAACCTAGACGCTGCACCCCGCCCGTCGAACGTCCTTCGGTAGGCTCTAGGGCATGATTGACCTCGCTCAGCTCCGCCGTGAACCCGACGTCGTAAAGGGCGCCCTGGCGCGTCGCGGTGTCTCGGTTGACCTGATGGACCAGATCATTGCACTCGACGTCCAGCACCGCGCCCTCCTGCAGGAGGCCGAGCGCCTCCGCGCCGAGGTCAAGGATCTCTCCCGTCAGGTGGGCGAAGCTCGCCGCGCCAAGGACAGCGCGACCGCCGACGCTCTGGCGGAGCAGAGCCGTGAGGTCGGCGAACGTGAACGCCAGGCCACCGAGACCATGGAGACCGTCGGCGCCACGTTGCGCAGCGAACTTCTGATGATCCCAAACCTGCCGTCGGAGGACACCCCCGACGGTGCCGACGAAAACGACAACGTCGAAGTTCGTCGCTGGTGGGTGGGCATGGACAAGGGTGCCCCGTTCCCCGAGTTCGCCGACTACCAGCGCTTGCCCCACTGGGACGTGGCGAAAGAACTGAACATCCTCGACCTGGAGGCCGGCGTGAAGCTGGCGGGCTCGATGTTCCCTCTCTACCGCGGTGACGGCTCGCGTCTGCTGCGCGCGCTGGGTGCCTTCGCCCTCGACCAGCACCGCGACGCCTACGAAGAGATTCGCCCGCCGAGCTTCGCGCTCACGGAGACGATGATGTCGACCGGCCACTTGCCCAAGTCCCAGGACGACATGTACGCGATTGAGCGTGACGACCTCTGGGCGATCCCCACCGCCGAGGTGCCGCTGACCTCAATGCGCCGTGGTGAGATTTTGAACGAAGCTGAGTTGCCGTTGCGCATGACGGCCCAGACGGCCTGCTTCCGCCGCGAAGCCGGCTCAGCGGGTCGTGACACCCGCGGACTGTTGCGCGTGCACGAGTTCGACAAAGTCGAACTCTTCGCCTATTGCACCCCCGAACAGGCTCCGGCCGCGCACGCCGACATCCTGGCCCGCGCCGAACGACTCCTCCAGTTGCTGGAGCTCCCGTACCGTGTGCTGGACCTGTGCGCTGGTGACCTCGGCACCTCCTCGGCCCGCACCGTGGATCTCGAAGTCTTCAGTCCCGGTGTGGACCGCTGGCTCGAGGTCTCGTCAGTCAGTTGGTTCCGTGACTTCCAGGCCCGTCGCGCCAATGTCCGCTACCGCACGGCCGAAGGCACCGCCTTCGTGCACACGGTGAACGGTTCGGCCCTGGCCTGGGCCCGCATCTGGGCCGCGTTGGTGGAGATCAACCGTCAGGCCGACGGATCAGTGAAGGTACCCGCGGTCCTGCAGCCCTACCTCGGTGGGCAGACCCACCTGGTGGCCCCTACTTCGTAAGTTCGAAGCGGTAGCCAACACCACGCACCGTGGTGATGGTGGTGGGGTTCTTGGGGTCGTCCTCGATCAACGTGCGTAGGCGCTTGATGTGAACGTCCAAGGTCTTGGTGTCGCCCACGTAATCGTTGCCCCACACGCGGTCAATCAAGAGGTCGCGGGTGAGGACGCGGCCGGGGGTTTCCATCATGGTCTGCAAGAGGGCGAACTCCTTCTTGCGCAACTTGATTTCCTCGCCGCGGACGTAGCAACGACGAGCGTCGATGTCGAGGTGAATGGCGCCGAGCTCGAGGATGTCGTCACGGCGCTCGTCGTCGCTGGTCACGTTCTCGCGGCGGCGCAACACGGCGCGAATGCGTGCCACCAACTCACGCATGCGGTAGGGCTTGGTGACGTAGTCGTCGGCGCCCATTTCGAGGAGCAGAACCATGTCGACTTCTTCACCCTTGGCGCTCACGATAATGATGGGCACTTCGGAGGTCGCGCGAATGGCTCGGCAGACGTCCAGACCGGACATCTTGGGCAGCATCAAGTCGAGCAGCACAATGTCGAACTTCTTGGCTTCGAACTCCGCCAGGCCCGCCTGACCGTCACGGGAAATCGTGACGTCGAATCCCTCGCGGGAGAGTCCGATGTGGAGCGCGTCGATGAAGGACTCTTCGTCCTCAACGACCAGGATGCGGATTCGGTTCTCGACCGGATCGATGGTTGTCATAGATTGTTCACCGGCAGCTCCAGGGTGAAGGTACTGCCTTCACCTTCTCGGGAGTCTACGAGAACGCGGCCGCCGTGGTTCTGGGCCACGTGACGCACGATGCTGAGCCCCAGTCCGGTGCCACCCGTGGCGCGAGCGCGGCCCGGGTCGACGCGGTAGAAACGTTCAAAGATGCGGTCGATGTCCTTGGCGGGGATGCCAATACCCTGGTCGCGAATGGCGATCAGGACGTGAGGGCCGGCCACTTCGGCGTCCGGGGCACCCTCGACGCGCTGAATCGTAATGTCGATCACACCGCCCTCGGGGGAGTAGATCACCGCGTTTTCGAGTAACGCCTGCACGGCCGACACCAGCTGGCGACGGTCACCGGTGACGACGTAGCCAATCTCGGGCTCAACGAAGTTGACGGTCACGTGCTGCTGCTCGGCGGCGGTGTGGATCCGCTCCATCGCGTCGGCGACGACGAGAGCGATGGGCAGCGGTTCACGGATCGGGGAGCCCTCGCCCTCAATACGTGACAGGTCGAGGAGGTCCTCGATGATCCGGTTCACGCGGAAGGCTTCGTCGTTGATGCGCTGAGCGAGGCGGTTGGCGACGGTGGGATCTTTCTCGTATTGCAGGGTCTCGGCCAAGAGACCCATGGCGCCCATGGGCGTCTTGAGTTCGTGGCTCACGTTGGCGATGAAGTCGCGACGGACCTCCTCGAGGCGACGACGCTCCGAAATGTCTTCGATAAAGGCGATAACGCCCAGAGGCTTGCGGCCGTCGTCGATGACCAGCGCCTGGATATTGAGCGTACGACGAGGTGGGCCGTAGATGTCGACGGTGCGGGTGGCCACGCCGTTCTTCCAGCCCTCTTCCAACGCGCTGGTGACTTCCTGGGCGGCGATGGCGTCGCCGTATCGACTCACCATGAGTTGCTCGGCCTGGGGGTTGCGGTAGAGGACAGTGCCACTTTCGTCGCAGAGGACGAGACCGAGTGGCAGCACGTCGAGCGCGCGACGCAGGCGAATCACGTCAGCGCCGGCTTCGTTCACCACGGTGGTGGCCTCACCAGCGACCTCTTCGAGTAGGGCGAGGGCGCCTTCGACCTTGCCGCGATCGTCGCGCGGCGTGACGCCGAGTCGAGCCGCGAGTGCCGTCAGGCGCTGGGCGAGGGCGCGCGACGAACGCCAGCGGTGAAGCACCGTGCCGAGGTAGAGGCCGACGAGGAGAACGCCCGCGGTGGCGGCGTAAACGACGAGGGCCGACCAGTGGGCGGCGAAGTTATGGCCGAAGGCGATGTGCACGGATTCATTCTCGCAGATGGACGCGTAATCGCGCATCCCTTATGAGGGCAGATCAACCAATTGTCAAGTGGTTGATGAGCACACCTCACGAGTTCCCTCGTGAGAGGCACGTTGGTCAAGACGTTGCGTGAGCGATGCCTAGCGGCCCGCGTGACGGTAATGATCGCGCCAGATGAGGCGATAAATCTTGATTCGGCGCGGAATCGACCGAACGCCCGGGATGAAGGGCACGAGGACCATGATCACCGAGGCGAGCATCATCAGTGCCCAGACCATGAAATCGCCGCTGGCACTGGTGCTGAAGGGCTTGATTTGATACCAGAAGGTGTAGAGCCAGAGCCATGCTTGGCCGGGGTAGTTCCCCGTTTCGTTCATCATGCCCCACTGGTTGCCGGCGAGGTGCTTGTTCCCCGCCAATGTGCTGAAGTAGTTACCGTTCGCGAGGAACAACAACGGTTCGGTGTAGTTGACCGAGTAGTACCGCTGGTTGTTGGTCAGGAGTGCTTGGTCGAGCGCGCCCGACTGGGCCATCTGCGTGAGTGACGCGATGAGCACCGGCACTGGTCCGGCGTGGTGGGCACGCATTATGAGGTGGCCGCGAGCTACGGTCGTGGGCTCGTGGGCTGCGTAGTCCGCAATCCACGCCGCTTGGACAGTTGGGGTTGCACCGCGCCACGCGCTCAACGCTGCGGTGAGTCTGCGGTCATCGGTCTGGGCGGCGAGAGGAATCAGGACAAAGTCGTTCGCAGTGTTGATAGGGATGTGCACCCCCACCAGATTCTCGAGTGATACTCCCAAGATTGACTGTCCGGTGGCCGGGACGTGGTTATAGGGGGCTCCGTAGGTGGCCGTAGCCGATGTCCCCGCAAGCTCAGTGAAGGCAGTGGTTGCAAAGTCGATTGGGTCGGCATTGCTCCACTGTCGGATGGTGACAGGAGCGTCATCGGGTGAGCCAAAGAGCACGGCCAGGGTGACAACGAGTAGTGAGACCACAATGAGGGCAATGGTGCCCTCCTTCAAGATGTCGTAGGGGCGCTGGCGACCAGTCCACTCCGCAACCTCGACGTCGGGGTTGAATCGCTTCGTGCTCATTTCCCACCTTCTCGTGGTTCGTCGGCAAAGGGAGGTACGACGCCGCGTTTACGGACCAAAATCACGTGGAGGGCGGTCAAGGCAGCGGCGGCCAGGGGCAGCAACGTAATGTGCCACATCAACATCTGCCCGAGGTTCAGCACGTTGAAGAAGGCTCCTGCGCCGGTGGCATTTATACCGTCTTTCGCTTGCGTGGCGATCCATTGGGAGTCGAAGTTAGTTTGACTGAGATAGCCGGTGAAGGCGGTAGCTATGGAGGTTAGAAACGTCACGCCGCCAGTAATCCACGTGAGGGCCCGCCCACCGCGCCATGCAGCCATGAAGTACTTGCCCCACAGGTGCACAACCATGGCGAAAAAGAAGACCTCCACGCTCCAGAGGTGCAGGGAGTTGAGGAAGTGACCAACTCCACTCACGTGCCACCACGTCGGTCCCATGATTGCGAGGGCCACGCCCGTGGCTATCACGAGCGCGAGGGCCGCCAGGGTAAGGACACCGAAGACGTAAATCCACGATGCGACGTAGGCCGGCTGCGTGTCGGGCAGAACTTTCTCCGGAGGGAAGGTGCCGGCGATGCGCTTGCGAACTCGCGTGGTCCATTGCCGATCAATTGCAGTGGTGCTCATTCGACCTCCTCGTCACGGTGTTTCGGGAAGGGGATCACCAGGGCGGCCACAAAGGCTAGAACCATCAATCCAACAACGATGGCGTTCCCGTATGAAATCTGAATAACGCCCCAGTGCAGATAGTGGCCGGGGGTATTGAGATTTACAATCGCGGCGAACCGTACGTGCGTAGCGCCCATACCTCTCCTTTTACCGTCCTAGTTCAGGTATACACCTCAAAGTTGGCTCGCACCAGGAAAAGTGAATAAGTCCCTCGTAGATGTGAGTAATGAGGAGGCTCGCGTTTTTCGTTGGTTGCGCCAGTGGCAGACGCGTGCATGAGAAATGCAGGCGAGTCATGTCCGCGCCGTCTTCGTTCACGACCTTGGTGGCATTTCATGTAACTCGTCCAATACCGAGTCCTGTCCTGTCAACGGCGCAACAGTGGCCGATGGCATGTTGCTCGCAAGTGCGCTGGCAGCGACCGTTGGGAGGCCCCTAGAGAGAAAGTGAGTTCGCATGCTCGTTGCAGGCGTCACCCTAACCCCATCCACCGCCGACCTTCCGGGCAGCAGCGTTCTTCAGTCGCTGGTGAACGGGATTGCCTCATGGGCGCTGATTGCGGCCCTGGCCTCGTTGATCATCGGCGCGGCGTTGTGGGCATTCGGTAATCACTCCCAGAACACCCAGCAGTCCAGTCTGGGGCGTCGGGCCGTGTTCACCTCACTCGGCGCGTCAATTTTGCTCGGCGCCGCACCGGCGCTGATCAACTTCTTCTTCGCCTCGGGTGCGAAGGTGAATTAGTTGTGTCATCGGTACTTTGCTACCTCAGTCTGAGTTGTGCCGCCTCCACCATCGCTAACGCCAGCCTCAGTGACTTTTTCAATGCACTGACCGCATGGATCCTTGGGGCGGTGCAGTGGCTCCTGGGCACCGTGGTAGCAGTACTCAACGCAACGAGTGACCCCGGCACCATCGTGACGGCGGCCAAGCCCGAGTTCGCCACCTTGGTGCGCCTCTCACCCCTCCTGATGGTGCTGGGGTTGCTCGTTGCCACACTCCAGGCGTTGCGTCACGGCGATCAGCTGGCGCTCTGGCGGACCTACCTCGGCGTGGCGCCGGCCTGCGTCGCGGCTATCTATTTAGCCCAGCCCCTGGGGCTGATGCTTTTAGAAATTGTGAATCAACTGGCGTTCGCGGCCGAGGGCTCGACGGCGGCGCACGTCGGTGATGTGGCGACAGCGCTGACCCATCTTGGGGTGGTGCCGAGCTTCGGTGTCTTCCTCTTGTCAATCTTTGTTGTGTTCGGGGCCCTGTTGTTGTGGATTGAGCTCGTGTTGCGCACGGTGCTGCTGACGTTTCTGCTCGTCCTGGTGCCACTCGTGGTGCCCCTGTCACTCTTTCCCTCGTTGCGTCGCGTGGGGTGGCGACTGGGCGAAACCTTCATTGCAATCGCCGGATCCAAGGTGGTGGTGATGATTGCCCTCGCCTTGGGGTTTAGCGAAGTGACGCAGGCGAACGCGACCTCAGTATTGGTCGGCGTCGTGACGCTGCTCCTGGCCTGCGCCACACCATTTCTGGTGCTCCGCCTGGTCCCGATCATGGAGCACTCAGCGCTGCACGCTTTCGATGGACTGCGCCGTCGCACGGTGGGTGCCGTCATGAACGCCCCGCGTTCGCCGGCCGGGATGGCGGTCAGCGCCCTCCTCCCGTCGGCACCGCTCCCGGGTCCGCCCGAGGTGCCGGAGGACCTCGGTATTCCCATGCGTGAAGGCATCGGTGACCTTCCCCTGCCACCACTAGACGCCGAGGCGTTGCCGCCACCAATTGGCAAGCCCACGGTGCGCCACGGCCACGTTGCCTACCTGGAAGACGAGTGGGGACCAGTGATTGGGTGGCACTGGGATGACTAGTGCCGCGCTCGCCCAGAGTGATGCCACCGAGCGATGGGCGTCACTGCAGCGACACCAAATTGCTGGCCTCGTCATTGCGGTGGGCGCAACGGCGACGTGGCTGCTCGCTTCGTCAAGTGCCGTACTGCTTCTCGTGGCCGTGGTCGCGGCCGGTGTGGCCATTCCCATGGGCCAAGGAGACACCATTGGGACAAAGGTCGTGACGTCAGTGCAGTTTGTGGTGCGATCGAAATGGACAACGCTGGTCGTTCGCGATGGTGCCATCGCCGCCAGTGAACAGTGGTGGGCCGGAGAACTCGAGCACCGCGGCCGACTTGATTTGTCTGGACGCGACGCCATCATCATGAATCAGGTCAGTGAGTTATTAAGTGCGATGGCGGCAACACCGACCGGTGGTCACCTCACGATGCAAGTTGTTATCGACGACAGCGCGACCCGAACGCTCCTGACGGGCACCAGTGGTGCCTTACCGGTGGGCTGGCGCCCCGTTGCCAAGAGTGCCCCACTCGCGGTGACGACGGGAACCCGTGAAGTCCGGGAGCAGTGGTCGAGCGTGTCAACGGTTGACGGGTCCTTCGCCACCCTCCGAGTCACCGCTTTTGCTCCGAACACCGTGGGCGCCCTGCTCGAACCGCTCCAGCGAGTGGTTATGGCCAGCATTGTGAGCGTGCATCTGGCTGTTGTGCCGAGCGCTCGCGCACTGCGCATCACGGGACGAGCCGTGCACCGCACGGGGGTGGATGCCGCGGCGGCCGGTGCGCTGGGATTTCGCCGCTCGGCCCGCAGTGATCATCAGTTTGAACGGTTGCACCGTCGCGAGATACTGGTGGCCCAGGGCGCACCACTCGTGCAGCTCGCGGTGTATTTGACGATCTGTGGGCACGCGCCTTCGGCGGTCAACCAAGCAGTCCGTGCAACGGTCCGTCAGCTCCGTGATGCGGGCATTGTCGTGTCCCGCGGGCACGGTCGGCAGGCGCAGTACTTCCGGTGGTCGCTCCCTGGTGGCGCGTCGTGGTGAAGTCGTGGACACATTGGGCCACTAGTGACGACCTCTGGAGCCTGCGGCTCCCGGCGCACGACGCCGGCACGGGACTCTCGGGACGTCGTCTCGGGCGAGTGCGACGCGGACGCGACTTCATCTTTGATCCCTTCGACGCGTACGAGGCGGGGCTGACGACGAACCCCAACATGGTGATTGCGGGAGCCATCGGCATGGGAAAGAGCACGTTGGTCAAAATGATGCTCGACCGCGCCCTCGAACGGGGCCGCCGCGTTGTCGTCGTCGATCCCAAAGGCGAGTACGGCGCCCTCGCCGCCTCCTACGACACCACGCCGGTCGTCCTCGGTCGCGATGGGTGGTGCAATCCCTTTGGTCGGAGTGATCACGAAGACAAAGAGCTCGTTCGCACCCTGCTCGCTTCAGCACAGGGGGCGCCGCTGTCGGCCGAGCAGCACTACGTCATCGACACCGCGTGGGCGGCACTACAGACTTCACCGCCGCGGGTGCTCGCGGCCTTGTACTGGATACTTGCGCCGACCCTGGTGCTCGACAACGGCCCCCAGCGTGAGGTCGCGTTGCTGCTTCGCCGTTTCGTGCACGGGGACTTCGCCAACCTGTTCGATGGGGACGGACCGCCACTGACCTTCGGTGGACGGCTGGTGATTTTGGACTTGTCGCAGCAGTGGGCCTCGTCGACCCTGGGTATGGCCGGACTGTGTGCAGTGGCCGCAGCACAGCAGGTGGTGCACGGACAGGGTGAGCAAGGCCACGTCATCGTCGATGAGGCCTGGGCGCTGCTGGCCGACCCCTACGCGTTGCGCTGGCTGCAGGGGTCGTGGAAGCTGGCCCGATCGCGGGGTATTAGCCACCTGCTGGTGCTGCACCGTTGGTCCGACGTCGGGGCGGTGGGCGACGAGGGGAGTGCCAGTCGTGCGCGGGCGCAAGGACTCTTGCGAGAGTGCGAGACGACTTGGCTCTTCCGGCAAGAGGTTGACGAGATCGGCGAGATGGGATCGGCGCTTCATCTCTCGACGTTAGAGCGGCAGGTGGTCGCGTCACTGCGACGAGGCACGGTGCTTGTCCGCTACGGCGCTGCGCGCTCGGTGGTGGAGCTCGAACCCGACGACCGCGACACCACGTTCATCGACACCGATGCCGCGATGCGGGAGAGTCATGGCGACACGGCGTAACGAAGATGTTGTCGGATCAACGTGGTACGTGAGTCCGCTTATTGAGGTGCGACTCGGGCCGGGCTGGCGCCGCCGTCATTGGTATCGCTCGCTACCATTGGTGCGTGCGCGAGACCTCCCGCGGCGACATCCTCGCTATTGACATTGGCGCGACCTCCATCAAAATGGCCGACGTGACCTACGCGGGCGAGATGGTTGGCTCGCTTCGCCGCCGCGCAACGCCCTATCCCTGCACGCCAGATCGACTGGTGTCGTGGATAGTGGAACGTATTGCGACGCGAGGGATTCCACGTGTTGGTATCGGCTTCCCGGGTGACTTTCGCGATGGCGTGGTGCGGGCCCCAGGGAACCTGTCGCGTCGAACCGGCGGTGGCTCGGAGGTGGATCCGGCAATTGACCAGGCGTGGCGAGGTTTTCCATTGACCGAGGTGCTGTGCCGCGAGAGCGGGGTTGATGTGCGGATCGTTAATGACGCCCATCTCGCTGCCCTCGGAAGTTGTGAGGGTGTCGGCACTGAGCTCGTTGTGTCACTGGGCACCGGATTTGGTGTGGCGCTCGCGCGTGACGGTGCCTTTGTCGAGATCGAGGACTTCGGGAAGCAATTAATAGACGGGTCAATGACGTTTGATGACGCTTTGGGCGAGCGAGCCCGTGTGCAGAGTGAACAGCAGTGGGTGGGACAGGTCCGGCGAGCGGTGGCGGACCTCGCTGATCGCTGGGCCGTTGATGTCGTTCACCTCAGTGGTGGCAACGCACAGCGACTACGTGCGAGTGACCTAACGCGTTCGGGGCTTCGGGTGGTTATTCAGGGAAATCGGGTGGCCCTGCGGGGGGCGGCGAGGCTATTTCCGTCGTCTGGCTAAATCCTTGGTCGGTCGGCTAGGATAGAACTCCTGCATCATTGCGGCTGTAGCTCAGCGGATTAGAGCATCGGTCTACGGAACCGAGGGTCGGGGG
>DAIQPT010000064.1:0-4147 GCA_036787185.1 Acidimicrobiales bacterium | reverse complement strand
ACCCCGGACTGACCCTGCCCCCGCCCACGTCGGTGCCGGACCTCACGCCGACGAACTCGCTGAGCCCCGAGACCTACCTCGGGACCGAACGGGCGCAGTATCTCAACAACGGGTCAATGACCACCGGAGTGACCCATACGTATCGCATGGGCTCACCCCAAACCGGCAGCTACGACCTCGGGGGCACCTGGACCCCACAAGCCCAGTACATCCACGCCGGCGCCAACGCCGCTCTGAGTCTCTTCTTCCAAGCCCAGCATGTTTATCTCGTCCTCGGCGGCACCGGCACCGTGCGAACCTCGCTCGACGGGCGCCCCGGGGTGACGATTCACGTCCATGGGTACCCGACCCTCTACACCCTGGTCTCGCTGCCGAAGAACCAGCTGGGGTTGTTGACCCTGTCGGTGTCGCCTGGGGTCGACGCCTACGACTTCACCTTTGGCTGAGTCCGCACCAGAGGTGCGTTAGCGTTAAGCCGACTCGCCAAAGGGGCCCTATGACTGACCGTTCAACGCAATCCCACGCCGAGCGCGAGCGCGCGGCAGTCTTCCACTCGTGGTCGGCGCAGGCCACCATTGCGCCACTGATGATCCGTGACGCCAACGGTGTCTACGTCACCGACGAGGACGGCAAGACCTACATCGACTTCTCCTCGCAGTTGGTGAACACCAACATCGGCCACCAGCACCCCAAGGTCGTTGCGGCGATCAAGGAACAGGCCGACCTGCTCTGCACCATTGCGCCCCAGCACGGCAACATCGCTCGCATTGAGGCGGCCGAGAAGATCCTCGACCACTCCTTCGAGGGCGCGGCCAAGGTCTTCTTCACCAACGGCGGCACCGAGGCCGTCGAACACGCCGTGCGCATGGCCCGCCTGCACACCGGTCGCCCCAAGGTCCTCTCGCAGTACCGCAGCTACCACGGGGCCACTGCCACCTCCATTAACTTGACCGGCGACCCCCGCCGGTGGCCGAATGACAGCGCCAGTGCCGGTGTCGTTCACTTCTTCGGCCCCTTCCTCTACCGCTCGATGTTCCACGCCACGAGCGAGGAGCAGGAGTGCGAGCGAGCGCTGGCCAACCTCGAGACCACGATTCAGTTCGAGGGCCCCTCGACCATCGCCGCCATCATTCTCGAGACGGTGCCAGGCACGGCCGGCATCATGGTCCCACCGGCCGGCTTTCTCCAGGGCGTGCGCGCTCTCTGTGACCGCTACGGCATTGTCTACATCGCCGACGAAGTTATGGCCGGTTTCGGCCGCACCGGCAGCTGGTTCGCCTACCAGCAGCACGGCGTCACCCCCGACCTCGTGACCTTCGCCAAGGGCGTCAACTCGGGGTACATCCCCCTGGGTGGCGTCGTCATCAACCAGGCGATCGCCGACACCTTCGCCGACCGCGTCTACCCCGGTGGCCTCACCTACTCCGGGCACCCCCTGGCCTGCGCCAGTGCGGTGGCCTCAATGACGGCCATGGAGGACGAGGGCATCATCGAGAACGCTCGTCGCATCGGTGAGGAGATCCTCGGCCCCGGCCTGCGCGCACTCGCCGAGAAGCACCCGGTCATCGGTGACGTCCGTGGCGTGGGCGTGATGTGGGCCATTGAGTTGGTGAGCAATCGCGCCACCAAGGAGCCCCTCGCCCCCTACGGCGCCTCCTCACCGGCGATGAACGAGCTGGTGGCGGCCTGCAAGCGTGAGGGCCTGCTGCCGCTCACGAACTTCAACCGTCTCCACGTGGTGCCACCGTGCACCATCACCGCCGAGGAAGCGACCGAGGGCCTGGCCCGACTCGACCGCGCCCTCGCCAGTATTGCCTCGCACTACCAGGGCTAGTCATGACCCGCGGTCGCCTCACCCCCTCCAAAGTGCCGGCCATCACCCTGACCTTCTGGGTGCTCAAACTGCTCACCACCGCCCTGGGTGAATCCACCTCGGACACGTTGGTCAACCACTTCGCCCCCATTCCGGTGGTGCTGGTGACGGGCGTGATCTTTGTGGTCGTGCTGGCGTGGCAGTTCACGCGCCCCCGCTACGACACCCTCGCCTATTGGGGTGCGGTCGTGTTGGTGGGCATCTTTGGCACCATGGTCGCCGACAGTATTCACGTCGCCCTGCACGTGCCCTACCTCGCCTCGAGCATCGCCTTCGCGGTCGCCCTCGGCGTTCTCTTCGCCACCTGGTATCGCGTGGAGGGCACCCTGTCGATTCACGACATCACCTCGTCGTCACGCGAGGCCTTCTACTGGGCGACCGTCTGCGCCACCTTCGCCCTGGGCACCGCCCTGGGTGACCTGACCGCGTTCACCTTCCACCTCGGCTTCCTCACCTCCACCGTGCTCTTTGGGGTGTTGTTCGCCCTCCCCGGCCTGGCCTTCGCCGCCCACCGCCTCGGAGCTATCAGTTCCTTCTGGGCCAGTTACGTCCTCACCCGGCCGCTCGGTGCGTCGGTGGCCGACTGGATCGGCAAGCCCCACTCAGCCGGCGGGATGGGATTTACCGCCTTCCACATGGCCCTGGTGCTCGCCGTCGTATTCCTCACCACGCTGCTCCTCACCTGGCGGCGAGAGCGCGCTCAGGGCAGCGTCGGCTGGCGCTAACCCTATGCTGGCGGCATGCCCGCAATTTCTGTAGAGAACCCGCTCGAACTCCCCAAGGTCAGCTCGGCCGAGGCCGGCCACCGCGTCCGCCGGGTGGTCTCCGTGACCACCGCGCCGCGCGCCCTTGAAGGCGAAGGATTCCCCGTCCGTCGCGCCTTCGCCGGCGTGGACATGGCCGCCATCGACCCTTTCATCCACATGGACCAGATGGGCGAAATTGACTACGGCCCCGGTGAGCCCAAGGGCACGCCGTGGCACCCGCACCGCGGGTTCGAAACCGTGACCTACATGATGGAGGGCACCTTCTTGCACCAGGACTCCATTGGTGGCGGTGGCGTGATTCAAGACGGCGCCACCCAGTGGATGACCGCTGGTGCGGGCATCTTGCACATCGAGCGTCCACCAGACGCCCTGATCGACTCCGGTGGTCTCTTCCACGGCATTCAGCTCTGGGTCAACCTGCCGGCCAAGATGAAGATGACCTCCCCGCGCTACCAGGACATTGGCTCGCGCGAAGTGGCCCTGTTGACCAATGACAATGGCGACGCCATTATTCGCGTCATCGCCGGTCAACTCGGCGACACCGCCGGCCCCGGCGTGACCCACACGCCAATCACCCTGCTCCACGTCACCCTGCTGCCCGGTGGGCAGTTGGTCCTGCCGTGGAACCCGGCCTACAACGCCCTCACCTACATCCTCGCCGGCAACGGCACGGTAGGGGCCGAGCGTCAGGCCATTGCCTCAGGTCAGCTCGCGGTTCACGTCGACGGTGACGTGCTGGTGCTCAGCGCCGACGAACGGCAGGACTCGCGCACGCAGGCCTTTGAGGTATTGGTGCTCGGCGGTGAGCCTATTCGCGAGCCCGTCGCCGCCTACGGTCCCTTCGTGATGAACACGCGAGCGGAACTGCAGCAGGCCTTCGAGGACTACCAGGCGGGCCGTCTCGGCCAGATTCCGGCCGACCACATCTAAGCGGCGCTTATTTGTATTTGGTGGCGGCGTAGAAGGCGCTAAACAGCGACCCTAGGCCGAGCACCAGGTACCACGGCGAGGTGGAGCCGGGCAGCACCTGCAGGTAGTTCAGGGCGATGACCAGGAGACCGAAGATCACCAGGTCGAGCAACATCCAGCCGTACCAGTGGGGGCTCTGCTCGTCGGCCGTGTGCACCGGCGGGGCCGTGACGCGTCCCTGTTCCTGAGGAGCGGTGTAGCGACCGGATCGCTTGTTGGACTTAGCGCTGGACATATCTAGGTATGTTACTCAACGAGCCTTAGCCCGTCACGACCGTTGCTCCCGTGGCACCGGTAGTGCCCACGGGGCAGACACTCAGCACGACGACGCTGTTGTAGGGCGTCATCGTATTCGCCGCCAGACTCTGCTGCGCGACCGCACCGGCCATCGCGGCGGTGCAGGCCGACGGCGATGCTTGGGTGATCTGCGGCGTCAATCCGGCTTTGGTCATCGTGCTCGAGGCAACCGTTTCGGATTCGTCGAGGACGTCCGGCACCGAGACTTCGCAGTGGCCCGACGAGGTCACCAGCGTCACGG
>DAIQPT010000023.1:0-18627 GCA_036787185.1 Acidimicrobiales bacterium | reverse complement strand
GCCGAGTTGTCGATGTGCATGTACTCCGAGCAGGGGTTCGAACCGTTGATGCGGTCGGTGTTGGCACTGGTGTGCCAGGCGTTGATCGTGGTGTCGAACTGCAGACCGGGGTCGGCGCACTCCCACGCGGCGCGGGCAATCTGGCGCCAGAGTTCCTTGGCCTTGACCGTACGAACGACCGTCTGACCGTCACGCGACATGAGCGGCCAGTCGGCGTCGGCCAGCACCGCGTGCATGAAGTCGTCGGAGACGCGCACCGAGTTGTTGGCGTTCTGGTACTGGATCGAGGTGATGTCCTTACCGTCGAGGTCCATGTCGAAGCCGGCGTCGCGCAGGACGCGGGCCTTCTTCTCCTCGTTGGCCTTGCACCAGATGAACTCTTCAACGTCCGGGTGGTCCACGTCGAGGATGACCATCTTGGCGGCGCGACGCGTCTTACCACCGGACTTGATGGTGCCGGCCGAAGCGTCAGCACCACGCATGAAGGAGACGGGGCCTGATGCGGTGCCGCCACCCTCGAGGAGCTCGTAGCTGGAACGAATCTTGGACAGGTTGACACCGGCACCCGAGCCACCCTTGAAGATGATGCCTTCTTCGGTGTACCAGTTCAGGATCGAACGCATCGAGTCGTTGACGGCGAGGATGAAGCAAGCACTGCCCTGCTGGGGCACGCCCTTGACACCAATGTTGAACCAGACCGGCGAGTTGAAGGCGGCCTTCTGGGTCACCAGGAGGTGCTTCAGTTCGGCGTTGAAGGCCTCGGCCTCGGCCTCGTCGGCGAAGTAGTCGCGCTCGATGCCCCAGTTGGTGATCGTGTCGACGATGCGGTCGGCGACCTGCTTGAGGCTGGTCTCACGCTCGGCGGTGTTGAGCGTGCCGCGGAAGTACTTCTGGGCGAGGATGTTGGTGGCGTTCACCGACCACGAGGCGGGCACCTCAACGTCGAGCTGCTCGAAGGCCACCGAGCCGTCGCGGAAGTTGGTGATGCGCGCATCGCGACGGTCCCAGACGATCTCGTCGTAGGGGTGACGTCCTTCGGTGGTGAAGTAACGGCGGATGCCGATTCCAAGTCGCTGAGGTGCGATGGCCATTTCAATTTCTCTTTTCTGTTTTCGACGTTGTGTTGCTTCGCTCGCGGCATTGAGGGCGGAGATACGAGGATAGTGGCTCCCCGGCCTCAACCACTACATGTAGTGGTTGGACCACTGCACGTCGCAAGATGCTGTGTTATTACAGCACTGTAATTACACCAAGTCAATTCATTTTGGTGAATTCCGAGCGAACATTTTCTATGCATCGGCCAAAGTCCTGATGAGGGGCATGGAGCCCCCAGCCCACCCTTTTGGACGTGCCGAGACGGCGTCCGACTGTCGCCGAAAAGTTCACAAAAAGATGGTCGCCATTGCCGCGAACACGGCGTCGTCGTCGGTTACTGTGCGCGGCTGGGCTGCAGCAGCGGCAGGGCCCGCTTGAGATTGCGGATCGCCTGGTGGGTGCGCAACTCATTCTCGATGAGCGCGAAACGGACGTGGCCATCTCCCCCGTCACCGAATCCCACGCCGGGGCTCGTCGCGACTTCGGCCTCAGTGATGAGGAACTTCGCGAAGTCCAGCGAGCCCATGCCCTGTTCACGGTAGGGCTCGGGGATGGGGGCCCAGATGAACATTGAGCCCTTCGGAGCAGCGACCTCCCAACCGATTCGATTGAGGCCCTCAATCAACACGTCGCGACGGACCTGGTAGATCTCGCGCAACTGGTCGGGGTAGTCCGGGACTTCGTTCATCGCGACAATGGCCGCGATTTGCACCGGCTGAAAGGTGCCGTAGTCGAGGTAGCTCTTCAGCTTCGTCAGCGCCGCCACAATTTCGGCGTTGCCGACCATGAAGCCGACGCGCCACCCGGCCATCGAGAAGGACTTGGTGAGGGTGTAGAGCTCGACGCAGCATTCCTTGGCCCGGGGCACCTGCAGGATCGATGGCGGCTGGTAGCCATCAAAGCCCAGGTCGGCGTAGGCGAAGTCGTGGCAGATAATGACCTCACGCTCGAGGGCGAAAGCCACCAGACGCTCCATGAACGCCAAGTCCACACTGGCGCTGGTGGGGTTGTGCGGGAAGGAGCAGATAATGACGCGGGGCTTGACCGACGCCTTCTCCCAGGCCTCGAGCAGGCCGGCGAAGAAGTCGTCACCGGGATCGTTGCTGCTGGAACCCGGATCCACCATGGGCACGGTGATTACCGTGGCGCCGGCGAAGCCGGGGCCAGCCAAGTGGATGGGGTAGCTCGGACTCGGCACAATGGCGGTGTCGCCGGGGCCAAGCAGGACCCACATCAAGTGCGTCAGGCCTTCCTTGGCGCCAATTGTCGTCACGACTTCGGTATCGGGGTCGAGGTCAACGTCGAAGAGGTTCTTGTAGCGGGTGGCAATGGCGGCGCGGAGATTGGGAATACCGCGGCTGGCGCTGTAGCGGTGGTTCTTCGGGTTGTGGGCCGCCTCGGCCAGCTTCTCAACGGCGATGTCGGGGCTGGGCAGGTCAGGGTTACCAAAGCCAAAGTCGACCACGTCGCGGCCTTCGGCACGCGCCTGGGCCTTGAGGCCATTGATGTGGGCGAAGACGTACGGCGGCAGGCCGTTGATTCGACGGAACTCCATCAATTAAAACTACAACGTTTTGCGCGACCGCCATGATGCCAATGCGGCGACATCGACACTGGGGGCGTAGATCGACCACGTGGCGCCGGCCGCTTCCATGGCGTCTAAGTGTGCGTGGAGGTCGTCGGGGACCGGTCCGGCCGTGTTGACGGGCCCGCCCGCTCCCGCCGCGGCCACCGCTTCGGGTGTCGCGTGCCACAGATTAACTTCAGCCCCTATCTCCCGCGCCAGTGCCTCGGTCGCCGGTGATCCACCACCAACCCAGACGGGCATCGACGCGGCCACACGTTCGGCCACCTCGCCCAGTTGGCGACGACGCTCATTGGCGTCGTGGGCCGCCAGCCCCCAGGCCAGCCGCTCCTTGGTCGACAGCGCGTCTCCCGTGCCCAGACCGGCCACCGCGCGACCCTCAGCCACGTCCTGCAGGGTCAGGAGGGCTTCAGCCAAGTGCGCCGGACTCGTCATGCCCACGCGGGCGACCAGTGGCCCCACGGTCAACGTGGGGTGCCTGCGGGCAACACGAGCCAGCAGGGGCAGAGGTGCGAAGGCTGGCCGCTCGGGCGCGTTCATCGGGAAGAGGTGGTCGTAGGCGAAGACGCCGTCAATGCCGGCGTCTGCGCAGGCGTCGGCCATGGCCAAGGCTTCGCTCATCTCCCACCGGAAGGTGGGCAAAATAACGCCGCGCTTCACGCGCCTCGACGCATGCCCACGAGCGCCGCGCCGAGGGCGCCCGCGTTGGAGCCGAGTGCGGCGGGCTCCACCGTGAACGGCAGGTACATGTCGCCGGCCATTACCAGCGACACGAGCTCGGCGTTCGCCACGGGCAGAATCTCGCCGGCCGCGTTCGAGAGGCCGCCACCAATAACGAAGTGACCAATGTCGAAGATCTCGACCAGGTTGGACAGACCGATCGCCAGCCACCAGGCCACTTCACGCAGCAGTGCCTTCGCTTCCTCCAGGCCGTCCGCGGCGGCCGCGGTGACGTCTTCGGCGCGCACGTTCGCCGCGCCGAGTCGGGCGCTCAGTTCGGGGAGTCGACCCTCCTGGGCTGCGGTGGCGGCCAGGACACCGAGGCCGGTGCCGGAGGCGTAGCGCTCCCAGCAGCCCTCGCGCCCACATGCGCAGCGCAGGCCGCCGGCGCGGACGATCATGTGGCCCACTTCCCCGCCGAAGCCGTTGCGACCACGGATCAAATCACCGTTGGCGATAATGCCGCCACCAATGCCGGTGCCCAGCGTGATCGCGGCGAAGTTCTCCACCCCACGGCCGGCGCCCCACGCGTGTTCCGCCAGAGCGGCGGCGTTACCGTCGTTTTCCATCTCGACCGAGGTCACGCCCGCTTTGGCGCGCAAGAGCGCGGGAAAGTCGGCGCCCGAGGCTGACTGCAGGTTTGCGGCGTAGGCCAGGGTGCCGTCACGTCGGACAAGTCCGGGAAGCCCAATACCGACTGGCGTGTCCGCCGGGACGAGATTGTTGGTCTCGCAGATCTCGAGGATCTGGCGGGCCAGGAGGTCGGTCATCGATTCGCCGGGACCACGGGTGTCGTCGTTCTCCGAAGAGGAGCGCAGCTCTTGGAGGATGGTGCCGTCGCGGTCGACCAGCATGGCCAGAGACTTGGTTCCGCCAACGTCAATGCCGATGGCGACAGGGCTGTTACTCACGAGACTCCTTCAGATTGCCACTTAACTTTAGGCTCATTGCGCCGCCCGGAATCTGTCGAAGGGGGCGAGCCCCTCACTCAGGGCGGCAGCCAGCACCGACCAGTCAAAGTTGGCGGCCGCCATGTCGCGGGCCTGAGCTCCCAACGTCCGTCGCAACGGTTCGTCGCGCCACAGCGTCGCAATCGCGTCAGCCAAGTCCGACGCTGAAGAGGAGTTCTGGACGACCAGGCCGGTGACCTCATCGCGAACAGCCTCGTGACTGCCGCCGGAACGACCGGCAATCTGGGCGACACCGCAGGCGGCCGCTTCGAGGAAGACGATACCGAAGCCCTCCTGCTCTAAGCCCAACCAGCGACTGCGGCAGTCCATGACCATCACATCGCTCGCCCCGAGCCAGGACGGGAGCTGCTCATCGGGCACCCGACCAAGGAAGGTCACGGGCGCGTTGAGCTTGGTCGCCAGCTTTTCGAGCCGTTCCCGGTCGCGGCCCGAACCACCAATGGCGACCTGCAGTGACGGAATGGTGTCCTTGAGGAGAGCACTGGCCTTGATCAGCGTGTCCATGCCCTTGCGGGGCACCAGACGTGAATACGAACTGACCAGAAACGCCGACGGGTCGAGACCCATCGCGTCGCGAACGGACGTCGGGCTCCCCGCGAGGGGAACAAAGCGCTCGGTGTCGACACCTGGCGGCACCTGCACGACCGGCGGCATGGCCTCGGCCACGTTGCGACGGGCTTCGGCCTCGGGGTAGCCACCAGCGCAGACCGCCACCACCGCGTGGCGCAGGATGCGTCGCAACGTCGAGGCCACTAGTGGGAGCCGCCCCGGAATCGTTACTTCGGCGCCGTGAAGAATGACGCCGTAGGGCTTCGAGAGAAATGGCCCGAGGAGCCCCAGCGGCCAGGCCGGATCGAGCAGGACCAGGTCGGGCTGGTGGCGGTCAATCGCCGCCTCAATCGCCCGGTAGGCGCCGAGGGTCGGAAGAAAGAGCGTCTTGGCGTCCACGCGCTCAATAACGACATCGGTCGCCTCATCAAAGGCTTCGGCGTCTGGGTGCGACGAGGCCGTCAGCACGACGGCACGGCCGGGCTCCAGTCGCTTCCAGAGTTCGTGTAGGTAGACCTGAATGCCACCGGTCTTGGGCAGGTAGTCATTCGTGACCAGGAGGTGGCGCGCCATGGCACCACGCTAGTCAACTCCTGGAGGACTCGGCTTCGCTGGCGAGGGCTGCTTCGCGGTGGAACTTCAGTCTCGGGATCATGCCGTTGGCGTTGAGCAGGACGGCCACGTCAGCCATTTCGGAGGTCATAGTCAACGTCTCAGGCTCCCCGCCGAGCACGAAGCTCACGAGGCAGTCACTGCAGTCGGGGGTCGACCTACGAACACAGTCGGTACAGCTAATGGAAAGTTCAATCGATGACATCGCTTCTCCTCTTTCAGTTGTCCACAGCCTTCCAAAGGTCTGTGACATTCACCGAAGGTCAGCGATGGCCTCCGCTATCTGGGCTGGCCCAAAGGGCACCCCTTCGCGCACCACACGACCACGCTCGGGGTCAACCAGCACCCAAAATGGGGGCCAGCGCACGTCGAGCGCTGTGAGGAGTGCGGGTGACACCACAATCCGGTCTCGGTGCGGGGACCACGTTGGTTCGTCCGCCGGTTCCGCGGTGACGAAGAGCAGGTCGATATCCCCATAGAGCGAGGGTGGTGCCTCAAGGAGCGCCACACAGCCGTCGCACGATGGCTTAACGGCAATGATCAGGGTCAGCCTGGTGAACGCCTGCGTGACCGCAGGGCCGGAGAGCCAGTGGCCGCTCCAGGACCGTGGTGCGGGGCGCTCGCGAGTCTCCCCCACCGCCCACATCGGACTAGTCCGTCTCGCCGTCGAGGGTGATTTCCTCGACGTCACGTCCGTGTCCGCACCAACGGCACGAGACCGAATCAACGACGCGGTTAATGATGCTCGATTCTTCGATGGTCAACTCCCCACCCACGGTGAAGTGATGAAAGGACCGCACCGTTGACGTCTCTACGACATCAAAGCGCGTCAAGTTGCCGCAGGCGTTGCACCGGTAACGATTCATCTCTCCACGCTAATAGTTCAGCGACCCTTGTCGGTCAGTCCGCGAGGCCAGTAGTCGACCGGAAGCGTCGGCTCGAACACCGTGTCGTAGGAGACACCCGTGGGCCGCTGGTCACGACGAGTCTGGTCAATCAGTCTGGCCAGTACCTCCGGATGCCGCACCGGCCCCAGCGTCAGCTCCTCGGTACCCGCACGCAACTGCACCAGCCCCCGCTTGCGAAGACGGTCGCGAAAGTCTTGCTGGACATCGATCAGCACAATGGCGTCAACGGGAAGACTGACGAACGAGCGACGCAGCACTCCCCCTTCGACGGCGACCTGTTTGGTAGTCACGTGGACCTTGTGGCTGCGCCACCGAATAGTTCTCGTCACCAGAACCAGAAAGGGTGGTCCCACGACCAGAGCGAGACAGATTCCTTCGTATCGGTGGATCACGGCGGCGTGCTGCCCACCGAGGATGACTCCCGCCATCAAGACGGCCACCGCCGCCAGCGGCCACCGCAGCCCCCATGAGGTCGGCGTCACGCTGACAACAAGGCGTTCATTTCTTCCCAGCGAAAACCGTCGCGCCACTAGGGGTGCCTCCGGTGAAGGTCAGACATTGCGCATTTGGCGCGCAGCCATGTCGAAGTACTCATAGAACTCGGAGTACTGGGCGTCGGTAAGTTCGTTGCGAAGAGAGTCGAGCGCGTTCACCATGGCCGTCATCCAGGCGTCTCGCGCCCGCTTGGTGATAGCGAAGGGGGCGTGCCGCATACGGAGGCGTGGGTGGCCACGTTCCTCCATGTATGTCGTGGGGCCTCCCCAGTACTGAACCAGAAACAGAACGAAGTGCCGGCGGGCGTCGGTCAGATCCTCCGGGTACATCGGCCGGAGGATTTCGTCAGTTTCAACGCCTTGGTAGAAGGTGTCGACAAGCCGAACGAAAAAGGATTCTCCACCCACCTGCTCAAACATCGTTGCGTCCACGCCTCAAGCCTAGGCACTCGTGGCTCGGTAGTATGATGGACGCACTGCGGGTATAACTCAATTGGCAGAGTTCCAGCCTTCCAAGCTGGCAGTGCGGGTTCGAGTCCCGCTACCCGCTCTCATTGCTCAGATGACAAATCTCTGAGACCTAATTGGGTCCAAAATCTTTTGAATAATTAGATGTCATCGTCATGATGACCCGCCGACTCGAAGCGAATCGAGTCTCCCTTTTTTGCGAATCGAATTCGTGGCGCCCCGTGCGTTTCATCCGCGATGTGGCCGCGGCGAAACTGCCAACCATCAACTTCGTCACCGTAGGGGTTGCCGCTTTTAAATTTTTCAGTCCGCGTTTGCGGGTGTCCGATAGCGATGTTGACGATAGCTCGCAACAGCGTTTCGTAGTTGACTAATTGGCATACTTCGGGGATTGCAGCGATGAATTCCTGGTTAAAGATGATCTCCGGCATGGGATAGGTTGCCCGATCGATCTGCGAAAATCGTTCGCTGTAGTTGGCATGCATATCGGCACGCAGACAAAGTTCGTCTGATTTGTGGATCAGTCCAGCTTTTTTGGCGCGACTAGTTCGGAACCGGTCCTTTAGTTTTTCAATCTCCAACCGCAGGCGCTCGATTTCCTTATTGGCGGCAATGAGCTCTTCGTCGTCGAAGGCGTTGGTTGACGTCGGCGGCGAAATGGGCTCCTCTTCGACGATGGTCGGCGGTGGAAGCAACCATGGTGGCCCGCCCGGCAATGCCGACAGCGCGTCTATAGGAATATCTGCATCCGGCGCCGGAAGCACTTCCCAGCCGTCGGCCGAACGCATAACCAAGACTTTGATAACCGAACCCTCGCTGTATTGAAGAGTGAGGTCGTCTCCTTCGCCATGAACTGTCAGCGTGATTTCGGGATGCACGAAGACGGAGACGCGATCACTCGAAACTGGTCCAACGAGCACCCACGTGCAGGCAATGTCACCAACGTGAGCAGCGAATCGTTCGAGTGGGCTGTCCGCTGGCTTGTCTGGGAAAAAGTCCGGGAGAAAGCCGGTGGTGCGAGACCCGCGAAGTACCATGCCTTTCTTGAAAAGTCGATTGGCGGGAATGCCGGGGTACAGACCAGAAAAGCGAATTATTGGATAGCGGGTTGGGTCATTCTTGCTCCGCCCCGTGAGCAGTGCTGACGCATCATCACTGGGAGTTTCGTTTATCGTGACGGTGTCTTCCACGAGTCCGGTTGGGGGCAGTGCTGGCGGGACGTAGCCTCGAAACCCAAGTTCGAGGACTCGCTCCGCTACCTTGCGAGGCACATTCGCCGCACGACCCTCCGGAGCCACACGATTTCGGTTCTGGTCACCCTGCTTCCACAATCCCGCGGGGTATATCCGAACCCAACCAGAGTGGACGGAGTTCGCCTTCCCACCCATCAGCTCGGTGAGTGTGTACGAAGCCTGCGTAGAGACGATGAAGACCTCAGCCTCACCTCGAAGGCGACTGGCGAGCCCTGTGACATCCCAGGGCGGTGCGACCTCGCCCTCCCGCAATGTACCGACGACAACCGGCAAACGATCATCTTTGCGGATGAGTTGTGCGAGATGCGCAACCTCTTCATCGGTAGAAATAAATGTGTGCTCCGCGTCCATGCTCACCCTCGATCCCCTAATTGATTGGTCCGTGCAAACTACGAAATGGCGATGCCGCGAGTGGCGTAGAACGCCGCGAGCTCATCGCGGTCAAATGGATCCACGCCACGACCGAGCGCCCGAGGATGCTCGACCGCAATCGAAAACTCTGCAGGCTCCATTCCAATTTCAATCATGCCGAGCATTTCATACGCTTGGCGAATGACCTGAAGGAGAAGAATCTTCACCTCGACATCGTCAGGCACCGACTGTGCCGCAACCGCGAGTCGCCCGAAGAACTCTGCCTTCCACAGTGCGAAATCGTCGAGGTTCACCGCGACATCTCGCAGCAGAACAAAAAGCCAGCTCAGCTCCCCTGCGCGAGGCGTTACAACGACGCTGTGATCTGGGTAAAAACCCGGCCCCGATAGGTCCGGCGCTACGTTAGTGATGGCGACGCTCGCGCCACCCCAAAATTTGCTCGACTCAACCCAACCTGCATTAATCTTGCCGGCGATTACATCGAGTTGCTCTGAAATTGATTTTGTCATGTCGCCGTTTTACTCCCTGGGTGTGACGCGTTCACCCCATGCGAATCAGCTGGGGGTGCGACGGTTCAGCAGCGTGACGTTTTCTCGAGCCCTTCTCGGGCTCTTATCGAAACGTCAGCACGGTTGGCAGTGACGTAATTGACGCGAACATTCCTTGCGCCGCCTTTGTCGCGAGCACCGCGCAGCTACCAATATGCGTTGCCAAAAGCCGCGTGCCCAGCACCTTGCAATGAGCGGAGTTCGCCATCGACGTCTTGATGGCGTAGGTCACCCCACCCAACCCCGACCCACCGCGATACGAGAGTGTCACCGTCGTGGGACGCGGCCACACTGACTTGGTGACGAACACTCGCAATGGGCTCTGCGAGAGCAGGCTGAATTTGAAAGCATAGGTCGCGGACCTTGCGGCCAGGTAGAAAGCGTTGGCCGAGTTCGTGACGATGATGGTGCAGGTGGTGTTGGGGTGCGACGCTCGCAATACCGAGCCGGTAAAGGTGCAGGCACCCGAGAGCACTTTGTAACCGTAGGCAATTGCCCCCGACCCACCCGAAGGCACGATGTGGATCTGCGTATTGAAGGAGACCTTGGTGACAAGGCCATAGCCCGAGACAACAATTTTCTTCTGGAGCTGGGGAACTATTCGTTCCGTCGCAAAGTTGTCTCCCCATGTTCCGTCACTATTCGCGGTCCCCAGGAGTTCGCAGAACAGCGCATTGGCGCACGTGACGCCGGTAATGCTCGCATCGTCAGATGCGTTGTACCCCTGAGCCACTTCACGGTCAATCCACTGACCGTGATCCAGCGTGGTGGCAAAGGCCGCGGTGCCGGAGTTTCCGTATTGCGCCGTCTGGTCGTTATACCAGCCACCCGCAATGCAATACGAAGAGGATGTGCAATCCACGGAATTGAGAACGCCGCCGCCGCCCGCGGCGTTCGACACCTGATTGCTCCACGCGGACCACGTTGAGCCATTCCACATGGCTTCATAGGGTTGCCGTACGTTCGAACTGCTGTAGCCGCCCACGCCAACACAGAACGATGACGAGGGGCACGACAATCCGTTGATCGACGCATCTCCCCCCACCGTGGGGAAGGCGGTCCACTGGCCGCTCACGGGTGTCAAGAAGAAGACATCAGTTCCCGAGGCATAGGCATTGCTGCTAAAGGTGCCGCCGAGAACGCAGCGACCGTGCGCCGCGCAGCTACTCGCCGTAATACTTGCGGCGTACCACCCTGAACTGCCGGTGGCACCCGTCGCGCCGGAGCTGCCACTCGATCCAGAAGCGCCGGTGAATCCGCTGTAGCCCGTACTACCGGAACTACCCGTGCCACCGCTGTAGCCAGTCGCACCGGTGTACCCCGTCGCTCCGGAATAGCCGGTGTAGCCCGTGTAGCCTGACGCACCGCTACTTCCGCTCGCACCAGAGGCCCCAGTGCTCCCGGTTGCCCCGCTCGCGCCCGAGAACCCCTGGCTTCCCGTAGACCCGGATACGCCCGTTGCACCAGTAGCGCCCGTTGCGCCGACTGGTGTGTCGCCACCGATGGCTTGGGTCGACCACGAACGGCCGTTCCATGTGGCCACGAAAGCCTCCGACGAACCGTTCTGGTCAACGTAGTTGCCGCCAGCGACGCAGAAGCTGGAACTGGCACAAGACACCGTATTGACGGCGGGGGTTGGCGCATTCGAATTTCCCGAAGCGTTATTCAGGTCGCCAGCAACTTCGGTGTCCGAAAACGCTGTGCCATTCCACACCGCGACAAAAGCCTGTGAGTTGTAATTGCGATCGAGATAGGTGCCGCCAACAACACAGAATGTTGTCGACAAGCAGGTCGCCGACGTCAAATTCGACTCTTCGTTCGCGGTTGACGCTGGGCAGAACGTTGACGAGACGCATGGCACCGAGCCAATGGTGATGTTCAGCGTTTTGACTGTTGGGAACTCGGTATACGTACCCCCCTGCAAAAAGGCAATATTCGAATTCGCCGACGTGCCATCGTTACCGATCAGGCACAGCGAAGAGTTTGCGCAGGACGCCAACGGTGTCGGTGCGTTGCCCCCACCCTGTGGGAGCCCCGCGGGGTACCACCACTCTTTCCAAGTGCGACCATTGAATAGTCCGTAGTAATCACCAGCGCCACTGGTGTCATTGGCAATGCCGTAATTAATGCAAAAGGTTGCACTCGTGCACTGGCCGCCCGTCATGGTGCTGCTCTGGCCCGAAATCAGCATCGAGCTATTCCACTGAATTGGGTGGGCTACGTGCGCCACATAGCGCGCACCAGCGACGACTACCGGATTACCGAATCGAGACGAGGCGGTCGCATGAGCAGTCGCACCAGGTGCCCCCTGTGCAGCCTGGGTTCCCACTGGCACGACCAGACCACCCACGAGTACAAGCACAAAGGCCAGCGAAATGAACAATTGAGAAAAATGGCGGCGTGGCATGACGGTCCTTTCGGTTATTGATGGTAAGTATAGGCATCTTTCAGTAACAGCCCGAGCCTGCGCCCACCGATGTCACCAAATTGTCACCAGAAATCCGAGATCACTTCACCCCGTGGAGCACGTAGCGGCTGAGTAGTATCGGATTCAGCGTTTGCTACCTATCTTCATCAACATGCAATGGAGGCCGACATGGTTGAAACAGTTGCAATGCCCTCGGGCTACTGCCCCAAGTGTGGCCAGCCCCAGTACGGCGGAAACTTCTGTCCGAAGTGTGGGGCCTCCATCGCCGTTGAGGCCCAGGCCCCCACACCAGTTGTGTCAGAGACGCCAGTCGTTGCCACTCCCCCAGTGACTGCGTCCGCGGCAACCACGCCACCGTTACCCGACATGAAGCCTGTTCAGGGGTGGTATCAGGACGATGAGACCCCCAACGCCACCGCGGTCAACCCCGTGGTGACCCCCGTCAACCGGCCGAACCGTTCGAATAAGGCACTGATCATTGGAGGCGCCTGTGCCGTTGTGGCCCTCGGAGTCACCCTCGCCATTATTGGCACTTCATCACAGTCGTCGGGTTCTTCCTACAACAACCGTGTTGCGACGGCCATGCAGCCGCTGCTCGCCCAGAACCAGGTCCTTGCGGCTGCCGCGAATGCGCTTGGATCCGCTGGTCGCCCCACGACCGTTGAAACCGACATATCCCAGACACTGAACTCACTGCGAGCCGCACGCGCTACGGTTTCCGGCCTCACACACCCGGACGCCGCCACGCAGTCCAAGGTGCAAAACGCCCTCGACGCAGAACAAAACTGGCTCACAACGGCGGCGGCGGCGCTGCACCAAGCGTCATCAGCATCGGCCAGCCAATTATCGCCGTTGGGCGTCGTGGCGACTACCGACTTTGGGGGGCTGTCCTTCCTCGGGCATGTTGCGTTCCCTTCATCCACACCCATCCAGGGCTGGATTACTTCAACGGGCTCCCAGCTGGGCTTCATCTCCTCGGTGCAGCAGATCTTGGCAAGCTCCGCTGCAGTGCTTCCAACGCTCAATCAGTACTACGGGGGCCTCAATTCAGTCGTCAATGGCAACGGATCGCCCCTCACGCTGAATCAGTATGAGAGTGACATTGCCAGCATCATCTCAACGCGACAGGCTTTACTAGCCCAGACGCAAAGTCTGCCCACGACGACCAACGACGAGGTCTCCGTGAAGAACCTGCTGGCCGCTTCATTCACGGCAAGCTTGGCTGACGACAACGCCATTAGTTCGTGTCTGTACCAGAACAACAATGGCTACACCGCTTACATTGCCTCCTCATGTCTCGCGGCGTCCCAGCCCGATGACCTTGCCGCCACCAATGCCAAGGCCGCCTTCCGTACGGCGTACAACGCGTTGCGGGGGCTCTTCGGGCTAGCCCCAAATAGCAACGCTTTCTAACCAATGGCCAATCCCCGCATTGCCGCACCGGTGAAACGACTCACCGCCCTCTCCGCAATGGGAACAATCGTGATCTCACTTCTCGCCTCGCCCCTAAGCGCGAGTACTGGCGGCGTCGTCAGTGGGGCAAGCCAACAGCAGCGTGCCCCATCAAACCCCTTCACGGCGAGCTTCGTCAAACAACTGCAACTTCGTGACCACACCACAATCGACTGTGCCGTCATGAACCTCGCTACTGGCAAAACCTATAGCTTTACGACGGGCGCGCTACCCCACTACGACGCCAGCATTGTGAAACTCGACGTACTCGAAACAATTTTGGCGACACATCATGGCGTGGTCCCTTCGACCTGGCAACCACTGGCGACGAGCATGATTGAAGACAGTGATAACAACGCCACCACGGATCTTTGGGAGAAGATTGATGGGTACAGCGCTCTCACCAACTACAACAATCGCCTTGGTCTCAAACACACCGTCGTTGAAAAACTTCTCTCGGTAAAGGGATTCCCGTGGCCGGCATGGGGGCTCACCACAACTACCGCGGCGGACCAAGTACGACTTGTTCAGCAGATCGCTGAATCCACCGGGATACTCACAGCGACAGCACGCCGTTATGCCGCAACTCTGATGGCCAACGTCATTGCGTCCGAGGATTGGGGTATCACTAGTGGGGTCAGCCAAGGCACAACCGTCTCTCTCAAAAACGGGTGGCTCCCCATTCACGGGTACACCGATTGGACGGTGAATTCGATTGGCTGGATACATGGCAACGGGCACGATTACATCGCGGCAATTTTGACCGATGGCAACGCCACAATGGCTTACGGCCAACAAACCATCGCAACCATCTCGCAACAATTCTGGTCAACCCAGAGCTCCCCGCAAAAGTCGTAGTTCTTACGTCACACCCCTTCGAGACAATGGAGTGTCGAAAGGAGCAGGGAATGGCACGAATGCTCAGCCTGCAGGCACGAACCAACGGTGACATCTGGATGAGTCTCTGGGCATCCATTAACGACGAGGGAGACTTCGTCATCGAGGGTCATGATCTCGGTCCGG
Organism: Acidimicrobiales bacterium; assembly: GCA_036787185.1. Taxonomy (GTDB): domain Bacteria; phylum Actinomycetota; class Acidimicrobiia; order Acidimicrobiales; family RAAP-2; genus RAAP-2. Next base: position 4,149 of record DAIQPT010000023.1, on the reverse strand, counting down.
GTGACAGCGAATACGAATGGATCACAGTCGTGCGCGCCGAACACATTCCGGCCCTCATCACGTTGCTGGGTGGCAACGCCGACGACGACCTCCTGGACATCGTTGAACGTGATTGGAAACCAGTCGAGGGTGCAGGTCTTGAGCGCCGAATACGCGAAAGCGAGATTCCAAATGAGTTGGAAGTGTGGCGACACTAACCACTTCTTGACGCTTTAAAGCAGAATCCCCGCTCCTTCCGGAGCGGGGATTCTGCATTGCGTCTGAAGCAACTAGGCGATGGTGACTACCGTCGCGCTAGGCGTGCCGTGGTTGCCACCGTAAATTCCCTTCGTACAGATCACACTGTCAGTGACCGTTGCCCAAGGAACTAGACGAAAGCGTCATTACTGGGGAATTGCAACAAAATTGTCACTCCGCCGGTGGCGGGAGACCTCGCTCCGCTTCGTTGGCCGCGGGTTGCTGGCCACCGTTTCAGGTTATTGCACATATATAGTCAGTTTTGACCCGGCGGCGGACCCATTGACAACCGCCACACCGAAGGGGCCCCGTAGGCTGGGGAGAGACAACTGAGGTGCATCGTGAGCGGAACCAAACGTCTCGCAAAGAAAATTGAATTTCGCCAGGAACGGCGGGCATTGACAATTTCGTTCCTCGGCGGGCTCGCCTTCGCCATTGCCGCCATTGCCATCGGTATCGTCTCGGGATCGCAGATCATCCTCTTTGACGGCGTCTACACCTTCCTCGGCATCTTGCTGACCTGGATGGCCTCGCGCGTGTCGCGGCTCGTCGAGGCGGGGCCGACGGAGCGCTTCCCCTACGGACGTGAAGCGCTGGTGCCCCTCATCATCGGTATTGAGGGTGTGGCCCTTCTCGCCACGTGCGCCTACGCCATCTTCAATGCCATCATGACCATCGTCGGTGGCGGCAGTGCGCTGCCGAACAATTGGGGCTTCGCTTACGCCATTGCCTCCACCTTTATCCCGGCACTGGTGTGGTGGCGTCTCCGCCGCATCGCGCGTCGGAGCGAACTCGTTCGCGCTGAAGCGCTGCAGTGGCTCGCCGGCGCGGCCCTCGGTGCGGCGATCTTCGGTGCCTTCACCATTGCTCGCCTGCTGCACGGGTCAAGCTACGCATGGTTGGCGCCCTACGTCGATCCGGTCATGGTGATTGCAGCCTGCTTCATCATGGTTGGACCACCCGCCGGCATGGTGCGCCGTACTTTCGTTGAGCTCATTGAAGGTGTGCCCGACGAACCTCTCGTGGACGCGGCCGACGCGGCCTTTGTCGAGGTCGCCGAAGCCTTTGGTCTCACCGACCGCCACATGCGCATGACGAAGATCGGTCGAAAGTTCTACGTCGAGATCGACTTTGTCGTGCCCATCACCTGGACAGTGGCGCAGTCCGACGACGTGCGTCGGATGCTGTTCGCCAAACTCGCCACCATCCCCCACGACCTCTGGCTCACACTCGAGTTCACGGCCGACCGCGACCTCGTCGCGTAATCCACCGCACCGACGCCCCGCTCCTTAGACTGGGCGATGCGTTGCAAAGGAGCCAGCCATGTCGTCAACCACACCAGGACTCAAGCGGCGAGGGAGCCTCGTCGTGCGGGGATCGCTCGCCCTTATGGTGGCACTGTTCTTGGTTGCCGCAGGCGTGCGGATGAGCCATCACCACACCACGTCGGTCGTGCACGCCACGGGCAGTGTCTACGAGTTCTACGCCTCGCCCCAGCAGGTGTCGTGTGAATTCGACACTGAAACTGGCTCCACCCAGCACTCCATCTACTGCGAATACGCCTCGAGCACCTTCGCCCAGCACGTCGTCATGACCAGCACCGGCCACATCACCGTCTGCCGCTCGATCAACTGCGGATCAAACGCCGGACTCGGCACGCCCACCTTCCTCGCCCCCACCCACGTGGTGGGTGCACCGATCACGTGTGTCGTTCTCAGTCATGGCACGACGTGCACGTTGCCGTCGGGCCGTGGCTTCACCATCACCCCAACGACCATTACGGAGCTTTCGTGACCTCTAAATCAAACGTCGCTCGCTCGTCGCAAACGTGGCTACTGGTCGCCGCACTCATAGTCGGCGTGGCCGCACTGATTGGACTCGCGGTGTGGGGTGGCACCCTTTCGGCGAATCGTTCCGCCGCGCAGCAGACCGCGCTCAGTGCGCCGGTCCTGGAGGCGGACGTCACGCAGTTCTATTACACCTGGCACGACCGCGACGTCATCGCCACCTACGACGCCTTCGATCACCACACACAGGCTGCACTGTCGAAAGCTGGCTTCACTACGGTGAGTGGGCGCTGTATCCCCTACCCCCCGAAGTGGATCGCCACCAGCGTGACTCCGCTCGCCGACGGCGCGGTTGTCGTGCACGCCCACGTGGGGCGAGCCACCAATCTCTCCTATTGGGAGTTTCAGAACGGTCAGTGGCGCTTCAACCTGGCGCGAACCCTCGGCCACACGACGCTCTGCGGCGTCACGCTCTAAGGCACTGCGCCAACAAGGCATACGCCGAGGCACATCGACCCCGTCGGGTCCGGCGGTATTCGTAGACTGACCGAGTGGCCACCAAGCCAGCGCTGCTGACGCTCTTCACTCACCGCAACCCCGCGCTCCTGCTCTCGGGGCAGGCCATCTCAAATTTCGGTGATGGCGTGGCCAACGTGGCCTTCTCACTCTTGGTCATCGACACCACCCACTCCGCAGCCAAGCTGGGGTGGTTCACCGCCGCCCGCATCGTTCCAATGGTGCTGTTCGTGTTGGTGGGTGGCGCGCTCGTCGATCGACTCCCCCGGCGGGCCCTAATGCTCTGGTCGGACATCGGTCGCGGGGTACTTACCGCGGGACTCACCGTGCTCGTCGTTACCCGGCACCTCCACTTCATCGACCTGCTGGTATTCGGTGGCCTCTTCGGCACCTTTGACGCCGTCTTCACCCCCGCCTTCTCGGCGCTGGTGCCCGAGATCACCCCGGAGGAACTGCTGCCGGCCATGAACGGAGCGCGGCCCGTGGCCATGATGTTGCTCGGCAACACACTCGGGCCGGCCATCGGGGGCCTCTTGGTGTCAGTGTCAACCTCGCTGGCGATTGGGGTTGACGCCGCCACCTTCGCGCTCTCGGCCCTGACACTCGCGGTACTGCGGGTGCCACCAGCGATCGAACGCACCGCCACAACATCGATGACTCACGAGATCAAAGAGGGTCTCTTGTTTGTTCGCCGAGCCCCGTGGATGTTGTGGACGCTCATCGTGGTGACCTTCGTCAATGGCCTGGTCTTCTTCCCCAGTTCGGTGCTCATCCCCTACTTCCTGCGCGTCACCCTGCACGACACCAAGTCGACGGTAGGCCTGGCCTTCGCCCTCTTCGGGGTGGCCGGCGCCGCGGGTGGCCTCCTTTCATCGAACCTGAAAATGCCGCGTCGCCGGGTGCGTCGGATGTGGACCTACTGGACGTTGGGCACCGCGTCGGCCCTGGCCTTCGCCATCGGCAGCAACTTTTGGATCGTCATGATCTTTCCGGTAGTAGCCGGCCTCATGATGCCCCTCGGGGGCACCATCTGGGAGTCGATGCTCCAGATTGAAGTCCCACGAGAACTCCTCGGACGGGTCTCGTCCGTTGACTGGTTTGTCTCATTTGCCATGAGCCCCGTGGGCATTGTGGTGGCCAGTGCCCTGTCGAGCCACATCGGCGTCGCCCACTACTTCGAACTCGCGGTGGCGGTCTGCGCCCCCGGCGTGCTCTACGTCCTACTCTCGCCCCACGTCAACTCGGTCGACGCGCAGCGTTAGCCCAGCGGCAGCTGGGGCGCCTGGGCGTAGGAGAGGCCGACGACTTTCGAGCCCTTTTTGGCGGTCGGTGGGTAGATGAGATCACAGCGAAAACTGCGACCCTTCATCTCACCACTGCGACCACCGCGCACCTCGACCCACTCTTCCTCGGTGGCGAGGTTGCGTACGTGGGCGACGAAGACCCAGGAGTGGCGGAGTTCCTTTTCGGCGTTCACGATGACCGGGTCGCCGGTGCTGAGTCCCGCCCACTGCGTCGAGCGTTGCAGGTTCCCCTGCGTGGTCACTACGGCGCGCTTCTTCACTTCTCCATTTAACTCGCTGGCCGTGACGTTGGCGTATTGTGGCCC